>NZ_VOYG01000020.1:0-43690 GCF_013420785.1 Acinetobacter sp. YH01011
CAGCGTAATCTTTCGCTTCACCACCAAACTTACGTGCACATACTGTAGCAATCGCAGCTGTTAAAGTTGTTTTACCATGGTCAACGTGACCGATTGTGCCCACGTTAACGTGTGGCTTATTACGTTCGAACTTAGCCTTAGCCATGAGATCTTCCTTTTTAAAACAACTCATGGAGGATCACTCCATGAGCATTAGGTTTTTTAACTATGAATTAGTTTGCGCTTATAGTAATCGAAAGATTACTCGTCGTCACCTTTTTTACCACCAGACTGGAATTTAGCAATGATGCCATCTGCCACGTTACGTGGAGTTTCAGCATATTTAGCAAATTCCATAGAGTAAGTCGCACGACCTTGAGACATAGAACGCATGTGTGTTGCGTAACCAAACATCTCTGCAAGTGGAACTTCTGCACGAATTGCTTTAGTACCACCAGGTAAGTCGTCCATACCTTGAACCATACCACGACGACGGTTTAAGTCACCCATGATATCGCCCATGTAGTCTTCTGGAGTTTCTACTTCAACTTTCATGATTGGCTCAAGAAGAACAGGATCTGCTTTCATGAAACCGTCACGGAATGCGTAAGAACCCGCCATTTTGAACGATAATTCGTCAGAGTCGACATCGTGGTAAGAACCGTCGAATAATGTCGCTTTAATGCCTACAACTGGGTAACCAGCCAAGACACCATTCTTCATACGTTCTTGGATACCTTTGTCTACTGCACCGAAGAATTCTTTAGGTACTACACCACCTACAACTTCTTCAGCGAATTCGTAGTCTTTACCAGCTTCAGGATCAAGCGGCTCTAAACGTACGAATACGTGACCGAATTTACCTTTACCACCAGTTTGACGTACGAATTTACCTTCTTGCTCAATCGTCTTTTTGATCGTTTCGCGGTATGCAACCATTGGTTTACCAATGTTCGCTTCTACGTTGAATTCACGCTTCATACGGTCAACGATGATGTCAAGGTGAAGCTCGCCCATACCCGCAATGATCGTTTGACCAGATTCTTCGTCTGTACGAACGCGGAATGATGGATCTTCTTTCGCCAAGCGACCTAAAGCAACTGACATTTTTTCTTGGTCAGCTTTAGTTTTAGGTTCAACAGCCAATGCAATTACTGGCTCTGGGAATTCCATACGCTCTAGTGTAATTACGTGGTTTTCGTCACATAATGTATCACCAGTGGTTGTATCTTTAAGACCTACACACGCTGCGATGTCACCTGCACGAATTTCTTCGATGTCGTGACGGTCATTTGCGTGCATCTGTACGATACGACCAATACGCTCACGCTTCATTTTCACTGGGTTATAAACCGGGCTACCCGCTTTAAGAACACCAGAGTAAACACGTACGAACGTTAAGTTACCAACGAATTTGTCGTTCATGATTTTGAACGCTAACGCTGCGAAAGGAGCTTCGTCAGACGCTTCACGAGAACCTTCAGTTTCGTCTTTGTCGTCTAAGATACCTTTGATCGCTTCAACGTCAGTTGGTGCAGGTAAGAATTCAATTACTGCGTCCAACATACGTTGAACACCTTTGTTTTTGAACGCCGAACCACACATTGCAGGTTGAATTTCACCCGCTAATGTACGTTGACGTAAACCAGCAACGATTTCTTCTTTAGAAAGTTCGCCATTTTCTAGGTACTTGTCCATGAGTTCTTCTGATGCTTCTGCAGCAGCTTCAACCATGTTAGTACGCCATTCTTCAGCAGTTGCTTGAAGGTCAGCTGGAATCTCACCGTATTCAAACTTCATACCTTGTGAAGCTTCATCCCAGATGATTGACTTCATTTCGATTAAGTCAACAACACCTGTGAATGTGTCTTCTGCGCCCACTGGAACAACGATAGGCACTGGGTTTGCACCCAAGCGAGTTTTCATTTGTTCAACAACGCGAAAGAAGTTTGCACCTGTACGGTCCATTTTGTTCACGAACGCTAAACGAGGTACTTTATATTTGTTTGCTTGACGCCATACAGTTTCAGACTGAGGTTGTACACCACCTACAGCACAGTAAACCATACATGCACCGTCAAGAACACGCATAGAACGCTCAACTTCGATTGTGAAGTCAACGTGTCCTGGGGTGTCAATTACGTTAATACGGTGTTGGTCAAATTGGTTACCCATACCTTTCCAGAAGCATGTTACAGCTGCTGAGGTAATAGTAATACCACGTTCTTGCTCTTGTTCCATCCAGTCAGTTGTTGCTGAACCTTCGTGAGTTTCACCAAGTTTGTGACTTTCACCTGTATAGAACAAAATACGTTCTGAAGTTGTTGTTTTACCCGCATCGATGTGCGCAGAGATACCAATGTTACGGTAACGAGAAATTGGGGTTTGACGTGCCATGATTTCTAGCATTCCTAAATTTTGTTGTTTAAAACAGGACGCTTTAAGCTGCCTAGCAACTTAAAGCGATTTGATGACAATTCAGTGACAACCGATTCATCACCCTCCTGATTAGGGCCTGTTTTATCCGCTTAGAAACGGTAGTGAGAGAAGGCTTTGTTGGCTTCAGCCATACGGTGCACATCTTCACGTTTTTTGATCGCCGCGCCTTTACCTTCAGATGCATCAAGCAACTCGCCAGCAAGACGTAACGCCATAGTTTTTTCAGAACGCTTAGCAGCAGCATCTACCAACCAACGCATCGCTAAAGCAGTACGACGGGATGGGCGTACTTCCATAGGAACTTGATAAGTAGCACCACCAACACGGCGTGCTTTTACTTCGACCATTGGACGAACTTTTTCAAGCGTAGCTTCAAAAAATTCAACTGGGTCTACTTTAGATTTTTCTTGAACGCGGTCTAAAGCACCGTAAACGATACTTTCAGCAATAGATTTTTTACCATCTTGCATTACGTGGTTCATGAATTTAGCGATTGTTTGGCTGCTGAATTTAGGATCCGGAAGGATTTCACGAGCAGCGACTACGCGACGTCTTGGCATTTTAAACTACCTATAAATATGACACTTCAGGGTGATCCAGCCGTAGCACAAAGTGTCGTGTGCATTTCGCTGGCCTTACTACACGTCGCTTGAATTTCACAAAATTAAATGCAGAAATCAGACAAGCGAGACGATAAAGGATTGCAGTTCTACGAACTAAGGGCTTAATCTTTAAAAGATTATTTCTTAGGACGTTTAGCACCGTATTTAGAACGTGACTGGTTACGATCTTTCACACCAGCACAGTCTAAAGAACCACGAACGGTATGGTAACGTACACCTGGTAAGTCTTTAACACGACCACCACGGATAAGAACAACACTGTGCTCTTGTAGGTTGTGACCTTCACCACCGATGTAGCTAGAAACTTCAAAACCTGAAGTTAAGCGAACACGGCAAACTTTACGCATTGCTGAGTTAGGTTTTTTAGGTGTAGTTGTGTAAACACGTGTACAAACACCACGACGTTGTGGACAAGCCTTCAACGCAGGAACTTTTGATTTTTCAACCAAAGTCGTACGACCCTTACGGATCAACTGATTTGTTGTTGCCATGTGGCAATTCTCCCGTTAATAAAAAGCCCCAAAAACATACTACTTTTTGAGGGCATGCAATTGTAAGCGAAGATAGAAAAATGGTCAATATTTCATAGGCAGTTAAAATACCAACCAAATTTCTACTTATCACTTGTTTTTATTCAGCTTTTGGCTTGCGAGTACTTGTACGAGTTCTCGGCTTTTTTGTAACCTGCTTTGCAGTTTCTGTACTTGATGTTACTGGATTTTCCGAAACAGTTTCAGCCACTTGGGTTGAATCTTCCACAGGCTCTAAAGCATCTTCCAGCCTATATTCATCAATTTCTTCTGCAGGTACAGCAGGTTTTTGCGGTGCAACTTCAGCATGTGGCTCTAGCATTTGATCTGCCAATTCTTCTAGACCTTGCTGAATATTTTCATCGAGCTGTGCTGCAGTTGTTTCCACTTTGTCCGATTTTTTCTGCACTTTTACCGCTCGGATACTTTCATGGTCTGATACGGTTTGCACTAAAGCATCTGACGGCGCAGATTCCGCGCGCTCTTGCCCCGCTACTAATTCATCTTGCTCCGCATGTTTAGCTTCATTGCCCTTCAATTGCTCCAAGAGTTTAGGCGCAGCCTGTGCCAGCAATTCCAACGATTTTTCATATGCATGAATGGCTGATAAATTGCTGTCTTTATGCTGAATTAAATAGCTACGGGCATTGGAAAACACTTGCTGTGCCTTGTGATGCACATCTTCCACCAATTTCCAGCTATATACTGCACTCACCGATGCGGTTGCTACAGGCGTGAGTTTATTCAACATGGAAAACTTAGGTACATGATTCAACCACGGCCATTTGACTTGACCTTGCTCATTCAAGAAGTATTTCTTTAATGCCTCATAATCATTGCTTGAACCGAGCATATTTTGTAATTGATGCACATCATGAGTTTGCAGCATATTGGATAAGGTTTTTAGCCCCATCAGTACCGCTTGCTTTTCTGCAATGACGCCTAAATCAATTTGTTTAAAAATAAACTGAACAATTTCTTGCTCGGTGTCTTTGTTCAGTTCAAAACCGTATGCACGTCCCACCTGATAAATGGTACGCAAAGACATCACAATAGATGCAGGCACATCAATAGTTGAACCGATTACTCCTGTTGCACCTGTCAATGCGCCTTGCAGTGATGCAATCCATTTATTTTGTTCTGCGAGTGCCTGACTAATTCGTTTAGAACGATCTACATCTTGAGTCAATTCTTCTAAATCGCGCACACCTGCTTGATCAAGCACATCATCAACAGAGCTAATATTGGAGGTAAAACTATTCAGCTGATCAAATAAATAATCTGAAATTTTGTCGGAAAAATCGGGCGACACAAAACTCGCTACCTGATTGACGCGATTATAGTGACGTCCTAAAAGCTGACGTGAAACTTGTGGCACATGCTGTCTGAGCATGTGTTGAGGATTGTCATACTGACGCGCTTGAAAAGCACTAAAACTACGTGCCTGACCTTCAATAATTTGCCCTGATTTTGCACTGTGCTCATCCTTCGCTACAGTACCCGGTGCAACTTGCTGCAATACATGGATGCCTGTACTGCTGAGCTTTTTAGCCACCCCAATCGCATTCGAGAAGAATCCGCTTGATTGTTTATTCTTGGAATCTGACATTCTTACTCCTCATTTTTAATTTCTATGATTTATGGGTAGATACTAGGTGTAGTCTAAGTTTATCTCAATATGATTGTGTATCTTTTGGTTGGCTTCCTGCATCTCATTTGCCGCTTCACTGCGGTTTGATCTTCCCTGCAAAGTGGCATCATATTTGCCATAAGAATTCAAAATTCTTTCTGCTATTATGAACTCAATTGTAAGACATGAGTCATACCGTATCAGCGATTGCTTGGCAGTCACGGTGTTCGGCTCAACATTATCACCATAAAAGGGATCTGTAGATGAAACGTGTTGTAATCACCGGCATGGGCATTAACTCGTGCATTGGTAATACTTTAGAAGCTGTGACTCATTCTTTACAAAACGGTATTTCTGGGACACGTTCCAACCCAACTTATGCTGAACTTAATTTCAAAAGCCACGTAAGTGCAGCAGCAGAACAAAACTTTAACCACATTGACCGTAAATTAAAACGCTTTATGGGCGTGTGTGCGATGTACGCTTACAACGCTGCAGTAGATGCCATTGAACATGCGGGCTTAAAGCAAGAAGATTTAGCAGGCAACCCACGTTACGGTATCGCGGGTGGTTCAGGCGGTAACTCAACTGCATCTGTTGCAGAAATGATTGAGCTACTTGAAGAAAAAGGCGCACGTAAAATTGGCCCGTTCTTCGTACCACGTAACATGTCGAACACCATTACGGCAAACTTGGGTGTTGCGTTCAAATTACAAGGTATCGCGCACTCAATTACCAGTGCATGCGCAACTTCTGCCGATGCAATTGGTTATGCCTACAACCTAATTCAATTGGGTAAACAAGATTTAATGCTTGCAGGTGGCGGTGAAGAAGATCACTGGTCACAAAGCTTATTGTTTGATGCGATGGGTGCTTTGTGTTCTAAATACAACGACACACCAGAAACAGCATCTCGTCCGTACTCTGCAGACCGTGATGGTTTCGTCATTGCAGGTGGTGGTGGTTTCGTGGTTCTTGAATCACTTGAACACGCACAAGCACGTGGTGCAAATATTTTAGCTGAAGTGGTTGCGTATGCTGCAAACTCTGACGGTGCAGACATGGTTGCACCAAGCGGTGAAGGTGCAACACGTTGTATCTTGATGGCTTTAGACGAAGCGAAACAACACGGTGTAGACGCAATTGACTATGTGAACACACATGGTACTTCTACTCCAGCAGGTGACGTGACTGAATTGAAAGCCATGGAACGTGCGTTTGGTGAAGGTAAAGTGCCTGCTCTTAGCTCAACGAAGTCAATGACTGGTCACAGCTTGGGTGCTGCAGGCGTTCAAGAAGCAATTTATTCTGTCTTGATGATGCAAAACGACTTCATTGCACCAAACATCAACGTCACTGAACTTGATGAAGGCGCGAAAGCATTTGATATCGTACTTGAAAAACGCGACACAAAATTGAATACTGTGATGAGTAACAGTTTTGGTTTTGGCGGTGTAAATGCCTGCCTTATTTTCAAGAAGTGGGATGAATAATCTCCTATAGGATAGTCGATGGATGCACCTTCTGATGCTTTTTTATGGGTAAAAGCATTACATATTATTGCCGTGGTTTGCTGGTTCGCTGCATTGTTCTACTTACCACGTTTATATGTTTACCATGCCATGAGTGAAGATACACTGAGCCATCAGCGTTTTGAAATCATGGAGCGCAAGTTGTACCGAGGGATTATGTGGCCGTCTATGATTGCCACCCTCATCACGGCACACTTTTTGGTAGATTGGGGCGATGCGACCCGCAATTACCACGATGCGTTATGGTTTTACCTGAAAGTAGCATTGGTCGGTTTATTGGTGATTTACCATTTGGTTTGTGGCTATTACCGCCAAAAACTGATTGGCAATGCGCATTATAAATCACACAAGTTCTGGCGATTCTTCAATGAAATGCCGACTGTGCTGCTATTAGCGATTGTAATTTTAGTCGTGGTAAAACCACAGTTCTAAAATTTGAAACGCCAAGTATCCTGACATCTCAACCTGATTCGGTTGTAAAAAAACCTCAGTGCAAAGAACTGAGGTTTTTTTATGGGTGACAACTAAAAACAGCACTTATGCTTTAATTCAACGTATTTGTGAGTAAGGCTGAAAGCCCAATGCCGCTGCTTGTTTCTGCTGAGATTGAGGAATCGTGACAATAGCAATTTTTCCATCTGCACCACCACAGACCTGTGCATACATCCGCCCATCTGAACCTACACTGGCCCGCTTCACCTGAATCTGTGCTTGCTGTAAACGCTGAACAATTTCCGTAAGGGTTAAACCTGAATCTGGCTCACACTGTCGATGTTGCAATGATGTGTACATTTCGACCTGCGCAGTAGGTGTTGTGGATGTAGCAGCATGATTGGCACATGCAGTCATCAGTATTGAAACCGCTACTACTGCAATAGATTGACTAAATATCTTCATCACATACCCTCTTTCAATATTAAAATTAAATATTCAAATTAAATATTGAAGCACGATCTTTGCAATAACACTGCGCTAGAAATGCAAACAGATGTAAGCATCTCGCTCATCCAGATAACTGTTCAAGCACCGACAAAATTTGCGCAAAACACTGAATTCTATGTTTTGGTGCAGCCAAGTCTAACTCCTGAGCCGAACCATAGCCGTATTCGACTGCAACACAATCGACTCCATTGGCTCGTGCACCTAAAATATCGTGTTCACGATCTCCAATCATTAAACATTGTTCAGGTTGCAATTGTTCTTGCTGCAAAATATAGGCAATTAAATCCGCTTTATTGGTACGCTCACCATTTAGTTCGCTACCGTAGGGATATTCAAAATATTGCAATAAATCGAAGTGATCTAAAATTTGGCGTGCATAAATTTCAGGTTTGGCTGTTGCTAAAAACAGTCGATAGCCTTGCTGTTTTAAATCTGCCAATGTTGCAGCAACATCTTCAAAGACATGATTTTCAAATAAGCCTGTTGCAGCAAAACGCTCTCGATAGCCTGCTAAGGCTTGCTCTGCCAATACGTCATGCACATCTACATGAAGTAATTTTGCCAAAGAGGCTTTTAAGGGCGGCCCGATAATCCAATCAATATTTTCCGTATCTGCAATAGGATGTCCAACCTTAGCCAAACCATAACGCGCAGAAGCGGTAATGCCCTCTTTCGGGTCGGTCAGCGTGCCATCTAAATCAATTAAAAGGTTCTTTATCACAATGTCAGCCTATGTGCCTAAATGACTATCGAGTGTTACTCCAAAGTTGCCTATACTAACGTAAATAGAAGCAATTAAGGATATGTGTGTGCGACCAACAGTACTATGTTTTTCTGGTTTAGACCCTTCGGGTGGCGCTGGTTTACAGGCTGATATTGAAGCCGTTGGCAATAGCGGTGCACATGCAGCGATTGCCTGCACAGCACTGACCATTCAAAACTCTCAGCAAGTATTTGGCTTTAAAGCAACGTCTAAAGAATTGTTATTGGCGCAAGCCAATGCGGTGGTGAATGATTTGCCCATTAAAGTTGTAAAGTCGGGCATGTTGGGCACCACTGACAATATTGCAGCGCTGGCAGATTTTTTACGTGCACATCCTGATTATTTATATGTGCTTGACCCTGTTTTGGTTGCCAATAGTGGTGGTTCTTTAGGTAATCAAGCGACTTTGGTTCAGGCATTTGTCGAGTTGATTCCACTGGCGACTTTAATCACGCCAAATACTGTGGAATTACGTGCCTTAACGGGTGAAGATGATTTAGAACGCGCAACAGCTAAATTATTTGCAATGGGCGCGCAGGCCGTTTTGGTCAAAGGTGGGCATGAAGATACCCCTGATCATATTCGTAATGCACTGTATATTAACAATGAAATGGTTTCAGAAACCCGCTGTCCACGGCTTGAAGGTGAATATCACGGTTCAGGCTGTTCATTGGCGAGCTTTATTGCAGGGCGCTTGGCAATGGGAGATCAACTGAAACAAGCGGTACAACATGCTGAAACTTGGTTGTTTGGTGTGCTTAAATATGCGGAAACGCCTGTACCGAACGGACAGAAAATTCCGAAAAGGTTTTAGTGCTTATCGTTCAACTCCTTCAAACCCTGATCACCTTGTATCAGGGTTTTTCATTGCAACTTTTTAACGTTCGTGCCGTTGTTTCAAATTTTCGACATGTTGACGATTGGTTTTCCAAGACTTATCAAGTAGTTCTTTTTCAATTCTCAGCTGAATACGTTTCAGTTTCATCGGTGAAATGACTTCATGCCGAAAACCTTTGACATACTCAACCCATGCACTGCCTTTAAAAACATTGTTGGGCAAAGAGGTCTTAAACTCACAGTCTGGCATAAATACAATCACAGAATGCAGATATTCAGGCTCGACAATATCGCTCAATACTGATTCCAAAACTTTTATATGCTTATAGTTCTGATAGACAGGATTTTGAAACTTGTAGGTCTTTTTATAAATTTTTTGTGTCCATACTTTTTGGCGTTCTCCACCAAAAATCCAGCCTTTATAGTTTTTTGTTTCAATCACAAAAACCCCAAAAGGACTCAATAAAATATGATCTATTTGGGTTGTTCCTGTGGATTCATCAGGCAAAGTTACATCATTCAACAAGATATAACGTTCATCTAAATACAACTTCACATGCGTACTTACTGCGAGTTCCCCCACCTTTCCCTTTAGAAAAGGTTTGAAAATTTTGATCAGCCCTACACCTGCAACAAGCAGAATAAGCCACCAAAACTGCAACAATAATGTTTTTAACATTTCCCCTGCTCTATTTTATTTTGATCAAAATTGTTGTTGAATCTCAGTCATTTAAACTTTTGAAGTTGAAGATTCTAACTTTAACAAAATCGCTTTATTATCCAACCCGCCTGCAAAGCCCACCAATTTTCCACTTGCACCCACCACCCGATGACACGGTGCAATAATCGAAATTGGATTTTTGCCATTTGCCGCCCCTACGGCACGCATCGCATTCTCACTACCAACTTGTTCGGCAATTTGCTTATAACTACGAGTTTCCCCAAAAGGAATGCTTAATAACGCCTGCCAGACTTTCTTCTGAAATTCAGTGCCTTCAAAATCAAGAGGCACATCAAATTGCTGACGCTGACCTGCAAAATACTCTTGGAGTTGCTGCTGAGTTTTGAGCAAAATTGGATGATCATCTTGTCGAACTAAACTGGCTAAACGTACCCGTTTATGATCTTCGTTATCCCACATTACCGCAACCAATGCGTGATCGTGAGCCACCAATTTAAGCACGCCTACAGGAGTGTCCATTTCAGTAAATGCCAATTGCATTATTTTTCTCCTCAAGCAGGTTGGGTATCAGGTCATCCTGTTTTTAACTCAAACCGATCTGTTATTGAGCACACACTAAAAGACTGCATTCCAAGTTAGCTGGATGAAATTTTCATAAGCACCAAACCTGAAATAATCAGAACTGCAGCCAACATACGCATAGCACTGGCAGGTTCGCCTAAAACAAAAATACCGACTAAAAATGAACCGACTGCGCCTATACCTGTCCAAATCGTATAAGCCGTGCCTAATGGCAAAGTACGCATGGCATAGGCCAAAAGCGCAAAACTTAAAATCATAAAAAAGATAGTCACGATACTGGGCGTTAATTTACTAAAGCCGTCAGACAACTTCATGGAGTATGCCCAAACCACTTCAAAAATACCCGCCAATATCAACATCATCCAGGCCATAACGCCCTCCTTCAATAGCATGAAATCAGGCCGTCCTGAAGATTTTTCTTGTCGAGTGTTCAGTCACTTTGACTATTTCTAAAAACCCAAACAAGGGAGGTCGTTCCTCCTGTTGCAATTTAAGCCACCGCGCAGCGATGATCCGTCTATTTTAAACTTAAAATTTTGCGCGCACCATTCAATACAAACATGGCCACAACTAAGCCAATAATCAGGTCTGGATAATTCGACCCTGTCAGCATCACCAAACCGCCCGCGATAATCACACCTAAATTCACAATCACATCATTGGCGGAAAAAATATAACTGGCTTGCATGTGGGTTCCACCATCTTTATGCCCTGAAATTAGCCATAAACAGGTGACGTTTGCCAGCAATGCCACAGCACCAATGACCATCATCAACATGGATTCAGGCTCACTGCCTAAGAAGAAACGGCGCAGGACATCAAAGATAACCAGTGCAGCCAAACCCAGTTGTACCCAACCAGACAAATGTGCAGCTTTGAGCTGTTTCTTGGCGGATTGACCCACGACAAATAAAGCCAAACCATACACGGCGGCATCGGCAAACATATCTAAGGAGTCAGCAATTAACCCAGTCGAAGATGCAATTAAACCTGCAATTAATTCCACCAAAAACATAGCGGCATTAATACCAAGCAAGGCATATAGCACTTTTTGTTGTGCAGCGCTGTTAGATACAGGCAGTTCAGTTTGTGTATTGGCTTCAGTCTGTTGCAACACAGCACCCAAACCCAATGCTTCTAATTTATGGGTAATTTCTGTGGCAGATTGGTTGCTGTGATAAACCTTTAAAAGTCGTGCAGGTGAATCAAAAGACAAGGCTGCAATATCATTATGATCTGCCAAAGCAATCCGCACCATTTGTTCTTCTGCGCCACAATCCATTTTAGGAATATGGTATGCACTCACCCACGGACTCAAAAGTTCCGAATCCAAAATTGTTGCTTTATCTGCCTTGGCAGTCGTTGCAGATGTACAGCTATTTTGATCAGCACAGCTTTTTTCTGTATCGCAAGACGAACCACAGCCTGTATCGCCACATGACTTGGAGTGTGTAGGCGCAGTTGCACAAGGCTGGTTTACATTTTTTTGCGTATCACAACCACAGCCAGTATTGTTTAGATTTTGGTTTTCTAAGTTTTTATCTTGATTCGATTGAGGATCTTGAGTTGATGAAGACATACGCCACACCCAAAAATACAATAGGCTCAGTATAAACCAAGCCTATGTATTTAGGGACAATCTATTCTATTTAGAAGCAGCAACGATCCATTGACTTAATCATTGATAAATACCCCTAATCATTAAAACCTGAAACGCAAGCCTATCGCATATAAGCCGCTCTGCTCGGAATCGGTTGCAGACTGCCAATCAGTGTGTTGATCACCTTTCGTATACTCATAACCTGCACTGATATACGGCATGATGTTCTTGCTGATTTCATAACGCATTTCCACACCCACAGCTGCGCGGTTGAGTCCTGTTTTTTTCGCATATTTGGCATCATCCTGCAGAATAACATCTACATCTAAATAAGGCTGTGCGATCAATTTCTGAGTCAATAACAGATCCCGTGTGGTTTCCAAACTCAAAGCCGCATATTGATCCTCACCCAAATAAAAATAAGCATCGGTTTCAAAAAAATATGGAGCTAAACCATGTAAGCCAAACACAGCGTCAAACTTATCTTCTCGGTCTGTTTGATGCTCTTGCTGATTCACTTCGTGTCGATAACGCACACCTGCTTGCACATCCCAAAAATCTGAAATCATACGACTGTATAACAACTTGGCATCATATTCAGTCGCTTGTGACTCTTGCTTATCGCTATGAATTTTCACAAACAACTTGTTTTCATCAGTTCCGATACGAGTTTGTAATTTAGATTTGAGCACTCCCTCGGCATGATCATTCACTTGCCATTGCGTATCTAAAGTGCTCACCGCGTACACCTGCGCACCATGTTCTTTACGATGATCGTGTGACTGCGACTCTTGCACGGACGAATCGGATTGATGCGATTGATGCGATTGATGCGATTGATGCGATTGATGCGATTGATGCGATTGATGCGATTGATGCGATTGATGCGATTGATGCGATTGAGTATCAGCCTGAGCTGCAATTGTTGCAATCTCTGCTGAACTGGCATGTGCACTATGCACCTCTGTCGCTGCTAGCCCAACTGTACTGATGCAGCAGACAGAAATACTTAAAACTGTTTTCGCAAAAAGATTAATGTTGTGCATGTGCTGCTCCTTTTTGCGCTGTCGCTGAAGGGGTTTGAGTGGCTTGAATTGCTGTGGTTGAAAGCGGTTCATTTTCACTCACCTGCGCTACAATCAATTTATTCATCATTCCCGCGCTCATGTGATAGAGCAAATGACAATGTATTGCCCATTCACCTAATTCATCTGCAGTAAGCAGTGCAGTTACAGTTTGACCTGGCGGCACAATTAAGGTGTGTTTATTCGGCATTTCTGCTGCCGTTTGACCATTTTCCAACTGCATAAACATGCCATGTAAATGCATTGGATGTGCCATCATGCTGTCATTGATAAATTTAATCCGAATACGCTCACCATATTTCACCTTGAGTGGTGTGGCATCACTAAATTTCTTACCGTTGATTGTCCAGATATAACGCTCCATCGTACCGCCTAAACGCACGACCAATTCACTGCTTGGTTCACGTGTATCTGCTTGTGGCTGCAGCGATTTCAAATCTTCATAGTGCAAGGCTTTATGCCCCGCGGGTGTAGAAGCATTTGCCCATCCATATACCACCGCATTTTTGTGTTCTGTTGAAGGCATGCCATGTTGTGTATGCGTATTTTCAGACATTGTTGCATGGTTCATCTTGGAATGATCCATTTCCGACATCGCTGCATGATTCATCTTGGAATGATCCATCTCCGACATTGCTGCATGGTTCATCTTGGAATGATCCATTTCCGACATCGCTGCATGGTTCATCTTGGAATGATCCATATCCGACATCGCTGCATGGTTCATTTTGGAATGATCCATTTCAGACATCGCTGCATGATTCATTTTTGAGTGATCCATTTCAGACATCGTTGCATGGTTCATCTTGGAATGATCATCGCCTGAATGCTCTGTAGCATGCCCCATATCTTGCATGGTGAGTAAAGCACGCGGGCGCGCTGCAGGGAGCTGTAGATTTGATGTTGCAGAATGAAGTTCACTCTGCAAGCTACCCACAGCAAAACCTGAGCGGTCTATTGATTCCGCTTCAATTTGATAATGCGCTGCTTGAGGTTCAACAATCACATCGTAGGTTTCTGCAGTGCCGATACGAAATTCATCCACAGTAACAGGTTTGACTGGCTGACCATCGGCACTGACCACTGTCATTTTTAAGTTTGGAATCCGCACATCATAAAACGACATGGCAGAGGCATTGATAAAACGTAAACGCACTTTTTCATTTGGCTTAAATACACCTGTCCAGTTCTGTTCAGGTGTCTTGCCATTCATTAAAAAAGTATAGCCTGTGACATCGGAAAGGTCGGTTTTCAGCATGCGCATCTGATTCCACATTTTGCGGTCTGACCATGTGGCTTTTAGCCCATCACGCTGTACTTGACGCCAAACATCACCTAAGGTTTCACGCTGATTTTGATAAAACTCGGCTGAAATTTTTAAATCTTTCTGAATTTGATTGCTAGATTTTTCATGAAAATCTGACAGCATCACCACATAATCACGATCTGTGTATTCATGTGCGTTTACGGCTGGCTTGGCTTTAGGATGAATCACCAAAGAGCCGTATAGACCATCTTGTTCCTGACCTTTGGAATGTGCGTGATACCAATAGGTACCACTTTGACGTACTTTAAATTGATAAACAAAATGTCCTTGTGGCTTAATCCCTTGAAAACCATTAAATCCAGGCACACCATCCATCAAACCGGGCAACAATAAACCATGCCAGTGAATAGATGAGTCCTGATTTTTTAATTGATTATTAACGTGAATTACCGCCTCATCGCCTTCTTCAAATTCGAGTGCAGGCGCGGGAAATTGTCCATTGACTGTAATACGTTGAACAGGTTTTCCCGTGATATTGACCGTTTGTTCTGCAATGGTCAGGTGATATTCCTTGACCGCAGCAAATGCAGAACTCGAACACAATGCACAGACTGTTAAAAACAGCGCAGGCTGATAAAATTTAGACATGACTTAATCCTTAAAATAAAACGTAAAAGTGTTTTGAATTCAGGATTAAGCTTTGGGTGGACGTAAAATTTGCTGCCAATGCCCAAGTAAATGTTGAGCTTGATAAGCAGGCAACAGAATATTGACAGATGAAAGTGCTACAGGTTGAATCAGTTCAGGGACTTGCACATTCAACACACTGTTTAAGCTTTGACAATGCAACTGCGCACAGTCCTGACAATTCATCTTTGCAGTAGAAAAATCAGCCGAGCCATAACAATCTGCCGCATTTAAATCGGTATCCGTTGCGGATGTGTGCTGACTGAGATGATGGTTGGCCTTGGCATCATGCCCAGATATATGCTGCTTGGTTTCAGGATACGTTTGTAAAGCTGTGGTATGACAATCTGGTAAAGATGTCATTTCACTCGCTGCGGTTGCAGAATGTCGAATCTCAGACCCTGCTGCCTGATTTGACATCATCCAATCATGTGCAGGTTTTACCGCAGCACTAACAATACCACTCCACCCTATGACAAATGCCATCAGGACAACAAACCACATTTGTTTGTAGGGTTGAGTCAGCACTAAATAAATTCCTGAGTATGAAAGATGCAGACCTGAACTTGCACAAGAATTGAACATTTTTGCCAAGTACAATCCACAATCTACAATGCACTCAATATAATTCAAGCCCCACTTATACACAATATCTTCTGCATTGAAAAACAGAGTGAATCCGTGCGATTTAAAAGCCAACTAAAACAATCAAGTTATATATTAAGCAACTTATTTTTATAATTAACTGAGTAAATACTCAATAAATTCAGTGTATTTAAAATAAACAAAAAGGATTCGATTGAATCCTTTTTATACTTATTTTGTATAAGTCATAAACAATTGATGTACAAATGTTTATAAATTAATCGGCTTATCCATAGTGTTATCAACATAGATATCCATACGGTTATCTACAAAGTTATCCACAGCATAAGCACTTGTGATTGTAGAAATTTATACTTCGACTGCGCCAACTTTTGCCAATTCAGCACGCATTTCATCAATCACCGTTTTATAGTCTGGCTTGCCAAAAATTGCTGAGCCTGCAACAAACATATCTGCGCCCGCTTCTGCAATTTCACGAATATTGGCAGGTCCCACACCACCATCGACTTCTAAACGGATATCACGACCTGAAGCATCAATGATTTGACGTGCCTGACGTAATTTCTCTAAAGTCATTGGAATGAATTTTTGCCCACCAAAACCAGGGTTCACACTCATGAGTAAAATCTGATCAACTTTATCAAGTACATAATCTAAATAATGCAGCGGTGTAGCAGGGTTAAATACCAAACCCGCTTTTGCCCCGCCCGATTTAATCAGTTGCAATGAACGATCAATATGCTCTGAAGCTTCAGGATGGAACGTGATAATGTCTGCGCCCGCTTCTAGAAAATCACCAATCATGCGGTCTACAGGTTTTACCATTAAGTGCACATCAATTGGTGCAGTAATACCATAGTTTTTCAATGCCTTACATACACCTGCACCGAAAGTTAAATTCGGTACATAGTGATTATCCATCACATCAAAATGCACCACATCGGCACCTGCCTGAAGTACATTTTCCACTTCTTCGCCTAGACGAGCAAAATCTGCAGATAAGATAGACGGCGCAATTAAATAAGGCTTGGACATGGGAGAACCTAGCTAAATATTGGGATTGTGGCGCATTATAGCAAAGACTGCTTGGTGTGGTGGATTCTGTTACGATTGGATCATTCAGTTCGATGATTCAGGTCGATCAGCCAATTTGATAATTCTATCTCCGCAACGCTCTGTTGCAGCACTCCACTGTTCTTTCAGTCTGGCTTTGTATAGTAAAGGTCTTTACTCATTTGAACAAAATGCTGGTTTCAACAGATGATGAACAGTTCTGCCCATATTCAAACAACGCAAGCAAGCCGTATTGCCAAGCGTCTACTCAACCACTGGAAACATAAATTTGACGTTGCAGAAAGCGCAACCCAATACCAAATTATGATGCCAAGTGCCACAATTCTACTTATACCCCAAACACATGAGCTTGTAGTTGAAATTCAGGTAAAAAATACTGAAACAGATTTAAGTTACCTCGAACAAGTCGTGCTTGATCATTTAAGTCGTATGGGACAAACAGAATTGAGCGCGGTTTGGCAACGGTACTAACTGTTTCATGTTAAGGCGCTAAACGCTGCGTTTGTTCAAAATCCTTAACCGCTTGAATACGTTTTTGTGTTGCAGGATGGCTTTGTAAAAAATCCAAAGGGCTTTTGGCGGTGTCTTCACCTGCATCTTCTGCCAAACGCTCCAGAAAATGGGCAAAATGAATGGTTGGAATGCCCTGAGCATGCATCGTATTTAAAGCATAATAATCTGCTTCAGATTCAAAATTACGTGAATAATTTGCCCCCACGAGCGCCACAGGCAAGGTCGAAACTAAATCTGTACCATCTCCTGTAATCGCGAGCAAAATAATACTAAACCCTAAGCTCGATAAAGCCTGTTGCAAGCTGTGTCGTTCTACCAAATGCCCTTGTTCATGTGCCAACACGCCAATGATTTCCTGATCATTCTCCGCCAATTCCACCAATTCATCGGTCAAAATAATGGTGTTATTCGGAATTGCCAGAGCATTCGCGCCTAAGCGATCACCTTGTCGAAACAGCACTTTGGCACGTGTATCTCCTGCAATAAGCTGTCGATAATCTGTTAGAATTTTCTGCTGACGCGCTGCGGGCAGTTGGCTTGGCGCTGTCATGTCTAAGATATAACGCTCTGCTTCATCACCAATTTGCTTTAAGGTATTCGCAGGTAACTGAAAAGCAACGTATTTGGATGCACTTGGGATGCCCCATTGCACTGTGGCAAATACCATCAACAACACAAAAACCAGACTAAATACAATTAGGCTTGGCGTACGTTCCAATTTCCAAATAGAATGCTGCACCTGTTTATTTCGCAGTTGAAACCATTCAGGCAAGGCTTCGGAAAATTCAATACGTGCATCGTCTTTAAGTTCAATGACAGGTTGAATTTTACCTAGTGCGCCCACCAACATCATGTCTTGATAATGATAGTGTCGTTGTTGCTGTAAATTTTCACCATAACGAATAAGTACCGACTGAGCATCTATAGGAGAGATTTTGGCAGCCCATGGTTTAGACACTACACCATCATAAAACACCACATCCACGATCTGTGCTGCCATCTTCTTCTCCTAGCTTACAGCGATACATCAATATCAAAAATATCACTGAGTTCTTCTGCAAGTGCGCTATGTTCAGCTTGCAGTTTATTGATCATCAAATCTGGATCATTTTTTAAATGTAGACTTAAAGACTCAACCTGATAGCGATATAAACGAATGGCTGCCCATGGGGTCATTAAACCCAAACTCAGAACTTTCACAATCCAATTGGTCACCACAATCCAAGTATAGTGCCACTGTCCGCAATCGGTCTGAAATTCACTACGACTGATACTGGTATTGTTCCATGTGGTGATAAAAATTCGCGCCGACATTAGTGGCCAAATTAAAAATATCCCCAACAGATAAACCGCTAAAAATAACCAAACCAACTGCGCAGGATTACGACTCAACTGTCCTGCCAAAGTCAACATTATCCCGACAGCAAGCAAAATGCCAAAGAACAAAAAAATAGGCATATACATTGCGCGCATATATGCTGGCCAGTCTGCTTTTAGTTTAAATTTAAGCTGTCCTGCATATAAATGGTCTAGGCAATAACGCTTATACATCCACACCAACACAGGAAAAAATAAGCCCAAAGTAAACAAATTAATTACGATACATTTTAGAAATACCCAATAGGCTTCTTTGTTACTGCCTGAAAAATAAAAACGCGCATTGCCAAATTTACTATTTCGCGCCTTGAAACGGATGGTCGCTCGAATCAACCACGGCACAGCCAAATATAAAGCCACCACGCCAATAACCATGGCTTTGACTGAATAATTGGAAACCACCGAGATCGCAACATAAATTCCAATGGCAATTAAACGTCCCAATAAAATTTTATGTGGGATGCCTGTAAAATCAAAACGACGTTTGATTAATTCGGTATTGCCATAAAAATAGCGCAAACGACGTACTTTTGCCCACGGTGCATACAGCCCAAAGGTCACGATCATCAACAAAATATTGACAATCCAAATACCAAAATACTCTGAGGCACTACCATGAAACTGAAAATGATGAATCCGTCCAAGTAATGGATTCCGTGCGGGTGGCGTTGTCGGTTCCACTGGAAAAAACGGGGAAGATGGCGTTGCTTGTTGTGGTGAATCCCATTCTGAATTGTGCATGTGATGCCTTATTTATTTTATTGTGCGGTCGTTATTTTACCCAGACACTCAAACCCAAATGAGCAATGTTTCCAAATGGTAAAAAAGCAAGTCTTCAACATTCTAATAAAAAGTGAACAACTTGCCTAGAAAAGTTTAAAAATCAATGCGTAAAATTGAGTACTTGGCTTAGTCCGCTTGCAATTGTACCGCATGGAATTGCAAATGCTGATCTATAAAGCTTTGAATGAAATAATAGCCATGATCATAGCCTGCATGTTCCCGCAAACTCAATTTTTGCCCAACCGCATCGCAAGCTTGCTGAAATAATGCAGGATTGAGCTGACTGTAGAATTGATCTTTCAATCCCTGATCAATCAAAATTTCACTGAACAATGCACCTTTGGCCTGCACCAAAGCAGTCGCATCGTGCTGTAACCATACTTGCTGATCTGTACCTAAATAATTCGAAAACGCTTTTTCACCCCACGGGCATTGGCTTGGCGCACAAATCGGAGCAAAAGCAGATACTGACTTAAATTTTTCAGGATATTTAAACGCGAGGGTCAATGCACCATGACCGCCCATACTGTGCCCCATGATGCCAACGTGCTGTGCCTGAATTGGGAACTGTTGCAGCACCAATTGATAAAGCTCATCGGTGACAAAAGTTTCCATTTGATAATGTGCCGCCCACGGTGATTGTGTCGCATTGATATAGAAACCTGCACCCTGTCCAATATCCCAATGGTCGCCTTTCGCAACAGCTTCACCACGTGGTGAAGTATCTGGACTAATCAAGATTAATCCCAATTGTGCTGCCATGTGCTGCGCATGTGCTTTAATCGCAAAGGTTTCTTCGTTACACGTTAAACCCGCCAAATAAAATACCGCAGGACACGCCTGCCCCGCCAAAGCTTGTTCTGGTAAAAAAATGCCAAACTGAGTTTCAGTCTGTAAAGCATTTGAATGAAAACGATAAATCCGTTGCTCACCCTCAAAACAGCGGTTGTTCTGAATTAACTCCATCACCCTCTCCTCTTTGGCTTATTGAACAGATTGTGCACTCAATTGAATTTCAGCCGATGTTGCAACACTTTTTTGAGGAAACAAACGCTGCTCTAATTGTGGCAACATCAATTCCATATTTTTACCAATTGCCCATTGTGGCTCTGAAGGTTCAAAACCTTGCGCTTGCTCCCATTTCGCCACAGTCACTTTGGCTTCATTAAAAGCATTAGCAAAAGAGTTTTGTTCACGCATAGCCTGATCAAAAAAGGCACGACCAAAATAAGTATAATCAGCTTCGTTTGAACAACCAAACGACTCACGATCTGCTGCCGATGCAGTAATCACCAAGGTATTATCATCTTGCAAGGCGGATACAAAGCTACCTGAATAACAGGCTGAAATGACGATCACACGCCAACGAATACCCGATTTATCCAAAGTATCGCGTAACCATTTCGGATCGACCTGATTTAAGTCAAGTGGTGCATTTTCAATTTCAAAATGATCTTTTAAACCGTGTGAGGTCATATATAAAAACAGCACATCACTTTCACGGTTCATGCGCTGTCCAATACGGCGCAGCGCTAATTCAATACTGGTTTGCGAAGCAATTGGAATTACATTGCGGGTCATTGGGTTATTAATTAACACCATCGAACGCCCAAAAGTACCAAAACGGGTATCAAACTGTTCACGAATGCGCTCAATTTCAGACATAAATACGTCTTGATAACTCGCCCCTGCAACACCTAAAAAGTACCAATGCGATTGAGCAAATTCCCCATATTGAATACTGTCTAAAGCTTTATTGAGTACACGACTTTGTGCATAAAAAGCTTCTTCGCTTAGACTTGGTGGAACTTCTTCTACTTTCCAAATGGGCTGACTTTTCACTGACATTTGCCAAACTACCAAAGTGAATAAGGTCGCCAAAACAATCAGCGCACGTTCCCACCACGGCCAATGCAATTCACGTGAAAACACCCATACCACTGCCAAACTTTGCCAAACAAATAGCACCATAAAAATGGTAGGCAAATAGTCATACAACACATACGGCAAGACATCCATCATGCCCATGTATTGAATCAAGCTTTGTAATAATGCAACGTGAGTATCTAATACCAACCACAACAAAGCAGGTACTAACAATAAACGCGGGTTATTGACACGCTGAGAAAGAATAATTCCGACAATTAAGGCAATAAAGGGCCACAAGGCATAACTGACCAAACCTTGTGGGTTAAATTCACCCACTTCTCCCGCGACCAACCAACTGAATAAGGTATTGGCAAGACCACCTAAAATCCCCCAAAAAATCAGTTGTAAGATAGAAGGACGAATAATTTGCAAAGAGCGTCGCGAACCCAAAAATAACCAAACGCCTGCGGCTTGGTTGCTTTTAAAATCGTGCCAAAAATTAATGGAGGGTTTGAAGTCAATCATAGGATTCTGTTAATCGCAGCTCGCGTTTCCACACTCCAAGTTTATGCTTGTCGTCGTAATTATCAATTGTCAATTTTAACTATATAACAAATCTTTGCGCATTATAGAAGCATTGAACGCCTTGCCACTGCTTTAGTGGTAGAAATCTACCCATTGTTCAAATTTGCTTGGAAATAGGCATCAAATCGGCAAGCATCACCCTGCCATTGATGTGTGGTTTCCTGCCCCGCCAAAAATACAGCCAAACGTGGGCGCTTCACCACAACACGTTTGGCAATTTGCTGTGCCAAACCCAGTAAATGATCACCTAAATCCATTTCGCCATCTTCAGGTAACAGCAAATGTAATAACTGCATTTGTTTTTTGACTTGTGCCTGCTTTTTCTGCGCCTGTTGATGTTGATCTCGCTGCGGAAACATCGGGTCTAAATACACCACATCAACCACTTTGCCCTGCGCTGCGCAGTTGCGTAAATAATCTGCTGAATCTGTAAAAACCAACTGGATACGGGCAACAACACTTGCTAAAAAAGGATCATCTGCGGCTTGGCGTTTAGCATCCTCCAACAAAGTAAAAAGAATAGGATGACGCTCCAACAACGTGACCTGAGCACCCAAGTGTGCCATGAGTAAGCTGTCGTGTCCTAATCCTGCCGTAGCATCAATTAGGCTTGGTTTTTCCGACAAATTACAGGCACGAGCAATCATTTCCGATTTTAAAGAGGCACGTTTCAATCGCCCAACTTCAGCTTTCCAATCGGGTTGCATTTTCATGCCATTGGCACACAACCACAACCCTTCAGCATCTACACACAATGCCAATTCAGGGTTCAAACGCAAAAAACGCGCATTGAGTTTTTCTACTGTTTCAATGCACGTTTGCACGCCTCTAGACAAAAGCACAGCAGAATAATGCTGTGCTTGAGTGAGCCACTCGGCTTCGGTGTATAAGCGAAGTTCGCTTACCATAGTTTCCAGCCTGTGAATGCGAACAATAAAATGATTAAACCTGAAGCAATACGATACCAAGCAAAAATCATAAAATCACGTTTCGCCACATAAGCCACCAATGCACGGATCAGCAAAAGTGCGGAAACAAAAGAGACGATGATCCCGAAGCTGAGTACGGTCCAATCTTCAGTAGTTTGGAATACATCATAGCTTTGATATAAGTCGAGCAAGCCTGCGCCAATAATGACAGGAATTCCCAAAAAGAAGGAAAACTCAGTTGCTGCTTTTCGCGATACACCCAAGAACATCGCGCCAATAATAGTTGCACCTGAACGCGAAGTCCCCGGAATCAGCGACAATACCTGAATTAGACCAATCCAAATCGCATCTCGATAAGTTAGTTCTTCAACCTCATGGGCACGTACTTGTGGTGGATGTTTTTCAATCCACATAATGATAAAGCCGCCAATAATCAAACCAATCGCTACGGCAACATCATTAAAGAGTAATTCTTTTACAGTCTGCCCAAAGGTCAATCCAATCAGAATAATTGGAATAGATGCTATGATCAGACCAAAGCCCAAGCGTCGACCTTTTTCTTCGCCTGTAAACATACCTGTGGCTGCGCCCCATAGACGTGCCCAATACTCATATATGACCGCTGCAATTGCCCCCATTTGAATGGCAATTACAAATACATCACTTTTTTCTTTGGTCCAAAAGTCCATTAACTCTGCAGCTAGAATCAAATGTCCTGTGCTAGAAATGGGTAGAAATTCGGTAATCCCTTCTACAATACCCATAATTGCTGCTTTGAGCAGCAGTAAAAGATCCATAAATAACCCTAATTATGCCTTGCCTTGTTCTGGAATTTTTTTCCAAGCATTGTCACGTAAATAAACAGGCAATGCTTGTTCTGCGCTGACCCATTGCTGTTGCTGTGCACAGACGCGTGCAATAGTAGCAATATCTTGTGCGCTTGCACTTAAGCCTTTGTATTGTATTTGTTCTTGATCAATTAGACCTGCACCAGAACCAACCAATTGAAAGCGTACCACCTGTGCAGCATCGCTATAATTCAATAATTGTTCCTGATCAACCGCCTGCATAATTCCCTGTGCGTTTAACTCGTAACTAGCGATATACACTTCATTCATGCGTGCATCCAACACAGCAGTAACTGCAGTTAATCCTTCAAGACGATAAGCCGTTTGCGCCAATGCCTGCAAAGTCGATACAGGAATTACAGGCACATCATGTGACCACGCCAAAGCTTGCGTCACTGCCGCATTAATTCGCACACCGCTAAAAGAACCCGGACCACGGCTAAAGGCAATTGCAGTTAGCTCGGCCGTACTGATTTGAGTTTCAGCAAAGCCTTGCTCAATCATCGGTAAGATGGTTTGCGTTTGTGCTTTTGCTCGCGCATCTAATTGAAAAAAGAGTTCCTGTGTTTCATCTACAATCGAAACGGAACACTGCTCATTGGCAGTTTCCAATGCCAGCAATTTCATGCACAACCTTCAAGAATTAAATATCAAAAATTGGCGTTATGATACTCCACTCCTGAAATTCAAGCGAGGTTTTACACGTACCAGATTGCAATTCCTGCGTATAAAACTCTAAGTCATTACAGCTAAAAAATGCGTTTGACTAAACGATGCAAATTCTATTTTAGAGTGTTGCAGGCTCTAGGTTTACAAAATGCTGAAAATGTTCAGCATAGTGCAGCGCACTCATTTTTAAACGTGCTTCTGCAGACTCATCCAAAGTCTTAACCACTTTACCGGGAGAACCCATCACCACAGAATTATCGGGAATCACTTTCCCTTCAGGAATTAAAGCATTGGCACCAATAATACAGTTTTTACCAATCACCGCATGATTCAGCACCACTGCATTAATACCAATCAGGGTGTTATCGCCCACGGTACAACCATGTAACATCGCCAGATGTCCAATAGTCACATAATCACCAATCTGCATTTCAATACCTGCATCGGTGTGCAAAACAGCATTTTCCTGAACATTACTAAAATTACCCAATTTGATTTTACTGTTATCGGCACGTACCACAGCCCCAAACCAAATACTAACTTTCTGTCCCAACTCAACCTGACCAATGACCGTGGCATTATCCGCCACCCAACCATCCCACGGTTGCTGCATTGCTTTCGGGGCATATCCTTTAAATTTATACAACATGGTTCCTTCCTATCTTCACATCAAAATTTTTCTATTTCTTAAATGTTGGTGAATTTAACAAAAACGGCCATTCTTTACGATAATCCAAACCATATTCAAATAAAGACACCAACATCCGCGCTGTTAAGCCCCAAACCACTTCATCTTCAACCTGCATACTCGGAAAATATAATTTTTGTTGTGCAAAGCTCACTTCATACGGCGTTGGTGGCGCTTCCATTAAATGCTGCAAAGAGGCAAAAAAGATCCGATCAATTTCTGAAGGTTGTGGAATTAATTCTACTTTTGGAGGAATCAGCCCCACCACAGGCTTAACCAACATTCCATTACGGGCTTTTTGCATTGGCAAGTCACCAATCAACTGCACTTCAAATGGATTTAATGCGGTTTCTTCCTGCGCTTCACGCAATGCCACCACAATATTACTGGTATCTTGCGGATCGCGTTTGCCACCAGGGAAAGACACCTCACCCGCGTGATTATTGAGTAAGGTAGAACGGCGGGTTAGCAATACCTTTGGATCAGACTCGTCGGTAATGGCAATCAATACCGCTGCATGCGCTTCCATGAACGTTTTAGAAAAGCGCAAACGTTGCTGTAATAGATGCGTGAGCGAATGATCAATCATGCCTTATAATTCTCCTTGTCTAAGTTTTCATCATAGCTGAAATAGGTGGGCAATAGATAGAGAGGATGCCAAAGTTGAAATTTTCAGTTATTCTGAGAACTCCCTTCAACAATGACGATCACTATGAACTTTTGTGGAAATTGTGGACAAAAAACAACAACGAAAATTCCGCTTGGCGATCAGCAATTACGTCAAGTGTGTAGCGCATGTGGCAATATTCACTATGTCAATCCAAAAGTCATTTGTGGTGCATTGGTCGTTTGGGAAAATAAAGTATTGTTGTGTCGTCGTGCAATTGAACCACGCTATGGTTTGTGGACTTTACCCGCAGGCTATATGGAAATGTTTGAAACCATGGAGCAAGGTTCTGCCCGTGAAACCCGCGAAGAAGCCGAAGCGGAAATTGAAATCGAACAACTTTATTGCATGTATAACATTCCACGGATTGGGCAAATTTATGTGCTGTTCAAAGCTCAATTGTTGAATGGTCAATTTGGTGCAGGTGAAGAAACCATCGAATCACGCTTGTTTAGTGAAGATGAAATTCCGTGGTCTGAATTGGCTTTCCCAAGTGTAGAACGTACTTTACAACACTACTTTGCAGATCGAAAAAACAATCATTTTACGACCCACTTAGAAACCTTAGGTTCACGTACAGATCATACGGGTTAAAAACCCCACATGATGTTCATTTGAATCAAGCTAAAATTCGAATAATAAATAGCCCACTCTAAAGTGGGCTATTTTCATCACTATGTCACCTAAAATTAATGCTAAATACGCACTTTATTTGGGTTATAACACTCAGCAACATCTAGACTTACAGCTCCACCTTGGGCTTTCACCAAAGCTTTATCTGCATCAGTTGCTAAAGCAGGGTTTTGAGCCACGTAAGTTGCAAGTTGCGCATGATAAATATTGCTCCACTTCACTGTTGAGCCATTGAAATCAGACAATGTAATACGTGTAGAGTTGGCTGCAACTAAATTGCCAATATTGGCACGTGCACCGCCCACCACTTGACCATTTCCACCTTCAACCGCTTCAATTTTGGTATTCAAACCAATGACTGCGCCATCAAGTTTATGAAATTTTGGATTGGCTAAAATCATACGTAAAGTGACTGCTTTATTGTCGATATCGGTTGCACCTAACACACCTATACGGTATTGCTGCACACCATTTGTATCAACATATTCAGCACCAGACTGACGAATTGCTGCACACTGACCAGACATATCGGTTTCTGTGGCATTTGGTGCTATATCTGTACGAATATTGCCATCCTCATCTAAAACAACACCTAATTTGATGCTATCTGTAGTCGTTCCGCCATCAAAATTAAAGGTCAAGGTTGCATAAATTGGGAAAATATAGCGACTGCCTAAAGGTACATTTTTCTGGGTTTTAAAAACGCGATTATCCAAAAAGTTCACAGAAAAGAATTTATAGGCATCAAAAGAACCTTTGAACTGATCGGTACCTATGGTTTGTTGCCATTGACCATAATCTGCAGGATTCGCTGTTGTAGATTTGGTCAATAATTTATAAAAACCTTCCGTGCCTGCAATTAAATAATCATTAAACACCTTACCTTGGGTAATTTTAAAATCATCAGCCGCATTGTCATTCACACTAAAACGGAATGGCCCCTGAATACGTTTATTCAATGGGTTGACCCATGTGGTTTGTGCTGCTGCTACCATACGCTCAGGACGTACTTTACGAATCAATTCACCACTCACCGTTAAAATTGGGTTGGTCGTGTTTGCAGACACCGCACCTTTCCATTGCATACCATAACCGAAGGTATATCCAGAACGGTCTGTGATTAGTTGATATTGCCCAATGAGGTGTTTCAAATCTGCGACCGTAGATTTACAGTCTGCCAAATTACAGCCATATAAACCTTGTGGTAATTGTGAATCTTCTTTGGCTAAAATTGGATAGTTAGCTTGATAAGATGCCGAGTTATTCATGTAAACCAAGGTGTTTAATGCTTGATAAGCATCATCTTGAGATACCTGTGACACATCTACCCACGGGCGTAAAATACTGGCATAAGCCCCTGAACGATAGTCACCAACCTCAACGGACTCAGCAATATTTGCCAATTGTTCTTTTTTGAGTGTCGTAATCGTTAAAGGCTGAATATCACCTGCAATGGTTCCTCCACCTTCAACAGAAAGTGCTTGTAGCAAGCGTACAATTGCAGTCGCGACCTGTATCGTTTCGTCACTACTACTTAAACTCGTTGCTTGGCGTCCTGTTAATCCACGTGCCATATCTAACACACTTAAACGTGGATAACCCGCACCTGCAGTACTGACCATTCCAATATCAGACAATGATACTGTCCCTAAATCAATATATTGATTGGTCTTTTCCTGAATAAAGAAGTGGACTTTATCTCCTTCACTACATTTACCTGTTGCCGCATTACTTTTCGGCTCAATCATGGTGATGTAGGTTTTACTGGTATCACTGCTACAGGTAAAATTCAAACCATCCACAGGATAATCCAATGCAAATTCCACGCAGTTTTTTGCTGTACTGGCACAACTCCCGTTGATATACGCCACAGCATTAGGCTCTGGATTAATATTGGCACTTTCTCCACCACAGCCACTCAATGCCGCCATCAATGCTGTCGTTGCAAAAGGTAAAATATGTCTTGTTTTCATCCTGAATTCTCTTATTGTTGTTAGCGTATCGCAATGAGTTTTAATTGCCCTTGGTTACTGAGCGCGCGATGTTCCATATCCACTGCAGAAGCCAATGGCGTTAATAATACATAGTGGCTATTTTTTGGAAGTTGCAGCATACCTTCTATTACCTCGTGTCGTAAGACATTGCCTGCAGTATCCTGATTTCTAAAACCACCTGCACCTTCAATCACACAGCCTTTTTGATCCAGAAAAACCACAAACGGCCAATAAAAGGTCGGTTGATTTTGCTTCATGGCATAAGAGTTGATTTGAATATTTTGAATATTGCCTTCTAACTTCACCAATTCATAATCAAATTTTTCGGTTAAGGGAGCTCTAGGCCACAAATTTAAATCTTGTTGTGCTTTTAAGGTTTTAGCTTTATTTTTTTTGCTTTCAGCAAAACATTGCTGCCCCAAACCCTCAATTGCTTCAGCTTGATTAACACGATAATAGTCTGCAGCCAAAACAATAGCGTGAGGCTCAGCAACCGATTGCTTTTTAAATAATTTATTGAGAACGGAACGGCTTACACCACGTTCACGTTCGACCACTTGCATACGAGCACCACCGCCATTTTTTGTGTCAATTATGCCTTCTGGCATACTATAAAAGCGTTTTTTTCCTTCTAAATTAAACTCCTGATCTTCCAAATACTCACTTTTAACATACTGTTCTCCCGCCATCTCCATAAAACCCGTTTGTTGGGCAGATGCATGCGATGCTTGATCTGGTGTTTTTTTAGAAACAGACACTGTGGATGGATCAATCGCAAATTGCTGAGGAAGCTGTTGTAAATCCTCTAGTACAGATGGTTTTACCGCGACTTTGTTGATCGCTGCTTCTTTTGCCAATCCTGTTTGATGAACAGATTCCGCACTGGAAATATCTTGCTGCACTGCATTTGGCTCAGTGTGTGATGCACGCAATGATGAGTTCTCTTTGCTTTGACTAGCCTGATTTTGTGACATAGCGGATTGTTCTGAGATATTCGGCTTAGACAAATTCAGTTGCTTGCTCGCCTGAACAGAAATATTTTTAGATACCTGAACGGATGTTTGAGCAGTTATCTGCTGTACTTGATGCACCTTGTCTTGCTTAAACTGGTCTTGTTGTTGGTTTTCTTGTAGTTGCTTTTGTTGGACTTGCTTTTGCTGTTGTGCGGTTTCCAACGCCTGTATCGTTTGCTTTTTTTCTGCAGCATTACGCTGCACCACAATTGGACGACCATCTGGTCCAATAATGGTGTAAAACTGATTCGCGTAACACACCGATCCCATACTGAAAATCAGTGTGAGTATCGACTTTGAAAATAAAGTCCGTTTTATTTTCCGTACTGAACTTACCATCGTGTTCTATAACTCAATCCAAGAATTGTAATTTTTGTATCCGTTTTCACATTCAAACCCGCATAAGGGTTTAACAGCAGGTTATTCACACCTTCCTTATTGGCTAAGCTACTGGTATTGGCTGGAATTTTATCCTTACTTTGTAAAAAGCCGATGGATAAATCAAGGTCTGTATCTGCATCAAAACGATATCCCACACCCAGACCGAATAAACGTGCATTATTAATTGGTACCATAGTGTTACGTTTATTGTCAGGAATCGCACTACCACGTGGTTCATAACCCGCACGCAGTTTTAAACGGTCTGTGGCTGAATATTCGATGCCAACACCCCAGTTCCACGGTGACTTAAACTCTAATGGCAAAGCTAAACTGTCATCAGACACATGCTCCGAAAGCAATTTTGCAATTTTTAATGCCGAGATTTGACGGTCAAACTCGAATTTGAATTTATCCCATGCTTTATAGTCAGTCCAGCCCACATCAAAATTGACTTGTAAATCAGGCATGACTTTATATTTTATCCCCGCTTGAAAGTGCGCAGGATATTCAAAATCCATAGAAACCAAACCAGACTCACTGGCTGGAATATAACTTGGGAAACCTAAAATTGCCGCTAAAATCTGCCCTGTTGGTGAAGACATCAAACCATTAATTAACTCACGCGGTGCTTTCGAGTTATCAATATGATATTTGCCCTTCAAGCGCATTTTAGCTGCACTCTGATACACCATACCAAAGCTAAAATCTTCTGTCGGTTCCCACAAAATACCCAAGTTATAACTCGGGCTTAAACTTTGCTCAACCGCCAATTGCATTTGCCCAAAACGCGAAAATGGATTCATACCTTCTTCGGCATTACAAATCCCGAGCAACAAAATATCGGTAATGATGTCTGAATTTTCTTTAAATGGGGTACAGACGACCTCATCCACCATACGCAACATCCCGATTAGTTCATTCGGGAAGCGCAAATCGGTATTCATGGCGATAGCTTGGTAAGACATCCCAATTGACGCACCGACTGACAATTCATCATTGACTTGATAGGCAATAGATGGAGAAAGATAGGTGATACGTTCTAAGGCAACCTGTTGTCCCATAAAGTTACCAGGGTTACCATTTTCGGCACCAAAGCCTGCAATCAGCGGTGCATATAATGCGGTGGCAAAGGTTACTTTGGAACCAGGTGGATTATAGGCAATACCGTTGGTTGGCGCTGCCAGTGGCATGCCTTTACCCAAATCGACAAATTTTTTCAGAATCGGGACATACAGCGTTGGATATTCTACATCGGCTTGTACTGTACCTTTAAAATCGGTACAAAAATCGGCCAAAATTTCTGGTCCATCGTTACACACCACAGGGTCATCAGAATAACCAAATACGTCATAACCTGCTGGAACGGAAAGCTCACGCTGTACATCAAAATGTGCCAACACCCCTTGCACATCTGTTTGCAAACCTTCAATCTTGGTCAGTGCAGCAGGGTTAAAGTGAATCGCACTAATACCAGGAGGATCTGCAGTGACCGCATTCCCCATAGTCAAAGAACGAATATCGACAGATAAGTTTTGTCCAAGCTGCGCAAAAGCAGCCCCTGAACAGCCCGACAGTATAATTGCAGTCACTAACGGGCGAAGTCGTATCATTTTCATGCGACTAGCCTCTTAGCGAATTTTTTTACCGAAACCGAGAATATCCAGTGGGAATGACAAACCAAGTGATACGTCTGGCGCGTCTTCGGTCAGACCGATTCCTACCGTACCATTCACAATGGTTTCAGGTGAAACGCGAACGCCTAATGAAATAGCCAAAGTCGAACTGGTCTGGTCTGCAGGTGAATAGCTTTCACCCGTATGATAAGTAAACTCCGAACCTGTATTAAAGCTTTGCTGATAGGACATGGTCATCGACACATCGTAGTTAAACGAATAAGCAAAACCAAAAGCAAAACCACCACTAATACCTGGCTCAAACTCTTCAATAATACGGCTACCGCGAATTTGATTGAGACCGCTTTCTTTAAAACCATAGTTGGCTGAAGCAGAAGCAAACAATACAACTGGGTCAATATACTTACGCGTACTTGCACCGATGCCTGCAGAGTAGTAACCCTTACCTGTTGATAAATCTTTAACAGGATTAATCTCGTAAGGACTATCCCCCGTTTTGGTCGATAAATTTGCGAATAAAATTAAAGGTAAACGCCCCGCTTTTAATGGGAATGGCTCCCAACGTGCACCTAAAGAAATATCCCCCAAGCCTGCTGCCGTGGCATCTTTTAACAAGTCTGACTTTGCAACCAATGGTACAGAAGCAGATAAAGTTAAATTGTCACGCAAACCATATTGTGCGGTGAAGGTGTTAGTTAATGCGTGGGACGCATTTTCTTGCACACGAAGCTGATACAACTGACCTTGAGCCATTTCAAGGTCGAGCTGCGTATCACGATGATAGGTATAATCAATATCATAATAAGATGAAATTTCACCTTGTCTCATAAGGGAATATTGACGCTCATTCGAGGTAAACACTTCCTCTAAATTCGCCTCTTTGGTTGCGTCGCCCTCTTGCTGTTGCAAAGCAGATGATGCTGCTTGTGCACCATTTGCAGCGACAACCGCACTATTTGTTTCAGCACTTGTATCTGCAGTTGATGCTGCTGTATCTGATACTTCTGCCTGTTCAGTTGTGGTTTCATATTCCCCTAATTGCGGCTCCTCTGCGGCATAAGCCACCCCAAATACCATTTGAATACTGAGAGCCAATAAGGTTTTATTCATCCATTTACGATCCATGATTTACCCCTTCCATTTTTTATTTTTGTATTTCGTGAACAACTGATTATTTGTTTTTGTAGTAGAGTCTTAAAAAACGATGCTCGTACTGTCCGTAATTTTCAGAATCTTTATTTACATTACGCTCTAGACGTATTGTCGATGCTTTATCGGCTATTTTTTCCATCGCAAATTGTGGATATTGAATATCAACAAAGGCATAACGATTCACTGTTGCGTCTTCCACATGACGCAAGTCTTTTTCTTGTAATGCCAACATAGTTTGACGATTTTGCGGTGCGACATTAATTAGAAATAAGGTGTTATTCTCCCAAACGTCCTTAAATCGTTCTTCATCAAAACTAATATTGCCCAAAGCTGGGTCAGCCACATAAACCCGCCCATTTTTATAGGCTTTATACACCACAAAATGTTTAAAACCTGCATAAGAAATTGGTACGATTGCAGGCTGCCCTTGCTTGACTAAATCTTCAAATTCACCACGATACCCCCCACTCTCTAGCCCTAAAGCAGCAACAAAGCGCTTCATATCTAACAATGAAAAACTACGACGCTCGATAATTCGCTCATACTCTCCATAACGAAGTAAACCACTCATGGTCTGTTGTTCGTTCAGTTGTGTGCCAACATAACCATTGAGCAAAGTCGTTAACGCTGCAGAACCACAGCTATAGTCATAGGCTTGGCGTACAATGCCACGGAATTGATCTTCTAAAGCAGGTTTAATTTGCACAGGTTCTCTATGCATACGGGTAAATGAATTATTTCTAGAATCCAAAGTTTCTGTATAGTGCACAGCTTCTGGATGCTGTTCTTTTAAATCAAAGGCTTGTGTGGCAGCGTAATAGATCAATGCCGAGCCCAAAGCGATCTCTAACATATATTTTTACTTTTTAGTTCTCGGCAATACCTGCCTAATATTTTTATTTTTAGAGTTTTCACTCTACTTCCTTGTATTTAGAAAGATACTCGTTTTATAGAAAAAAAAAAGAGCTTTCTATATTTTTTTGCGAACTCATCAGTTTATTTGTAAAAAAAAGCGCGTGAATTCACGCGCTTTTTCAGTGTTTAAATTAGTGACCCGAAATGGTGATTTTTGCACCTTGTGTATAACCAGCAGGTTGCAATGTATTACCACCGTAATAAGTTTGTAAGCCTTGAACTTCCATATCACCAATAGAAGCAGCAGTCTTACTGCCTAAACGGATACCTTGTACATAATTATCTTTTGCACCACCATGGCTAATGATTTGAATATAGCCATTGTTTGCACCTTCCTTACCTATCACACTAATATCTTGCTTTAAGGTTAAGTCCGTAGAATTAGCATCTGCAAACTTAATACTTTCAATAAAGATTTCACCTGCTGCACGATTACCTACAGTACCATCACCAGTACCTGCTTTAGTAGAGTTATCTAAAATACCTAAGTTTGCAATTTCTAAACCACCCACCATTGTGGTATCAAGTTTAATCATGGCACCTTGTGGCGCTGCACCCAATTGAATATTGGCATCCATTTTACCTGTTTTTAACGTTAAGCCAGATAAAATTGCATTATAGTTGTTATCATCATTACCACGACGAATGCTCGTAGCACCTGCTACTGGCTTAGCATTCGATGCAGAGACACCAATTTCACCAATATTAATTTCAAGCCCAGCTACTTGAGCAGCTACGTTAATAAATGCACCACCATCAGCAGTATCACCAGCATCTGTATCAATGACTAAATCTGCTAAATTATGAGATGCTAATAAATATTTTGTCGGATTACTTAAATCAGACATATTAGCTTCAATGACTACACCATGATTCGCTGTTTTTCCTTTTCCATTAGCTTTAATTACAATCGCACCAGCATCTCCAGTACCACCAAAACCTAGGTCACCAGCAGCACCTTTTGCAGCCAAACCATCATTATCATGGATTAAAAGTTTTTCGATTTCGATTTTAGAAATACCAATCCCGATGCTTAAACCATCTTGACCAGTAGTTGCGCTTAATGCAGTATCGTCCATTGCCTGCATTGCCATTGCATTTGTCGTTAACGCAATTGATGATACCAAAGCAAGTTTAGTAAATTTTTTCATCTTGTTACTCTCCCGAGAGTATTATTTTTTTGGTTTTACCACTCAGTGCTAGTAATTGTTTTTTTATTTGATGAGGACAACACTAACACACATTCCTTGAGTAGTCGGTTTGCACATACAAAGGTATATCTGAGTTATTTTTTGTTCAACTGCTGTTTGTCGCAATCCACATCTTACCGACAAACGGTTATTTGCTTTTTATCTGCTGCAATCATGTAAAATAGCCTTTTAAAATCTCTCAGCTGTTTACGCTTTATGTCCTATCCTACTCATTTTAAAAAATTATTCTGTGAACCTGAATATGAGGCTGCAAGAATTTTGCAAGCTTTGGCAGCACTTTCACATTGTATTTATTTGCAAAATAATGGAAAGGCACGTATTGCTTTTTTGGCTGAACGCTATTGTGTGCAGCAAAACCATCAACATTTTTACTTTCAAAAAACGGCATTGGATCAATATGAATTAAGTCCAACTCAATTAGATTTAACAGCTCATCTCGGTGCTTTAGAAGATGCTGACACCGCCCCATTTTGCAGTGTAATGGGGTTTGTTTCGTATGATGCAGCAGCACAGCAACACATCAATATGCAGTCTCGTCCCCAGCCAAGTATTTTTTTAGGTCAATTTAAAAGCTATTTACAGCAAGAAACTGATGGCTGGTATTTTTATAGTTCAGACGATGCTGCTACTCAAATCTTTGATTTTATTTTAAATTTATATACTCAATCAACCATAATTGAACAGTTCCAATTAAGCCAAAAGTGTCAAGCACGCTGGAATTTCACAGATTACCAACGCGCCTTTCAACATGTTCAAGACTATATAGTGGCAGGAGATTGTTATCAAATTAATCTTACGCAAGAGTTTAGCGCTGAGGCTCAAGGTCAACTTTTAGAGACTGCAGCTCAGTTTTGGCAACTGACCAATGCACCTTATGCAAGTTATTTACGTATTGGTGATTTTGAAATTTTAAGTTGTTCGCCCGAACTCTTTATCGATTTTGAGGAAAATCGAAAAATTACCACAAAACCCATTAAGGGCACGATGCCACGCTATGATGATCCTGAATTAGACCGACAATCGAAACAACAATTAAGTGAATCTAAAAAAGATCAGGCTGAAAATGTGATGATTGTGGATTTATTACGTAATGATTTAAGTGTTTATGCCGAAACTGGCAGCGTCAAAACGCCAAAGTTATTCAATATTGAGTCTTTTAACCAAGTGCATCACATGGTCAGTGAAGTGACCGCAACACTAAAAGCCGAGATGAATCCTTTTGATGTGTTGATGTCTGCCTTGCCAGGTGGGTCAATTACAGGCGCACCGAAAATTCGTGCCATGCAAATTATAGATGAACTCGAAGGTGCAGCACGTGGCGCCTATTGCGGCTCTATGGGTTATTTTGATGCCGATGGAACGGGTTCTTGGAATATCCTGATCCGTTCTATTCAGAAATATCAGCAAGATGTTTCATTATGGGCTGGTGGTGGCGTCACGATTGCATCTGTTTGTGAAGCAGAATATCAAGAATGTTTTGACAAGGTTTCAGCGATGTTGGACTTATTGAACCGCTGGTACAAACCTGCGCAATAGCATGTCGCAAAAACAAAAAAAGCGAGTGAATTCAATGCTTCACTCGCCTCTACGATATTTTAACAATTAAGCCAAAATATCGTATTTTAAAGTATCTACTAAGCGTTGATTTTGATCATCTGTACCAATAGTAATGCGCAAATATTGATTGATGCGTGGTTTATTAAAATAACGCACAATAATACCGCGTTCACGTAATGCTGCAGCTAATTCACCCGCATCCTGTTGAGGATGTGATGCAAAAATAAAGTTGGCGTGTGATGGCAATATCTTAAAGCCCAAGCTCGTTAAATCCGTCACCAATTTCTCACGGCTTGCAATAACTTTTTGGCATTGTGCTTCAAAATACGCCTGATCTTGAAAAGATGCCACCGCTGCTGCAATCGCAAAACGATCCATTGGATAGGAGTTAAAACTATTTTTCACGGCTTCCAGTGCGGCAATTAAATGCGGTTGCGCAATCGCAAAACCAACACGTAAACCTGCCAAAGAACGTGATTTAGATGTGGTTTGACACACCACAAGATTATCGTACTTTTCTACCAATTTTACTGCAGACTCTGCACCAAAATCGACATAAGCCTCATCAATCACGACCACTGAATTTGGATTGGCCTGTAAAATTTCTTCAATAGCGCTTAAACCTAAAGCAATACTGGTCGGTGCATTCGGATTGGTGATGATAATGCCACCATTGGCTTGCTTATAGTCATCAACTACAATTTCAAAATCATCATTTAAAGGCAAAATTTTAGTTTTCACCCCAAAAAATTGACTATATACAGGGTAAAAGCTATAGGTGATATCCGGATACAGTAACGGCTGTTCCTGAACAAAAAAAGCCTTAAAAATATGTGCAAGGACTTCATCTGAACCATTGCCAACAAAGACATTTCCAACAGCTACATTTTGCTGTTTCGCAATGGCTTGCTTAAGCTCAGACGCATCTGGGTCTGGATATAAACGCAGTGCATCTGCCGAGTTTTCTAAAACCTTTTGCACCGCTTCCACCACTTTAGGCGAAGGTGGATACGGGTTTTCATTGGTGTTTAATTTTAATAAATTTTGAATTTTTGGCTGCTCACCCGGTACATAAGGCTCTAGCTCACGTACTTCAGGGCTCCAAAAACGTATTTGTTCTGCTGTGATATTCATTTTGTATTCTCTTTAAACCCTCTCCTAACCTCTCCCAAAGGGAGAGGAATTTTCATTACTAAAGACACAAAATTTGTGTGGTTTAAATTCCCCTCTCTTTATTAGGAGAGGGTCAGGGAGAGGTTGTAATGCTATTTATGATTGATAACGATAACGTGCTGATCGTGCATGCGCATCCAGATTTTCCTGCTTCGCTAAAATATCAGCGGTTTTCGCCAAACTTTTCACGCCCTCAGCTGAACACATAATCAGACTTGAGCGTTTTTGGAAATCGTAAACACCCAATGGCGATGAAAAACGTGCTGTACCCGACGTTGGTAATACGTGGTTTGGCCCTGCACAATAATCACCAATAGCTTCTGGTGTATAGCGCCCCATAAAGATCGCACCCGCATGACGAATTTCTTCTGCCATCACTTGTGGATCATCCATACACAACTCCAAGTGTTCGGGCGCAACTTGGTTGATCAATTCAATCGCCTCTTGACGATCTTTGACTAAGATCAATGCACCACGATTTGCAATAGAAGTACGGGCAATTTCAGCTTTAGGCAAATTCGCCAAGTGCCGTTCAATCGCTTGCTCAACCTGATTCAGCAATTGCTCATCTGGTGTAATAAAAATAGATTGTGCAACCGTGTCATGCTCGGCTTGAGAAAGTAAGTCCATGGCCAACCATTCAGGATTATTCTCACCTTCAGCATAAACCAAAATTTCGGATGGCCCTGCAATCATATCAATGCCGACCTGACCAAACACAGCACGTTTTGCAGCTGCCACAAAGCGATTACCCGGCCCCGTAATTTTATCTACCGAAGGGATAGTTTCTGTACCATACGCCAACGCAGCAACGGCTTGCGCGCCGCCAATGGTAAATACACGAGTCACCCCTGCCAAATATGCAGCAGCCAAAACCAATGGATTGAGTTCACCATTCGGTGCAGGCACCACCATAATAATTTCAGGCACGCCAGCAACATGCGCAGGTACAGCATTCATAAGCACTGAAGATGGATAAGACGCCAAACCACCTGGCACATAAATACCAACACGGTCTAATGGTGTGACTTTTTGCCCGAGTGTATTGCCCAAAGCATCAACATAAGTCCAACCATCCTGCTTTTGCGCTTGGTGAAATTCACGAATACGTGCAGCAGCCAATTCCAAAGCTTCACGAACTTCGTTATCTAAAGCATCAAATGCGGCTTTCAGTTGTTCTTGACTTAACTCAAGTTCTGAAAATTGATGCGCTGGATGTCGATCGAACTGTTGAGTGAGTTTAAGAACCTGAGCATCACCGTGCTGACGCACATCAGCAATAATTTGATCTACAGTTTTTAAAAGTTCAGGATCACTGACAGTTTCAAAAGCCAACAAGTCTGCAAAGGCTTGTTTAAAGCTTTGATCTTGAGTCGATAAACGTCGCATCAATTTACCCACAAGGTTTGATAGAAAAGTTTAGTTTACCTTGTTTCTAGGGCTTTGTGGGAATCTATACATGGCGAAAGCAGTATGTTTTGATGGAAATTCAAGAACAGAATCATTCAAGAACAGAATCATGCACGAACATAAAAAAACCGCCATTGAATGACGGTTTTTTGAGAAGGCAGGATGATGGATACAAAGTTCAAAGTTAAGCAGATTGTTTTGCCAACTCTCGTTCTGCCACAGCTTTTTCAAGTTGTGCCAAAATTGGATTGAGCAAATCTTGCTTGCGCTTAAAACTGGCTTTATTGACAATTAAACGTGAAGATACTTTACAGATTTCTTCTAGCGGCTCTAAACCGTTGGCACGTAAAGTATTACCTGTATCAACCACATCGACAATGTAATCACCCAAACCGACCAATGGTGCTAATTCCATTGAGCCATAGAGTTTAATGACATCAACCTGCTCACCTAAGCTGGCATAATATTGACGGGTCAAATTCACATATTTAGTGGCAATTTTTAAACGACCTTTTGGACGCTGCATACCAACTTTGCCCGCAGTCATTAATTTACAATTGGCAATTTTCAGATCCAGCGGCTCATATACATTTTGAGCGCCATGCTCCATCAGCACGTCTTTACCCGCAACCCCAATATCTGCCGCACCATTTTCAACATAAGTTGGTACATCAGAGGCACGTAAAATTAAAATACGCACTTGTTTATGTGTGGTTGGGAAAATCAACTTACGTGATTTATCTGGATCTTCCAGTAAATTAATTCCCGCAGTTTCTAATAAAGGCAAAGTTTCTTTTAAAATTCGCCCCTTACTTAATGCCAAAGTTAAACCATGATCAAAATTGCCCATGACGTCAAAATTTGGATCATCGTTTCTCATGTCATTCATCAATTTACTCGCTTAATTTGGGCGCCTAAACCTTGTAACTTTTGTTCTACATTTTCATAACCGCGATCAATATGATAAATACGGTCAATCAATGTTTCGCCTTCTGCCGCCAATGCTGCTAACACCAACGAGAATGAGGCACGTAAATCGGTTGCCATAACAGGTGCAGCAGAAAGTTTTTCTACGCCTGTCACCACCGCATCATTGCCTTCTACCTGAATATTGGCACCCATACGTGACAACTCAGGGACATGCATAAAACGGTTTTCAAAAATAGTTTCCGAAATGGTAGCAAAACCGCGTCCAATCGCATTCACCGCCATTAACTGTGCTTGCATGTCTGTTGGAAATTCAGGATGTGGTAAAGTTCTGAAACTCACGGCTTTAGGGCGCTTGCCCATCATGTCCAGTTCAATCCAGTCATCGCCACGTGTGACTTCCGCACCCATTTCTTCAAACTTATCTAACACAGATTCTAGCAAGGCAGGATCGGTATGTGTGGTTCTGATTTTACCGCCCGTAATTGCAGCTGCAGCCAAATAAGAACCTGTTTCGATACGGTCAGCAACTACTGAATACTCACAACCATGCAAGTGTTCAACACCTGTAACCACTAAAGTATCGGTGTCTAAACCTTCAATTTTAGCGCCCATTTTGATGAGCATTTGCGCAAGGTCGGTAATTTCAGGTTCACGTGCAGCATTACGAATAGTGGTAACACCATCTGCCAATACCGCAGCCATGAGAATGTTTTCTGTACCGCCAACAGTGACCATATCAAAGACCACTTCGCCACCTTTAAGACGACCATTGACTTTGGCATTTACATAGCCATTTTCAACTTCAATTTCTGCGCCTAAAGCTTCAAGTGCTTTAAGATGCTGATCGACAGGACGTGAACCAATTGCACAACCACCTGGCAAAGATACTTTTGCACTACCATAGCGCGCGACCAATGGGCCAAGCACCAAAATAGAAGCACGCATGGTTTTTACCAATTCATAAGGTGCAAATTGGTTGTTCAACGTTGATGTATCTGCAATGACTGTATCGCCTTCATAAGACATTTTAATGCCCAAGCCTGCGATCAACTTCACCAAGGTATTTACATCTTTTAAATTTGGAACATTTTTCAATGTAATTGGCGTTTCTGCAAGAATCATTGCAGCAAGAAGTGGCAAGGCTGCATTTTTTGCACCAGAAATACGCACTTCACCTTCGAGCTTATTACCGCCCTGAATTAAAAATTTATCCATTAAATTATTAAGCTCCAAATAAGCTTGCTTTACGCCATTCTTCTTGTGTCATTGCACGAATTGTAACCGCATGAACTTCACCGCTGGCAATATAGCTATTCAATGGTGCATACACTGCTTGTTGACGAGCAACAGGACGCTTACCTTCAAACTGATTATCTACAATACGAAGATCAAACTTGCCGCCTTGCCCACTTACAGCAACTTCAGCCTCTGGAAAAGCAGCTTTTAAAGTTTCAGTGAGCTGTTCACTATTCATCACAAAGACCTCTTATAGGACCAACGGTGTAAAAACCTGTCATTTTACTATAAATAGAAAAAATAATTCATTAATCCTATACATTATCGCAATAAAAAAAGAGGTTTATCCAAAACCTCTTTTTAAATCACATTTTAACTAGATGGCTAAAGGCTGATAATCCAACTGCATCTTCCGATGTTTCTCTAACTGACGTTTTAATTTTTCTGTCATCATCTTAATTGAAGTATACATATCATCCGCACAAGCTTGCGCAAACAGCTCGGTGCCGGGCAAGCGAATAATCGCTTCAGCAATATGATTGGCACTGCCTTTTTTAGAATGTTTATCGATTTGATGATCTTTACTTAATTTCACCTGCATACTATTGACCTGATCCAGATGTTTGGTCATTTGTGCAAACTTAAGTCGAATATTTTCTTCAATTGCAGGGGTGATAGCTAAGTGATGTCCACGAATTGTTATTTGCATAATTCTATCCCTCACCTTCATTAGGATTAGGAAGGCATAGTTCACATGATTGATTGCCAAATAACAGATCACTGCAGCGGTCACTTTAAATCATGTCTAACTATTCCTTCAAAAAAAATTCATTATTTGGTCATAATGAATCCTTAGAATAGACCGATTTTAAAAACTAGATCAAGACTTTTCGTTCAGAAGATGACGGAATATTTAATGACTCACGATATTTCGCAACCGTTCTACGTGCCACATCAATTCCTTCTTCCTTAAGAAGGTTTGCAATTGTGTTGTCTGACAAAGGTTTACGTGGATTTTCATCTGCAATTAACTTTTTAATCTTCGCGCGAATCGCAGTTGAGGATGCTTCTCCACCTGAACAGGTTCCAACATGACTTGAAAAGAAATATTTCAATTCAAATAAACCACGTGGAGTTAACATATATTTATTGGTGGTCACCCGTGAAACTGTAGATTCATGCAACTCCACCTCATCAGCTACATCACGCAAAATCAACGGTTTCATTCCTTCAGCACCAATTTCTAAAAATTCACGTTGATGCTGCACAATACAAGTCGCTACCTTTAATAAGGTTTTATGACGTTCATCAACACTTTTAATAAAGTTTTTCGCATCTAGCATTTGATTACGCAAATATTGATTATCTTCACTTTGATCTGCGCGTTTAATCATATTGGCATAAAACGAATTAATTCTAAGCTTAGGCACAACATCAGGATTCAGCTGCACCTGCCAATGGTACTGCTTTTTACTGACCACTACATCTGGAATTTGATAATCTGACTCCTGATCTTCAAATGCTGTACCAGGATGCGCTTTCAAGGTTTTTAATAAAGCCACTGCATGCTGTAGCTGATCTGCGCTTAAACCCGTTTGCTTAATTAACTTGGCTAAATCATTCGAAATTAATAACTCATAATGCTGCAAGAGTTGCAGTGCTTCCTGCCGATAAGGCACATCTGTAGCCAAACTTTCAAGCTGAATAGATAAACATTCCGCCAAATTACGCGAACCAATACCAATCGGCTCTAAACGCTGAATATGTTTCAAAACGACCAAAACTTCATCGTCTTCAACTTCATCTTCGTATTCCATGGAGATCAATAAATGTTGCACAGATGTAGTGATTTCAGATATTTCACAATCCAAGAAACCATTGTCATCCAAAGCATCGACAATACAGTAGGCAATGAGCTGCTCGACTTGAGAAAAATGCAACAGATTGATTTGTTGCATCATGTGCTCTTTTAAACCTAAATGTCCCTGACGATTATCCTCGCGCTCTTCATATTCCGCTGCTCCCAAACTCGTGGGTAAATGAGTGTACACATCATCCCAGTCTGTATCGACAGGCAAGTCATTCGGTAGATGATCTGCATTTAATTCTTTAGTCAAATCCTTTTGATCATGCTCTTGCTCTTCTAAGGTGGATAAACTTTCGACACTACTTTGTTCTTCGACTTTTTCTAATAAGGGATTACTGTCCAACTGAATTTGAACTTCTTGTTCAAGTTCCAAGCTCGAAAGTTGAAGCAAACGAATGGCTTGTTGTAACTGCGGTGTCAGTGACAAGGAGTTTGCAACTTTTAATCCAACCGATAACTTCATTTTCACCCACTCTTTTAAATTTATGTTTTTCAACAACTTAATATATAAGTTTTTGATAAGCAATTTCTATGCCGTTTTATTAGGTATAGCACAGATTTATCAAAAGACATAAAGATTTTAATCAGAAGTTCTATTCAATTTATTATTGTTTTTCTAACTTTATTTTCTCTCTTGCATAAAAAAACACCCCCAACATTTGTTGAGGGTGTTTGAATAATGAGCTGGCGATGACTTACTCTCACATGGGTAACCCCACACTACCATCAGCGCGAAGAGGTTTCACTTCTGAGTTCGGGAAGGGATCAGGTGGTTCACTCTTGCTATGGTCGCCAGCA
>NZ_VOYG01000001.1:0-267661 GCF_013420785.1 Acinetobacter sp. YH01011
TGTTCAAATGGCGATTCAGCGTTTAATTGGTTTTGGGAAAAAAGAAGAGTTTAAGGAAATTTTGGCAATTTTAAGAAAGCAGAATCCTGATAGGATAAGGGTTCTGTGAAATTTGTCGTGTACAGAGATAAAAAGGGTAAATATAAGTAATTGTTGCTGAATATGTTTTTTTGAAATGTGTTGAAAATGTGAGTAATGTAACTCGATACCGTTCTTTCGTTCAGTGGTAAGAGTGAATTGTTGAATTTGTGATGAATCTCACATTTTAAAACTTATTCATATTTATAAGTCACTTAAATCATAGTGAACTGCAAAAACAATACACATTTTTGAACGAAAAATAAAAAAGGAGCCAGATTGGCTCCTTAATGAAATGTTGGATCATGTGTCTAAATTTAGACTGCGTTTTGAGTGATTTTCTGTAAAATCTGCAGCAAAACGTCAAATTCACTTTGTAATGGCGTGCTTTTACGCGTCACTAAAGCCAAAGTACGGCTTGGTGCAGCCTCAATACTTTTGATCTGTAAATCTGGATTCGATTTGATCATGGCATTATGAATTGCAATTTCAGGCAATAGGGTAAAGCCTAAATTTGCAGACACCATTTCAACCAAGGTCGGCAAAGAGCTGGCTTTTAAACGATGATCGTTTTTGCGTTCACCAATCGGGCAAGCACTTAAAGTGTGATCACGTAAGCAATGACCTTCTTCAAGTAGCATTAAACGCGATAAATCTAAATCATCTAAAGAATTGGCCTGCGCCGATTTTTGATCGCCCTTGTGATAAACCAAGAACAAATCTTCTTTAGAAATTTCAGCCACTTTCAAACCACGCGTATCGAATGGCAGGGCTAACACCACCATATCTAAATTGCCGTGTTCCAATTTTTCGACAATTTTTTCACTTTGCGCTTCGTGTAAATGCAATTGAATTTTAGGTAGCTGCTTATGTACTTCATCTAACAGTTGCGCCAAAATAAATGGGGCAATGGTTGGAATTACGCCTAAGTGTAAATCACCTGTGAGAGGCTCACTCATTTCACGGCTTAAACGCATTAAGTCCTGTGCATCTGCTAACAGAACACGGGCGCGTGCTACGACTTGTTCACCCAATGGGGTTAAACGTACATTCTGTCGATCACGTTCTACCAGTACGCCGCCAAGCAGGCGCTCCAGTTCCATGATACCGCCAGACAAAGTCGACTGAGTTACAAAAGAACGGCGAGCCGCTTCTGTAAAATGTAACGTTTCAGACAGTGTAACGAGGTATGACAGCTGTCTTAAAGATGGTAATGCAGCCATAGTGTCCTAATGATTATGATTTAAAGTGGTGAGCAAACAGTTCGCTAAGATGAGGAATAAAGTGTGGAGGAATATCATGCCCCATTCCTTTGATTAATTCAAACTTAGCGCCCGGAATCGCTTTCGCAACAGCCTTACCATGCCCTGGTGGGAGCAAACGATCTTGCGAACCATGTACCACAAGGGTAGGTTGCTGAATTTGTTTGTCCAGTTGTAGCAACGAGCCTGTACATAATATTGCTAAAAACTGTTGAAGTACACCCGCAGGGTAATAACTTCGCTGATATAATTTGCGTGCAGTTTGCATCGTTTCGAGTTGATTCACATAGCCAGGTGAGCCTATCACCTTAAATAGTTTTAAACTATGATCAACAATGCCATTTTCATCTTGTGATTTTGGTCTTTCTAGCAAGCTGAACAGTTGTTTCGGAAATGGTGGTGGTAAAAAAGGCTGGTTATTACTGGTAAATAATAAGCCTAAATTATTCACGCGATCTGCATATTTGGCTGCCAAAATTTGTGCAATCATGCCGCCCATAGAAGCACCAATCACCTCGGTCTTTTCAATGCCTAAGCGCTCTAATAGCAATGCAGCATCATCCGCCATATCAAATAAGTTATAAGGCGCACCGTGGTTTTGCAGACCTAAGCTAAAACGCCCCATCATTTTATAGGTGTTCAGACGTGGACCTTTGTGGCGAATTTTGGATGACAAACCAATATCGCGGTTGTCATAGCGAATGACACGATAGCCCTGATCAATCAGTGATTTACAAAAGAAATCGGGCCAGTACAACATTTGTGCGCCTAAACCCATAATCAGCAAAATAGGTGGATCTTCAGTTTTGCCGCCCACTTCGACATGCAGCTGAATTCCGTTGCCTAAATCGACTTTGGTTTCGTGCATAAATGCCGTATAGGGCGATGTGGTGAACTGAAGTGCACTATTCATGTTGTGATCCTCATGTCAGGCAAGGGCGAAATCAATCGCCCTTTATTGTTTTTATTTTATTCCGATACAGGCAATAAGTCTGGCACTAATTTGGTCAAACTCAAGCGTTGTTTGGCCGCTGTTGCGCCTAATAGGACAAAGCCACGTAAGGTATCGGTTTGGTCATAGGCTCTGGCAATCATGCCATCGTCAAATTCTTCGGTATGCCAGTTGACATCTACCCCTAGTGGCGCAGGTAAAACGGTCAGTGGTGCAGCAGGTGTTTTCACTGCAACAGGCATGGCAGGGTAGTGTACCTGAGTAGTTTCACCATTTAAGGTTTTGGCTAAGGCACGTGCTTGCTGCATGATTGGCATCACATACGGCAATAAAATACCATTCACTTCCGCACAGTCACCTACTGCATAGATATCAGCTTGGCTGGTTTCAAGTTGCGCATTGGTTAAGACCCCACGACTGGTTTCGATGCCTGCTGTTTTAGCCAAAGCAATGTTTGGTTGTAAACCAATGGCAGACAGTACCACATCGGCAATTAAAGACTGACCACTGGTAATGGTCACTAAATAGTCGTCATTTTTAATTTTCGAAACTTTTTCAACGGTTGTACCCAATACAAAATGGATACCCGTTTCTTCTAGGTTTTGTTTAAAAGCACTGGCTACATAATCCGGCAATAAACGACCTAGTGGTTGTGGTGCAAGGTCAATCACCGTGACTTGGTGTCCTGTTTGCTGCAAGTCATTGGCAAATTCACAACCAATTAAACCTGCACCTAAAATCACCACACGTTTGTCTTGACGTTGTTCAAGCTGTTGGCGAAATGCGGTGTAATCACTTAAATTATTTACCACATGAATGTCATCACTGCCATCGCCCGCAATGGCTAAACGTACAGGATTCGCACCCACTGCCAAAACCAATTTAGAATAAGGTTGTTGGCTGCTTACACCCTCTTTTTCTAATTCAAGTACATGCGCTTCTGCATCAATTGCTTTAACCCAAGTGTGGGTTTCAATACGCATATTGAGTTGGCTTGCCATTTTAGCTGCATCGCCCAATGCAATTTGAGCAGGGGCTTTATTGCCCGCCAATGCGTTAGATAAAGTTGGTTTGGCATAATTGGCAGCATCATCTGCACAAATCATGACTAACTCTTGTTCTGCATTTAGCTTACGAAACTCGCGTGCAACAGTATAACCTGCCATGCCTGAACCAATAATAACGATAGGATGCATAAGGTGAACTCCAAATAAGGGCATAGAAATTGGCGTTAAAAAAAGACCATCGGACATGGTCTTTTCGTGGTCTTAAACTTCAATCATTTCAAAATCAGCTTTTGAAACGCCGCAGTCTGGGCAAGTCCAGTCATCAGGAATATCTTCCCATAATGTACCTGCCACAATACCATCTTGAGGCCAGCCTTCTGCTTCGTCATAAATCCATCCACAAACGATGCATTGATACTTTTTCATTCAATTCTCCATAAACCGATCTTTAAATTTCCAGATCAGCAAAAAACTTATCTACGACTAGTTGTATGATATATCTATTTGATTAAATTTTTACGCAGTTATACGGCTAAAGTAAAGTAAATAAGCGATTTTAATCTGTGCTTTTATAGAATGAATAGCTGCATGGGACATAACCGCGCAGAAAAGACCTCTTTTGATATAGATACGGCATTGTAATGAGAGAATGGCTGCAGGAAAAATCACGTTTTTATGCGTTTAAATGCCATTTAAGACCTTGGTCGTACAGTAAAAGTCTTATATTTTTGCTATTTTATTATGGAATAAATATATATTAATATTTTTAAGTATATTAAAGTTTATAAAAATCAAAACCTTGTAGTGTTTTGATGCGTGATTGATGGCAGTCTTGCCGATTCGATCACTAGCCTTATGTGAAAATAAACGGTAAAATTCAACCATTCTTTAGTCACATTTCTGATCTTCCATGAGCAATTTGTCTACTTTTTTGTGGTCGCATATTCGTACAGTTCCTCATTTTCCAAAACCAGGCGTAGATTTTTATGATTTAACGCCTTTGTTTATGAATAATTTGGATTCATTAACAGATGCTTTAATTGCCAGCATTCCTGCAGAAAAATTAGCTGAAGTTGAAAGCTTTATTGCAGTAGAAGCACGTGGTTTTGTATTGGCGAGCCTTTTGGCACAGCGTACAGGCAAAGGTTTGGTACTTGTGCGTAAAGCAGGTAAATTGCCACCACCAGTTGTGGGTGTGGGTTATAGCTTAGAATACGGTTTAGACCGTTTAGAAATGGCTGCCGATGTGCAAGCGCAAAAAGTCATTATTGTAGATGATGTATTGGCGACAGGTGGCACTTTAAAAGCAGTGAAACAATTGGCTGAAAAATGTAATCATCAAGTTTTAGGTGCAAGCATTTTCCTAGACTTACCAGATTTACACAAAAATTTAGGTTTAGATATTTGGTCCGTATTGGACAATAAATCTAAACCAGAACAAGCAGTGGCTTAATCCTTTTAAGTTATTGTAACTGCTGTAAAAAAGCCTGATCTCCATAGTTGTGATCAGGCTTTTTTAATGGGTGATGTTTAATTGATTATTTTTAATGGATAGCTTTGACTTTATTTGGCAAGATAAGCTTGTTCGATTTGCTGAATACAAGAATTAATATTTTCTGGATGCAATAAGCGATGATGCCCAGACTCAAAAGTAGAGGTCTGCATATAGTTTTCTAAAAATGCTTGCGCGGCATGCATATCCAAAATTTCATCGCCCAATTCTAAATAAGCCAATTGTGGAATATCGTGCTGCAAGTCATCATCTGAAATTGCAGGATAGTCATTGCGAAACGTGGGAGCTAAACTTGGATTTGCCACCACACACGGAATATGGTGCGACAAAGACATTTTGAGTGCCCAATAGCCGCCTAGACTATGTCCCACCAAAATTTCAGGCTTAATTTTTTGAATGATATTGTGATAAAAATCGGCAACAGTTTGATAATTTAAGTTGCGATAATCGACATTGATACAAAATTTTTGTTTTGCATCTATGGCATGGAATTTAGTCGACTCCCGCGAGGAATCTAATCCATGTAAAAACAAGACTTTTAAAGCACATGTATTCATTGCCAGATTCACAAAGTTAAACATCTTGAGTCAAACTGAGCCTAAAGATAAAGTGGATAGAAAATAAAATATTTAGACTGATACATCAGTAGGTTTAAAAACAGCAAAATACGGTCTTTTTCATCTATTTTCTGAACAATATTGTAGTGCGCTTAGCCTGAGAAAGAAGTTAGCTTTTGGTCTAAGTCTACAAAAAATCACAAAAGCAAGTGGCAATTTAAAAAATAAATTGCTCGAGTCAGAGAAGGCATACGAAATCGTGTCTAAATCTGCTATTCTATTGAACTTCTTTTTTTAGTAATTATTCGAGGCAGAGATGACGCAACATAACGCTCAATCGACTTCTGAACCCACTATTTCCGAAAACGATTTAATTGCGCAGCGTCATGCCAAGTTAAAGCAAATTCAAGAACAAGCGCAGGCGAAGGGAACTAGCCCTTGGCCAAATACGTTTAAGCGTGAAAACTACGCAGAAGATTTGCAGGCACAATTCGCAGAAGTTTCTAAAGAAGAAATTGAAGCAGGCGAAAAAGTGTATGTGTCTGTAGCAGGTCGTGTGATGTTGAACCGCGGTTCATTCATCGTAATTCAAGACATGACAGGTCGTATTCAGTTGTATGTGGCGCGTAAAGAACTTAGTGCTGAAACATTAGAGACGATCAAGAGCCTAGATTTGGGCGATATTATCGCAGTGAAAGGCTATATTGGTCGTTCAGGCAAAGGCGATTTATATGTTCATATTCAACATTTTGAATTGTTGACCAAATCTTTACGTCCATTACCAGACAAATATCATGGTTTAAGCGATACCGAAGCGAAATATCGTAAGCGTTATTTAGACTTAATCGTAAATGAAGACACCCGTAAAACCTTTGAAATTCGTGCCAAAGTGGTTTCGGGTATTCGTGCATTTTTAACTGAACAGCGTTTTATGGAAGTTGAAACGCCAATGATGCATGTGATTCCTGGCGGTGCATCGGCACGTCCATTTGAAACGCATCATAATGCTTTAGATATGCCGTTATTCTTGCGTATTGCGCCTGAATTATATTTAAAGCGTTTAGTGGTTGGCGGTTTTGAACGTGTGTTTGAAATTAACCGTAACTTCCGTAATGAAGGGGTGTCTACACGTCATAACCCTGAATTTACCATGATCGAATTCTACCAAGCTTATGCCGACTATAAAGATTTGATGGCATTGACTGAGCAAATGCTAGAAAAACTGGCTTTGGATATTTTGGGTACTACCGATGTGCCGTATGGCGATGAAGTGTATAGCTTCAAAGGCCCATTCAAGAAAATTTCTATGTTTGATGCCATTCTTGAGCATAATCCACAATTCACGCCAGAAAATGTTAATGACCGTGATTTCTTGGCTAAATTTGTGCAGGAAGAATTGAAAGAACAGGTGAAGCCTGGTTTTGGTTTGGGCAAACTACAAACCATCGTGTTTGAAGAAACCGTAGAAACTCAATTACGTCAGCCGACTTTCATTACAGAATATCCTGCAGAAACGTCGCCTTTGGCACGTCGTAATGACGATAACCCACACATTACTGACCGTTTTGAGTTCTTTATTGGTGGTCGTGAATTGGCGAATGGTTTCTCAGAATTAAATGACCCGATTGACCAAGCTGAGCGTTTCCAAGCACAGGTTGCAGAAAAAGACGCAGGCGATGATGAAGCGATGCATTACGATGCAGACTTTGTTGAAGCTTTGGAATACGGCTTACCACCAACTGCAGGTGAGGGCATCGGGATTGACCGTTTGGTAATGTTGTTTGCCAACGCTGCGAGTATCCGTGATGTGATTTTATTCCCACACATGCGTCATAAAAACTAAGTTTTAGCGCATCGTTGACGACATAAAAAACAACCTGCAGAAATGCAGGTTGTTTTTTTGTTGTAACTTAAAGTTAAACACTTGCCACCAATTTTTTGATCATAGGTCGCTGGCGTTGACTGGCAAGCCATAAATCATGCTGCATTTGTAAATTCAACCAAAACTCTGGTGAGGTTTCTAAGGCTTCACTCAAACGAATCGCCATATCTGCAGAAATTCCAGTATGACCATTCAAAATGCGAGATAGGTTTGCACGTGTCACTCCAAGTGCTTGAGCCACTTCAGTCACAGAAGTTTCACCAATATATTCGCGCAACATTTCGCCCGGATGAGGTGCATTAAACATCATATTCATCTTTGTACTCCTGCGCTAGAAGCTATGTGATAATCCAAATAATCTACAATGTAGACATCACCATCTTCAAATTTAAAAATTACACGCCAATTACCATTTACTGTTAGTGACCATTGATCTTGTAGATTTCCACTCAATTTATGTAAACGCCAATTGGGTGGAGTTCGCAAATCATTCACCGTAGATGCAGCATGTAGTGCTGCAAGTATTAAACGTAATTTTGTAGAATGCGCTGCTTGAATACCTGCTGTTGAACCAGTTTGGAAAAAAGCCTGAAGACCTTTATGTTTAAAACTCTTAATCAAGCCTTAGTATCCAAGTGTATTGTGTATATGTACAGTATACGATAATTTCGAGTTTAATCAATCAACCAGTTTTGGCGGGGTTTAAGTGCATCTTGCGTAATCCGCAGAAACTTAAAGTGATGATGCTTATAACAACGCCGTTTGAATCCGTACTTTCATCTCTAAAGCTTGCTGTAAAATATGCGCTTTCATCCAAGTTACTTGTGTACCCATGGGGTTGGTTTTAATAGCAGTGTTTAAGAAATCCAGTTTTTCTTGCGAAAATAATTGCGTTTCAATCGCTTGATGCAGTTCTGCCGTGGTTGCATTTAAAGGCACATCTACCAAATAAAAACCTTTAGGATAATTATAAAATGCATACATTAAGTTAAAGGCTTTTTGTTCGGCCTTTAAATTGCCCGCACCAATTTCATAGCTGCGGTCTTGATTGCTATGCGTCACGCCTATTAAAAAGGAGAGTTGTTGATCACGGCAACGCAAACCAAATTGCAGCCCAATCTGATCTGCACTGAGTTCATGTTGCACAAAAACATTCAGCATTGAAGCATCATCGTTTAAAGGCTCTTGTAGGACGAGTAGCTCAGGGCTGTGCTGATACAAAAAACCAGCCAGCTGCGCCTGTTCAAGTTTGGATTTGATCTGTTCAATCTGTGGCATGGGAGCATCTTAAAAATAAAAAAATATGTTTTTACTTTAAGCATTTTTTGTTCATGCTTGAAGCACTGAATTAGATGAATAATCTATGAAGTTATTCAAAAATGAGCAGCTTGTAAGCGCGATTTGTATGTATCAAACGTAGCGAGAATGACGTTAAATTTCAATATATGATGGAATAAACTATTGATTAAATAAAACTTATACTGCTTATTGGTTTTCTTTTATATGAGCTTTTTGCATATAAATATAATAAAACAAGCAATAGTCTGCATAACTAAGTCACTATAATGAAAATCAAATTCTATCTGTGTTATTCGTACACAAGTTTAAGTACATCTGGTGTGATCAATGTCAATAAATCAGGAAAGACTTACTCATCTTAAACAGCTTGAAGCTGAGAGTATTCATATTATCCGTGAAGTTGCAGCCGAGTTTGAAAATCCAGTCATGTTGTATTCGATTGGTAAAGATTCAGCGGTAATGTTGCATTTGGCTTTAAAAGCATTCTATCCAGCGAAACTGCCATTTCCACTGTTACATGTGGATACAGGCTGGAAATTCAAAGACATGATCACTTTCCGTGACAACATGGCAAAACAGCACGGTTTTGACTTGATTGTTCATCAAAATAAAGAAGGGGTAGATGCCAACATTAACCCATTCGATCATGGCAGTTCTAAATATACCGACATCATGAAAACCCAAGGCTTAAAACAAGCTTTAGATAAATACGGTTTTGATGCGGCATTTGGTGGCGCGCGTCGTGATGAGGAAAAATCACGTGCCAAAGAACGTGTTTATTCTTTCCGTGATGCAAAACATCGTTGGGACCCGAAAAATCAGCGTCCTGAATTGTGGAATTTGTATAATGGCAAGGTCAATAAAAGCGAAAGTATTCGTGTGTTCCCATTGTCTAACTGGACTGAATTGGATATTTGGCAATACATTTACCTCGAAAGTATTCCATTAGTACCGTTGTATTTGGCTGCAGAACGTCCTGTCGTTGAGCGTAGCGGCACTTTAATTATGGTCGATGACGAACGCATGCCGTTGCTAGAAGGTGAAGTTCCACAAATGAAATCGGTACGCTTCCGTACTTTAGGTTGTTATCCACTTACGGGTGCAGTCGAATCAGAAGCGAATACCTTGCCTGAAATTATTCAGGAAATGCTATTGGCAACCAGTTCAGAGCGTCAGGGTCGTATGATTGACCACGATGAAGCTGGCTCGATGGAAAAGAAAAAGCAAGAAGGTTACTTCTAATCTCTCCTGAAAAATCTCCCCAAACCCCTCTTTATAAAGAGGGACTTATAAAAAGCGGAGCAAAGCCTCCCTTTATAAAAGGGAGATTTAGAGGGATTAAAGATTAAAAAACCGATTTCTAAAAAATATGTGGAGCTTTGAGCAATGTCTCATCAATCGAATTTAATTAGCCAAGATATTTTGGCGTATTTAAAACAGCACGAAAACAAAGATCTACTGCGCTTTTTAACTTGCGGTAACGTAGACGATGGTAAATCGACATTAATTGGTCGTTTGTTGTATGACTCAAAATTGATTTATGAAGATCAATTACAAGCCGTGACTCGTGACTCGAAAAAAGTCGGCACTACGGGCGATGCACCTGATTTAGCTTTATTGGTCGATGGTTTGCAAGCCGAGCGTGAGCAGGGCATTACCATTGATGTGGCTTATCGTTATTTTTCTACTGAAAAGCGTAAGTTCATCATTGCCGATACACCTGGGCATGAGCAATATACACGTAACATGGCAACAGGTGCATCGACTTGTGACTTGGCGATTATTTTGATTGATGCGCGTTATGGCGTACAAACTCAGACCCGTCGTCATACTTTTATTTCTAGTTTATTGGGCATTAACAATATTGTGGTTGCTATCAATAAAATGGATTTGGTGGATTATTCAGAAGCACGATTTAACGAAATTCAGACGGAATATGCGAACTTTGTGAATCAACTGGGTGATCGTAAACCATCGAATATTATTTTCACGCCAATTTCTGCCTTAAATGGCGATAACGTGGTGAACAAGTCTGAGCATACCCCTTGGTACACAGGCGATACTTTAATGGGAACATTGGAGTCGGTAGAAATTAACCGTAACTCGGCTCAAAATGATTTCCGTTTCCCTGTGCAGTATGTCAACCGTCCAAACCTTGACTTCCGTGGTTTCTGCGGCACGATTGCTTTGGGCGATATTCATGTGGGTGACCGCATTGTGGCATTGCCATCGGGCAAAAGCTCGACAGTAAAAGAGATTGTGACTTTTGATGGCAATCTTGAACATGCAATTGCAGGTCAAGCAGTTACCCTAACACTGAACGATGAAATTGATATTTCACGTGGTAATGTGTTGGTGCGTGAAGATCAAGTGCGTCCTGAAATTTCACGTGCTGTAAATGCCACTGTGGTGTGGATGGCTGATCAGCCACTATCTATTGGCAAGCTGTATAACTTAAAAGTGGGTACACAAACTGTGCCTGCAAAAGTCACAGCCATTCATTACCGTACCAATGTGAATACTTTGGAACAGGTGCAGGTTGAACAGCTTGAACTGAATGCAATTGCCAATGTCACCATCGAATTTGATGCGCCTGTGGTATTTGACCGTTATCAAGACAGTCGTTATACGGGTTCGTTTATTTTCATTGATCGTTTAAATAACGTGACCATTGGCGCAGGTATGGTTGAAGCTTGCGTAGAATGGACTGCACACAGTACACCTGTAACAGCCGAAGACCGTGCTGCACGTTTGGGTCAAAAACCTGCAGCGGTATGTGTACCAAGCCAAGCACTTGAACAGGCACAAGCACTTGAAAGCTTGCTGATTCATCAGGGTATTGTTGCCATTGCCAAAGCAGGTTTAGATGCTGCGCAGGTTGCATTACTCCGCGAAACGGGCATTGTGGTCATTAGTGATGTAAACAGTGGTGCAGATGCAGAGTTGACTGCGACAGCTACAGAAGAACTGGCAGAAAAAATTATTGCCCTAGTTCGCTTATAAAATTAGATTCGTTTATAAAATCGAATCCACATCCAATAAAAAACCGCTTTCACCTGAAAGCGGTTTTCTTATGTGCGTTCACTATATTGGAAAGTTTGTTTTTTAAGTGCGATCTAAGGGTTCGCTATTGAGATGTTTGAGCATGGGCGTGAAGTGTCCATAGTTAATTTTTTGAGGTTGTATTTCAAAGCCATTTTTTTCATAAAAACTTAAAGCAGTCTGCGTGCTAAATACACTTATATGCGATACATTTTTGCGCTGTAAATCGCTCATTGCTTCAAATAATAAGGCTTGACCAATACCGCGTTGTTGTACTTCGGGGGCAATGGCATGTTGTAAAATTTGCCCGCGATCACTCATCATAATAAAGCCAACCACCACATGCTGTAAGACATAGACCCAACAATTGTTGTAATGCAGCAGCATTAAAATATTTTCATAGCTTTTATTTTCTAGCCATGCCTGAATTTTGGCTTCATTGCGTTGATGATCTTGAATACAAGAGCGAATACTGGCGTGTAATACCGCAACCAAATTGGCGACATCTTGAATTTGTGCAGCTCTAATCATCTAGGCTTAGGGTGATAGATAAAAACAAGGCTCTATTGGAAGCGAAAAGTGTTTAAAGAAATAGCAGAAAATTGTTGTGTTTTACTGCGTTATGCTGCAGCACAAGTCCTATTTTTAAGGCAATCGGTATCATTGTGTAATTGAGCATTGCACTTTTTAGCGATGCATGGATGGAATCATCTGTTAAAGCATAAGCGTTGAAGCGTGCAGCAGCGAATAGACGCTAAGCCCTGAAATGGTTATACTTTATTGAAACGCCTGAAATAAGAGCGAAGACCAAGATGGCAAAACTATTGTTATGGATTTTGTTGTTGATTGCCGTATATGCAGTCTGGAAAGTCTGGTTCAAAATAAAAATTAATCGTACTTTTCAGCAAAGCTGTCAAGATATTGCCAATATTGTCCAAGACCCGATTACCCACAAAGCACCGCGCCCTGTAGAAGAGGTGGTGGAAGAAGTTGCCGAATACGAACAGCAATTATTTGATGATATCGCAGAAATATTTTTAAGCTTAAAAGTATCTAGTCGTGACCCTGAAGATGCCGAAACTATTCAACAAGAAGTGCTGAATAAAATGCCTGCCAAAGCACATACGCAAATTCGTCAGTTAGACTTGGGGGAGTGGTCAATTTACTGGAGTTTTTACGAGCAATCCCTTGAATATTTTGTCGGCAAATACGGAGTTTTTATTACCCATGTAGACCGCTTTGGGCAAGAGCATAAATACAATAATTCAGAGCAGTTTCAAACAGATTGATTTTCATGCCTGATTTTCTGTTTATGATTTTACAGAGGTTTCTTGAAAATTAATTGCAGCATCTTCTTGTCAGTTAAGTGTTTGGTTAAATGTTGAGTTTTGCGCTATTTTCCCGAAAAGAGGTATCATGCCTTTTTCTTTTACATAGGCAGCATCAATGTCAGTTTTAGAAATCATTGCTGTGTTGATTAGTGTTTTAGGCGTGACCTTAACCATTAAGCGACATATAGCTTGCTGGGTGGTGAATTTTATTGCCTGTTTGCTGTATGCCTATTTGTTCTTTGAATATCAATTGTATGGCGAAACGGTATTACAAACCCTATTTATGGGCATGGCTGTTTATGGTTTTTTCCAGTGGAAAACTGCACAGCAGCAAAAACAACATATCATCATTCAAAGCTTGCCACTCTCTAAAATGTGGCTGCAAATTGCACTGAGTAGCATACTGGGTTTACTGTTTGGGCTAAGTTTAAAGTGGTGGACGCAGGCTTCACTGCCTTTATTGGATGCACAACTGGCAGTTATGAGTCTATTGGCAACCTATTGGACCAGTCGTAAATACTTGGCTACATGGGTGTTATGGATTGTGGTCGATCTGGTGTATATCGGCATGTTTATTTACAAAGAGTTGCTGTTAACGGCTGTGTTATATGCAGGTTTTGTGGTTCTTGCTTATTTGGGCTGGCGTGAATGGCATAAAATCCGACAATAACATGCGGCACATTCTGCGGTGTGATGGCGTGTAGCGATGAGCAATTTAATTGATTTTAAACAGGCGCAGCTTAAACAATTTGATTTATTGGCATTGGATATTTTAGCGTATCCTGAGCGTTATTTACAGTTTGATTCGATTGCAGATTTTTACCAAGCCCAGTGGTTAGATGATTTCCCCAAAGGGACGACATGGTGTTCCACAGGACTAGATGATGGCGCAGAACATTTTTATGCCAAAATTGAATTTTATGGGCATTATTTAACTATTTATAGCCATGAAACCTATGCCGCTGAATTTGGCATCATTCACACAGAATAGACAAAATAGAGTCAATGACAGCAGGCGGAAAAAACATTTTAATAGCCTGAAAATAAAGTTGTATTTAGGATATAAAACAGCTTATACCCGTTGAGCATCAGCCAAATTATATTGCACGATGATGCTAGACCTACTCCATCAATAAACAAAATAAAAGGAACTCAAATGGCTCATCAATTTACTGTAAACGCCACCATTCATGGTGTTTCAATTGACGAATTTAAGCGTTTAGTGGCAGATGTTGCTTTGCATGAAGCAGTCTGCAAGCGTATTCCTGGTGAAAATTTGGAAATTTTAGAATCTAAAAAGAACGGTGATATTTACACTTTACGCCGTGCTTATAATTTAGATGTGAATATTCCAGATATGGCTAAAAAATTATTAAAAGATGCATTTCGTTTAAAACGCAATGATGTGACCCATTTAACGGCGCTTACTTCTACCGTGGAGCTTGGTGCAAACTTGCCTTTAGAAGCTAAAGGCGAGCGTAGTGTGACAGGCAACCATGAAAAAATTGATATTCAATTAAACTGGACAATTAAGGTTAAAGTGCCATTGATTGGCGGCATGTTGGAAAAACATGCAGAAGGGGAAATCCGTCGTTTCAGTGAGTTGGAAATTGGGATTGTGGAAGATGAGCTTAAGAAAAATTTAGCGGCTTAACCCTTCATTTCTACTAGAAAAGATTGCTCTTAAATACATGCTTGGCGCTGCCGTTTTCGGTGGCGCTTTGTTTTTTGGACGTATTGAATTGTGATTGTTGATGCTGGGGTCATTTTACAGTGATCAATTTTTGATTTTTGAAAAAGTTTAGTGCTTGGCTTTATTGCATACAGACTATCGTCTTAATTTATTATTTAAATATAGTATATTTATTATGCTAATATTTTGACCAGATTTAAATTGAGTGTGAGTTCTGCCATGAAATTGATTCAGTTGTTATGTTTATCGGTTTTGCTGACCTTTGCCAGTCTATCTCCAGCAATGGCAGAGAGCAAAAAAGATCCACTTTTTGTCTTGCTTACCAGCAGTGATGCGCACCGCACCAAAATGGCAATTGGCATGAGCAATAACCAATTTGGCAAAGGTCATCCACTGACGATTTATTTGGTCGATCAAGGCGTAATGTTGGCATCTAACCGCTTTGAACATAAATATGCAGAGCATCAGAACATGCTGAAAAGTATTATCACCAAAGGTGGTGATGTGTATATCTGCAAAATGTGTATGGAGCAGTACGGTGTTGTTGAAGGTGACCTAATGAAAGGTCTGAAATATGCCAATCCAGATGCTATGGGTGAAGCAATTTTCCGTCCAGGCACTCAGACACTGAGCTGGTAATTCGGCTGCTTGAAATGCAAAAGCCTTGTTGAAAAACAGGGCTTTTTTATTGCGGAATTTCTAGCGCATGGCGTATTTTTTTAAACGATAATCCAGTGCAGCGCGGGAAATTCCCAATAAGCGTGCCGCTTCAGATACATTGTGTTTGGCTTTTTGCATCGCGGTGATAATCAGTTGTTGCTCATGCTGTTCTAAATCAAAACCTTCGGTTAAAAGCGTGTCTAAATCTACGCTGTCTTGCTCATCTACAGTATGGTCGCTGTGCATTTGCGGAAACAGGGCATTCAGTTTAATCAGTTGTTGATCTTCCGTCAGTAGTACCGCACGTTCGAGCAGGTTTTCCAGTTCACGAATATTGCCAGGCCACGCATAGCTTTGCATAAAGTTAGTGGCTTTTTCACTGACGCCTTGAATTTGTTTGTCATACATTTTTTCAAAGTGTTTTAAGAAATGTGCAACCAATAATGGTAAATCTTCACGGCGTTCACGCAGCGGTGGAATCTGCACAGGAAAAATGTTTAAACGGTAATATAAATCGGCACGGAAACGACCTGCTTTAACGGCTTGTTCTAAATCTTCATTGGTTGCAGCAATTACACGAACATCAATATGACGGGTTTGTGAATCCCCAACACGTTCCACTTCACCTTCTTGTAGCACACGCAGTAAAGCCGCTTGAGCGCGTGGTGAAAGCTCAATCACTTCATCTAAAAAAATAGTGCCGCCATGGGCGCGTTCAAATTTACCTAAGCGTGATTGATGTGCACCTGTAAATGCACCTTTTTCAACACCAAACAGTTCAGATTCAATCAGTTCAGGCGGAATTGCCGCACAGTTGACCGCAACAAAAGCATGTTCTTTACGCTGACTCAGTTCATGCACACCACGGGCAAAGGCTTCTTTCCCGACCCCTGTTTCACCTTGCAGCAAAATGGAAACTTTGGCACCTGCGGCTTTTTTGAGTAAGTCACACACCCGCTGATAAGCCGCCGATTGTCCGACTGAGCTGAACATGCTGTAGTCATTTTTACTGGTGGCATAAATCGACTTTTTCAGTTCATACAATTCGGCTTGCAGTGCAATGAGTTCCTGTTCCATCGGTTCAGGCGACATGAACTGAATCAGCTCATCGGCATTTTCCCATTCACTGAGTTGTTTACCAATAATACGGCAATGCTCACGCCCGCAGGCTTTACATTCCACTTCCTGATAAATAATGGTCATGCCTGTGGCAAAACTGCTGTAACCGCAAGCATAGCCCAGCAGCATCCAGCAGGAAGGTTCGTGACTCAGTCCAAATTGCTCAACATGCACATCGGCTTCAAAAGAGTTATGCCAGTTTAAGTCTGCATAAAACTGTTTTTTCTTTTGATTTAAAATCAATTGATTGGCAGAAACTTGCACCATGCCACGAATACCGTGCATTTGCGGCCCTGCCATAAAAGCCTGTTCTTCATTTAAACCTGGGCGCATTTTAGTAGTGACTTCTGCATCTTTCAGACCTGCCTGATAGCCCAAACGAATAAAAAAGCGTTTGGTGCGTTCCATTCCAATCATATTGGCAAGGTCTTTACGCAAATAGCCCATGATGCTGGTATGCATCAGCAACATGCGATATTCATCAAACCAGATTTGTCCACGCTCAGTGTCAAAATGTAGTTTGGAAAGCAGGTCGTGAATTTCCTGAGGATGACCTGCATATTTGCCGCTGCTGTCGTATTTTACTCGTACCATGCGCCGTGTTTAATCCATTAAATTCGAGGCTGTTTAGCCATCTTATGCAAATTCGTGAAAATTCAATAATACCTAAACAGCATCATGCCAAACCTTAAAGGTATTTAGTTGTATCTATATGTTTTTGTTGTTTTTATTCCGTCTTTATCATAAGCGAATTGCATAAAGCCCAAGGGTAAATTTTTGTATCTGTACGGGCTGTATTTCATCAAATCATGAAATCTTAAATTTTTTAAACATCAAAATTCATCAAATCATGAAATCCAAATTCTTATAAAAACACTCAGATTTTTTAAGTTGCTGTTTTTCAATGTTTTTATAAAGTTGGCACGCTTGTTGTAATAGTAAAAGTAAGCAACAGATGCATGAAGCAACTGAAGCAAGTTCTGAATGAATCAGATCTTGTAGGAGAACAATATGAAGGATGCAACAGGCGCATTGCCCTTAACCAAATATATTCGGGTAACGGGCGATATTAATGCCGCATTTGTCGAGTTCGACTTTGCCATTCACGATCCCACTTTATATGTGGAGTTGGTGTTACCGCAGCAAGCATTCCGCGAGTTCTGCGCAACCAATCAAGTGGTGGAAATGAGCGAACAACAGCAAGCCGTGAATGATGCTGAAGAAGACAAATGGCGTTACGGCATTGAACACGACACTTTAGTCGGTGCACAGCGATACAACATTGATCATGAAGATCAACACTGAATGCTTAAGGAGATAAGCGATGACTTTAGAAATTAAAACAGCGGGTATTGAGCCAATTCGTCAAAACTATGCCTATATTGAGCGCCGTTTTGGCAACAAGCCAGCCACCCGTTATCAGGAAGTCAGTTTTGATATTCAGGCGGAAACCAACTTTCACTATCGTCCGCTGTGGAAACCTGAAAAAACCTTAAATGATAAAACCCATACTGCAATTGAAATGCAGGATTGGTACGCATTTAAAGACCCGCGTCAGTTTTATTACGGAACTTATGTGCAGCATCGTGCGCGTTTGCAGGACATTGCCGAAAGTAACTTTAGCTTTTTTGAAAAGCGTCAGTTGGCAGAGCATATTTCTGAAGATGTCAAAGCCAAAGTGATTGCCTTGTTTTTGCCGTTTCGTCATATCGAACAGACTGCCAATTTACACATGATGTCGGGTAGTGCTTATGGTTATGGCACGGTGCTGACCCAAGCCTGTATTTATGCTGCGATGGATCGTTTAGGGATGGCGCAGTACATCTCACGGGTTGGTTTGGCACTCGATGGCAACACGGGCGAATCTTTAATTCCAGCCAAACAAGCATGGATGCAGGATGAAGCATGGCAAGGACTGCGCAAGCTGTGTGAAACCAGTTTGATCGAGCAGGACTATTTCAAACTGTTTTTATTACAAAACTTGGTGATTGACAGCTTTATGAGCGAATTGGTTTACACCCAATTTGATCAATGGTTGGCACAGCATCAAGCACGTGACTTGGCGATGCTGATGGAATTTATGCAGGAAGCCATGGCAGATTTACGCAAATGGTCAGACAGCGTATTTAAAACCGCAGCTGCAGAATCTGCACATAACAAACAATTGTTGAGCCAGTGGTTAGCCGAATATTTACCTGAAGTGAAAGCGGCATTTGCAGCGTGGGCAGCTGAGGCGTTGTCTGCAGATGCAGTCGACATTGCAGAACAAAAACTGCTGGAACGCAGTAAAAAAATTGGCATCGAACTCGAACAAATTTTGCAGGCTTAAGGAGAAGCAGCATGTCTAAGGTTTATCTCGCATTACAGGACAATGACACGTCGCGCTACATCATTGAAGCGATTGAAGAAGACAACCCAGATGCCACGATTCAATATCTGCCAGCCATGATTCGGGTAGAAAGCGAAACAGGTCTGATTGTTAAAGCAGAAACGGTATCTGAAAAACTTGGACAAGATTGGGATATTCAGTCTTTACAACTCAACATGATTACGTTGGGCGGCAACGTCGAAGAAGATGATGACAGTTTCCGTTTGCACTGGAACTAGGAATAAGGATGTGCACTGAGCCAATTTGAGTACAGTGCCGCCAGAACATATTGCTGCATAGATTGCCGCTAAAAAATTTAAGGATGATGAGCATGAATTCACAAGTTAAAACCCCAGCAAAAAAACTGAATGCCAAAGACCGTTATCGCGCACTTACTCGTGACTTGGATTGGGACTTTTCTTATGCAGACCGCAAAGAAGCCTTTCCATACGAAGAATTTGAAGGCATTAAAATTACAGACTGGTCTAAATGGGAAGATCCATTCCGTTTAACCATGGATGCTTACTGGAAGTATCAGGCAGAAAAAGAGAAAAAACTTTACGCCATTTTTGATGCTTTTGCACAAAACAACGGTCAAATGAACGTGACCAATGAGCGTTATTTGAATGCCATCAAACTGTTTTTAACTGCGGTAACTCCGCTTGAATATCAGGCATTCCAAGGTTATGCACATGTAGGGCGTCAGTTCAGTGGTGTAGGCGCACGTATCGCATCACAAATGCAGTCGATTGATGAATTACGTCACGTGCAGACGCAAATTCATGCCATGAGCCATTACAACAAATTCTTTGATGGTTTTCAGGATTGGTCGCACATGCATGACCGCGTTTGGTACTTGTCTGTACCAAAATCTTTCTTTGAAGATGCGCGTTCAGCAGGGCCGTTTGAGTTCTTGTTAGCCATTAGCTTTGCCTTTGAATATGTATTGACCAACTTGTTGTTCGTACCGTTCATGTCAGGTGCAGCACACAATGGCGATATGGCAACGGTCACCTTTGGTTTTAGTGCACAGTCCGATGAAGCACGTCACATGACTTTAGGTCTAGAAATCGTGAAATTCTTGTTAGAACAACACGAAGATAACGTGCCAATCGTACAGGAATGGATTGATAAGTGGTTCTGGCGTGGGACTCGTCTGTTATCTATAGTTGGCATGATGATGGACTACATGCTGCCAAACAAAGTCATGTCGTGGAAAGAAGCGTGGGAAACCTACTTTGAAGAAGCGGGCGGTGCGTTATTTAAAGACTTGAGCCGTTACGGTATTCGTATGCCGAAATATTCAGAAGTAATTACCAAAGAAAAAGAACACGTGTCGCATCAAGCGTGGTGGATTTTCTATAACTTCGGTCATGCAGCAGGTTTCCATACTTGGATTCCAACCGATCAGGAAATGGATTGGTTATCTGAAAAATATCCAGACACCTTTGACAAATACTACCGTCCAAAGTGGGAGTTAGCACGCAAGATGGAAGCAGAAGGCAAGCGTTTCTACAGCGCAGGCTTACCGCAATTGTGCCAAATTTGCCAAGTGCCAATGACTTTCACCGAAATGGATGGCGATCCGACCATGTTTACGTATCGTGAGTCTGTTTATAAAGGCGAGCGTTACCACACCTGTTCAGATGGTTGTCACGATATTTTTGAACGTGAACCTGAAAAATATGTGCAGGCATGGTTGCCAGTGAACCAAATTCTACAAGGCAACTGTGGTGGCTTAGATTTGGAAAACATGCTGCGCGAATATTATCGCTTCAATGTCGGTGCAGATAACTTGGATATTGAAGGTTCACCAGACCAGCAACGCTGGAAAAAATGGAAAGGTGATGCGGCTTAACGCTCATTCACTATCTAAAGTAAATATCTAAAATTTAAGTTATTTCAAGATTCAAATTTAAAAGGATTTCGGTTTGAGTCATTTGCGGCTCAAACCACCCCAATACGGAGAATGACCATGTCAGTACGCGCTATTCGCCCAGATTACGACTTTGAACCACGCGACCTACAAAAACACTATGGCGACAACATTTTGGTGTATGTGGGTTGGGATCATCACACTTTATATTGTTCTGCACACGCCATGTTGGTTTCGCCGCAGCAAACCTTTCAGGAATTTTTGGATCAGCAAATGCAGGCGGGTTTCCATCAACATCCTGACTTTGAAAACATTAAATGGGATGAAGTGCAATTTACTTTAAACAAACAGGTAATTCAGCCACGCCCTGAACAGACCTTGGCAGAAATTGGCTTCGATCAAAAATCACTACTGCGTTTTGTGACCCCAGGACTGAATGGGTACAAGGGCGCACACGTTTAAAACAGTAAGATCACAACAAAATAAAGACAGCAAAGCACAGTCAGTAAGTACAAGACAGGAGGTCGCAGATGAGCTATCAAGTCACAATTGAGCCAATTGGCACAACCATTGAGGTTGAAGAAGATCAAACCATTTTAGATGCCGCGTTACGTCAAGGCGTGTGGTTGCCATTTGCTTGTGGGCATGGCACTTGCGGCACTTGTAAAGTCCAAGTCACCGATGGTTATTATGATGTCGGCGAAGCGTCACCTTTCGCGCTGATGGATTTGGAACGTGAAGAACACAAAGTGTTGGCGTGCTGCTGTAAGCCTGAATCAGACATGACCATTGAAGCCGATGTTGATGAAGACCCAGATTTCTTGGGATATTTGGTTCAGGATTATCAGGCCAAAGTCCTTGAGGTAAAGGACTTATCTCCAACCATTAAAGGTGTGCGCTTGCAGTTAGACCGCCCGATGGAGTTTCAGGCAGGGCAATACATTAACGTGCAATTCCCGGGTATTGAAGGCACTCGTGCCTTCTCAATTGCCAATGCACCAAGCGAACTAGGCATTATTGAATTGCATATTCGTCATGTTGTGGGCGGCAGTGCTACGACCTATGTGCATGAGCAGCTTGCGGCAGGCGACGCACTGGAAATTTCAGGGCCATACGGACAATTCTTTGTACGTAAATCGGATGATCAGGATGCGATTTTTATTGCAGGTGGTTCAGGTTTATCTAGCCCGCAATCTATGATTTTAGACTTACTAGAGTCGGGTGATACCCGCACCATTTACCTATTCCAAGGTGCGCGTGATGTTGCGGAATTATATAACCGAGAACTGTTTGAGCAGTTAGTCAAAGACTATCCAAACTTCCGCTACATTCCTGCATTAAATGCACCTAAAGCAGAAGACCATTGGACAGGATTTACAGGCTATGTGCATGAAGCGGTTGCCGATTATTTTGAGCAGCGTTGCGGTGGACACAAAGCCTATTTATGCGGCCCACCAGTCATGATTGATGCAGCAATTTCGACCTTAATGCAAAGCCGTTTGTTTGAACGTGATATTCACACTGAACGCTTCTTGAGTGCTGCCGATGGTGCAAGTGGTCAGTCACGTTCAGCATTGTTTAAACATATTTAACACATATTTAAAAGTGGATAGGTGCTGCAATATTGTACTGAGCCTATCGAATTGCAATAGATAAAAAGTTTCCAAGGAAGTCGGTCAGTGTTGAGGCATTTAGCTCAGCACTGACACCATCATCAACACAGTAAGGCAGTGTCAAAAGCCAAAATAGCAATGCGACAACCAGCAAAGCCAAAATAGCCAAGGAGAGTTACATGGACCGTCAACAAATTGATACTTTAGTGAAGGAAATGAACGTAGACACCGCTACACGCCCTGTCGATCAGCGTGTGCAGCAAATAGTGGTGCGTTTAGTGGCAGATTTATTTCAAGCCATTGAAGATTTAGACATTCAGCCTTCAGAAGTGTGGAAAGGTCTGGAATATATTACCGATGCAGGCAAAGCCAATGAACTTGGTTTACTTGCAGCAGGTTTGGGTTTAGAACATTATCTAGATTTACGTGCCGATGAAGCCGATGCCAAAGCAGGCGTAACAGGCGGTACACCACGTACCATTGAAGGGCCACTTTATGTGGCAGGTGCACCTGAATCAGTCGGTTTTGCGCGTATGGATGATGGTTCAGAATCAGACCATTTAGATACGTTAATTATTGAAGGTACAGTCACTGACACCAATGGCAATATCATTGAAAATGCCAAAGTCGAAGTTTGGCATGCCAACGGTTTAGGTAACTATTCATTCTTTGATAAATCTCAGTCTGACTTTAACTTACGCCGTACTATTTTCAGTGATGCCAATGGTAAATATGTGGCGCAAACGACCATGCCAGTCGGTTATGGCTGCCCACCAGACGGCACGACTCAAGCTTTATTAAACAAACTAGGTCGTCATGGCAACCGTCCATCTCACGTGCATTACTTCATTTCTGCACCAGGTTACCGCAAACTCACTACGCAATTTAACATTGAAGGTGATCAATACCTGTGGGATGACTTCGCATTTGCGACCCGTGAAGGTCTGGTTGCAACAGCGGTAGATGTGACCGATGCTGCAGAAATTCAGCGCCGTGGTTTAGACAAACCATTTAAGCACATCACCTTTAACTTTGAATTAGTCAAAGACACTGCAAATGCACCATCGACTGAAGTTGAACGTCGTCGTGCAAGTGCTTAATCCCACACCTTAAAACACAAAGTTTTAACACGTTCGCCAATACAGCATCAGCAAGTTCTTTGTTGATGCTGCCCTTAAAAGTCGGCTGTTCGCGCATGAATGATTCAGGCGCAGCAGGCAGACTTCATCAAAATTTCTATTGAATAGGATGTTCTATGAATAACAAAATTTGGGCACTCATGCTTTTGGGTGTCATGGCGACACACGTCAATGCAACAGAAAACGGTTTAGATACATTTGGATTAGGCGCAGAAGGCATTGCAGCAGGGGCTTTACCACCAGCTGGGGTATACTTACTCAACTACTATCAGAACTATCATGCCAGTGAGTTTAAAGACGGCCCAGACAATTTCCATGCCGATGTCAATGCTTTTATTCCACGTTTGGTATGGATGCCCCCCCAACACATTGCAGGCGGTCAGTTGGGTTTATATGCTGCACAGCCTTTGGTCGATTTGCGTTTAAATGTGATGGGCATGTCAGACTCTAACAGTGGTTTGGGCGATTTGATTATTGGCAGCATGTTGGGTTGGCATAAAGGCAATCATCACAGTGTAGCTGCTTTAGAAGGTGTGCTCGCAACAGGCGATTATGAAGATGCCAATCCACAACGTCCTGTAGTTGCCAACTTAGGTAAGAACTACAACACCATTCGTCCTATCTTTGCGTATTCTTATTTGCAGCCGCAAGGTTGGGAGTTTTCCACCAAAATGTCTTATAGCTTCAACAGTGAAAATGACGACACAAATTATCAGTCGGGGGATTATTTCGCTGGAGATTATGCAATCGGTTATCAATTGAATGATCAAGTCAAATTGGCACTCGAAGGTTATGTATTTAAACAAACCACAGATGATGAAGTGAATGGTGTCAGTATTGGCAATAAAGGACAGGCTCTATCTTTTGGTCCCGCGATTCAATACAAACGTGATAATTGGTCTATGGAAGCAAAGTTTTTGAAAGAAACCGAAGTGGAACATCGTCCTGAAGGACACTCTTCGACTTTGAAATTGGTTTGGGCTTTTTAAAGCCCGAACCTGATTCTGCAGTGTTGCACATCAAGCTATCTTACAAAACAAAGTCAAGTTGAAAGACTTGGCTTTTTTGCAGCATCATTTTTCAAGATGGCTTGCTTCTAATTACGTGCTTCCATAAGTTGAGTTTGGTGGACTGAATTTTTAATCTCTCACGTGTTGCACTTATGCGCTAAGATTAGGCATAGCAACAGGGTGCGTATTGCGAGCAGGAGAGCCATTTTGAATCAAATAATGGATGCCGATGTAATTATTATTGGTGGCGGACAAGCAGCATTGGCCACGGCTTACTTTTTAAAACGGCAAAAAATCAATTTTCTGATCTTGGATAATCAAACGCAGTCGGGCGGTGCGTGGCAACATGCGTGGGATTCTTTACAGCTGTTCTCTCCAAATACATGGAGTTCTTTGTCCGGCTGGTTAATGCCAAAAACCGAACAGGAATATCCGAAACGATTAGAAGTGATTGACTATTTAACAGCGTATGAAACACGCTATCAATTTCCTGTGCTGCGTCCTGTGCAGGTCGAAAAAGTCCTGAAGGAAGGCAATGATTTAATTGTGTGTTCGGCACAGCAAAGCTGGCGAGCCAAAGCCGCTGTGAGTGCTACTGGAACGTGGAGTCAGCCTTTTATTCCTGCTTATACAGGACGCGAACGCTTTTTAGGCACACAAATTCATTCGGCTCATTACCGCAATGCCAATGCTTTTCAGGGCAAAAGAGTCATGATTGTCGGCGGGGGTAACTCAGGCGCACAAATTTTGGCAGAAGTGTCTAAAGTGGCCGAAACTTTTTGGGTTACACAGCAACCGCCAAGTTTTTTAGCCGATGATGTAGATGGACGGGTTTTATTTTTACGTGCCACGGAGCGCTTAAAAGCCCAGCAGGAAGGTCGCAGTATTGAACAACCGATCGGTGGTTTGGGCGATATTGTGATGATTCCAAGTGTCAAAGAAGCACGGCAACGTGATGTATTACATGGTCTGCCGCCATTTGACTATTTAACCGAACATAGTGCAGTTTGGGCAGATGGGCGCGAACAGGAAATTGATGCCATTATTTGGTGCACAGGTTTTAAGGCAGCATTGTCGCATTTACAAAGTTTGAATGTGGTTAATGCACAAGGCACAGTCGATGTGTTAGAAAATCGAGCGTTACAACAGCAAAATTTATGGTTGGTTGGTTATGGCGATTGGACAGGCGCAGCCTCGGCAACTTTAATTGGTGTTTCCCGAACCGCACGGAATGTGGCAGAGCAAATTGCTGCGTATTTGCAGACAACAGCGTAAAGTCATTAACGTGACAAAAACTGTGTTTAAAAAATGAATCATGCAATTTCAGCCATAAAAAAGCCCTCTGTAGAAGAGGGCAAGAGGGTAACTCAAAAAATTAAAGATGCTCAATCATAATAAGGTGACAGTCAGGACTTACTGTTTTGGTAAATCAAACCAAATGAACTGGCTGTCTTCTTTTGCTTCAATCACAGCATTATCAGCAAATAACAAAGCATCGCCCGCTTTAACTGTTTGCTCGCCAATGGTGATTTCACCACGAATTACATGCACATAGTTTACCGCTTGTGTTGCTGTAACTTCTAAACGATGTCCAGTTTCTAAAACAGCTGCTTTTACTTCTGCCTGTTGACGAATGTGCATTGGGGCATTGTCATTCGGGCCGACAATTAAATGCCACTGGTTGGGTGCTGTATTTGGGTCACGTTGAATTTGCTGATACGTCGGCTCTGCATCGCGTACATTCGGCTGAATCCAAATTTGCAGCATGTGTACTTCTTCATCACCATTGTTAATTTCGCTGTGCTGAACGCCTGTACCTGCGCTCATTAACTGCCATTCACCTGCAGTAATATGGCGTTCATTGCCCATGCTGTCGCGGTGGGAAATCGTACCACTTAATACACAAGTCAAAATTTCCATGTTGTCGTGTGGGTGAGTACCAAAACCATTATGTGCGGCAATACGGTCATCGTTAATGACACGTAAGGCACTAACACCCATATATTTCGGGTTATACCAATTACCAAAAGAGAAACTATGTTTGGTGTCTAACCACCCCATTTTCACATGACCACGATCTTCACTACGGTGTAAATAAGCATTCATGATAATGCTCCTATCATTTTTTTAACTTGAACTCATCTTAATCTTTTCACCGCAGCCGACCTAGAGGCGAACTGCAACATGCCGTTCTAAAATTGCAACATGTGTAGATTTTTTGCAGAACCTAGACATTTTAGAGTTTTATCGCGGCATTAAAAAACCCACGTAAAAACGTGGGTCTTTTGCGGTTTAAAGCGATCACTGATTATTCAAGGAATTTTACAGTCACGCCAGAACGTACTTTACGACCTAAATCGTTTGCATCCCAGTTGGTTAAACGGATACAACCATGCGACGCCGTTTTTGAAATGGTCGATGGGTTTGGTGTGCCGTGAATACCGAATGATTTTTTACTTAAACCAATCCAGATATTCCCCACAGGGCCGTTAGGGCCTGGTGGTAAAGACAGCGGTTTTAAGTTTTTGCCCTGAATAAAGTTACTTGGTGAATAGCTGTACCATGGGTTTGGTGCAACACCTGTCACTTTATAAGTACCTGTTGGCGATGGAGTATCTGCACTGCCAATGGTTGCTGGGAATGAGCCGACCATTTGGTTTTGTTTGTTGAACAAATACAGTTGTTTTGCACCTTTGTGCGCCACAATCAGGTGAATGTCTTCAGGTAAGTCATTGCGAACGTTGGTCACCAATAACTTTTCACCCACTTTATTAAATGTTGCATTCGGATTTAATTTCTTTAAGAAATTTTCATCCATGTGGAATTTTTCACCTAACATTTCACTTACGCGGGTGTAGTACAAGCCTTTCATTTTGGCTTGTTCTGCATAGTCATGCGGAATAGATTTCGCATAAGGACCTTTTAAGTCCGCTTCAGTAACCGTGTATTCTACAAATGCAGGACGTGAACCTTGACGTGCAACCAACGCATCCCAAGTTTCTTTGGTTAAAATACCCGTTGGGCTAATGCCATTCATTTGCTGGAATGATGCAATTGCTTTTAGGGTGTTCTTACCACTAGTGCCATCAATTGCACCTGGAGAAGCATGTGAATTGTTCAGCATCACGTGTGCACGTGCATACACAGGGAACTGACCTTTACCAATATTTTCATACCAAGTGGCATTATTTAAACCATCTAAAGTCCATGAAGCTTTTGGTGCTGCTGTGTTGGATGTAGCAGTTTGGCTTGCAGAGCTTTTTGTTGGTGCAGTGCCTACATCGGCAGTGGTATCTTCAGTTTTGTGTAGATCATCTAAGGTTTTTGAAGCCTTATTTAAATCATTTTGTTCTTGTTGCGTAATAGCAGTGTCTGTTGCATTTAGATTATTTTGTGCAGCCGATGCTTCTGTCGCTAAAGGATCAATCGGATCTTCAATAGCGGTATTGCTAATCACTTGTGGATTTAACGGTTGTTCAGCAGTAGATGCAGCAAAAGTAGTCCCTGCAAAAATGCAACTTAAACTCATTGCGAGTATTGTGCGAACCAACATGTAATTCAACCTTGAGAATTATTCATTTACATAGATAAAAACTAGCCAAGTATTGCAGAAAAACTAAGGAGATGCAGTAGTTGTTTTGTGTAAATATGCAAGATAACCCCAATTTTACAGTGACTTTTGTTTGTGTGATGTATTTCACATAAACGTAAGCTGAATTTGAACACTGAGAATAAGCTAAAAAAGACGAGCAAGAAATGAAGTTATTAAAACTTCAACCTTTTTGATATGATGGCTGCAAGATTGAAAATGAGTTGGGAAAGTAAATGACGACCTTAAAAAATGATCGTTTTCTTCGTGCCTTATTACGTGAGCCAGTAGATTGCACGCCCGTATGGATGATGCGTCAGGCAGGACGTTATTTACCAGAATATCGTGCTACACGTGCGCAGGCAGGAGATTTTCTTTCTCTATGCAAAAATACTGAATTTGCCTGTGAAGTGACTTTACAGCCTTTGCGTCGTTATGAATTAGATGCCGCTATTTTATTTTCAGATATTTTAACTGTACCCGATGCATTAGGCTTAGGTCTGTATTTTGAAGTAGGCGAAGGGCCAAAGTTTCATAAAACGGTGCGTACCGAGCAAGACGTTGCCAATTTACCTAAATTTAATGCCAAGTCAGACTTAGACTATGTCATGAATGCAGTATCGACCATTCGTTCTGCTTTGGGCGGACAAGTGCCTTTAATTGGTTTTTCAGGTAGTCCATGGACTTTGGCAACGTATATGGTTGAAGGTGGTTCAAGCAAAGATTTCCGTTTCACCAAAAACATGATGTACGCACAGCCTGAAGTTTTACATGCACTATTAGACTGTCTGGCCGATGCAGTGACCGAATACTTAAATGCACAAATTGATGCAGGTGCACAGGCAGTACAAATTTTTGACAGTTGGGGCGGTGCATTGGCCCATCGTGAATATCTTGAATTTTCACTCCACTATATGCAGAAAATTGTGTCAGGTCTGCAACGTGAAAAAGATGGACGTAAAATCCCTGTTATTTTATTTACCAAAGGTGGCGGTCAATGGCTGGAGCCAATGATTGCAACAGGTGCAGATGCTTTTGGTCTGGACTGGACAACACCGTTAAATGTCGCACGTCAAACGGTGAGTGGTCGTGCCGCATTGCAAGGTAACTTAGACCCAGCCACTTTGTACGGTTCACCTGAAGCAATTGCCAAAGCAACACGTGCGATGCTAGATGATGCCTATGCCAATGGTGAAAAAACAGGTTATGTAGCCAACTTAGGGCATGGTATTACCCAGTGGGTAGACCCTGAACGTCCTAAAGTATTTATCGACACGGTTCATGAATACAGTGCCAAATATCTATAATCGCACAATGATATAGATGGATCATTTGTAGATGTATCGGTGTAATCTCAGCTTCAGTCAGGTTGTCACATCATGTGGATAACATGGCTAAAGTCAGGAGTTGAGTTTTCGACTAAGGCAGCTTCGGCTGCCTTATTTGGAATTTTATTGCTGATTGCATTTGCCCTGACTGCTTCAATGGGCAGTCAGGAATATTTCGGATTTTTCCGTTACGACTATTTATTATTCTATGCCTTAATTATTCAAGTTTGTCTTTTATATTTAAAACTGGAATCTTGGGCAGAAGCCAAAGTCATCGCTTTGTTTCATATTTTAGCGATGATCATGGAAATTTTTTTAACTCATCCACAAATTGCATCGTGGCAATATCCTCAACCTGCTGTCTTTAAAATTATGACCGTACCGCTTTTTGCAGGCTTTATGTATTCTGCAGTTGGCAGTTTCTTTGCGCGTTCTTTGCGTTTGTATCGGGTATCTTTACGGAATTTGCCGACTTTTAGCAATATGATGGCCTTGGCAGTGTTGTCGTACATCAACTTCATGAGCAAGTTTTTTATCCCCGATATTCGTTATGGCTTGTTTGCGTGGAGCGTTGTGATTTTCTGGAAAACCAAAATTCGTTTTCAATTACAACGGTCTCAATTACAACTGCCAATGTTGCCTGTATTGATGCTTTTGGCTTTTATTATTTGGGTCGCAGAAAACATTAGCACCTTTTATCAAATATGGTTGTATCCAAGTCAGGTCGATGCGTGGCACATGGTCGGCTGGGGCAAACTCGGTTCTTGGTATTTATTGCTGTTACTGAGTCTGGTTCTGGTCATGAAAATTTTGGGTTATCGCGATGCAGAAGGGCAGTGGACACTGAAAACTGAGGATCAACAGCAGCTGTAAATCTAAATGCTATCTTCAACACTAAAATCTATTTTCAAATTTAAGACCAATCTTTAAGCTAAAAACCAATCGACGCTACAAAAATGCACAAAAATAATGCCTGATTTTGTGATAAATGTTTTGCCTTCTGAGTGACATCTCGCTATCTTAAAATAGTGTAATAAAAATTACACATAGCAATAAAGAATAACGATTCGAAGCATAATTTTTCGAATAATAAATCTCTGGAGTAAGGCGATGATTAAAAAATTAGCATTGGCTGCTGTCTTGGCAGTGGGTTCTACAGCAGCATTTGCAGACCGTGATGCAGGTTGTGGTATCGGTTCTCAAGTTTGGGCAGGTCAGTCTGGCAAAGTTGCAAAAATTTTAGCAGCAACTACAAACGGTATTTTTGCAAACCAATTGTTTGGTATCACATTTGGTACTTTAGGTTGTAGCGGTACAGGTACAGTAACTGCACAAGTTGTGACATTTACCAATGAAAATGCTGAAACATTGGCACGCGATATGGCAGTTGGTGAAGGCGAAAGCTTGAACGTATTGGCTGAATTATTAAGCATTAAAGCAGAAGATAAAGCACATTTCTTTGCGGTTTCTAAGCAAAACTTTGCATCTATTTATTCTGCAGAAAACCAGACTTCTTTAGAAGTATTGGCATCTTTACAGAGCGTGATGGCGAATGATGACGTTTTAAAAGCATACGTTTAAGTTTGAATAAAGCCCTGCATTATTCGCAGGGCTTTTTTATAGCACAAGAATACGTTTAAGCCTGAATATGTATATAAAATTTATAAAATGTCCATGAAATCCATTATTTTAAGTAGTTTAGTTTTTTTATCTCCTACGGTTTTTGCGTTATCTCCTGAAATATCTCCAATACAGATTCAGCCACTTACAGCCACTTCTACAGTACAAAATACAAATAAATTAGCAATATCTTCCGCACATTATGTGCAAAAAGCCAAAGACCTACACTTGGCAGAACAGGTGACTTGGCAGCGTTTAATGTATGCGCAGCAAGGCAAAAGTGAAGTGCAATATGCAGGCTATTTTGTGTCGGAACAAGGCGGAAGCAATTTAAACCAAGAGTTACTTCGCAATGTGCAGGCATTATTTGAAACAGCGCCTGCCAATCAATCGGTGCAGTGTAAATTTCCTGCACGTAGCCGCTGGTTAATTGAACAATTACAAATTCCTCAACAAGATTTGGCACAGGTGCAATGTCCTGAATTGGACGAATGGATTGGACAAATTAAACCTTATAAAGCAGTGCTGATTTATGCCACAGACTTTATGGGCAATCCAAGTTCTATGTTTGGGCATACTTTATTGCGCTTAGACCCAAAAGATCAAAAACAACTGAATTTAATTTCCTACGCTGTCAATTATGCAGCAACGGTAACGGGCAGCGAAGGTTGGTCTTATGCATGGAAAGGACTTACAGGGCAATATCCGGGTGAATATTCACTGATGCCGTATTACCGCAAAGTAAAAGAATATGGCGATTTAGAAAGCCGAGATTTGTGGGAATATGAACTGGCACTGAATGAGCAGGAAACCACATTTTTAGTGCAGCACATTTGGGAAATGAAGCATGTGCAATTTCCGTATTATTTTATCAGTGATAATTGTGCCTATCGCTTATTGGGTTTAATGGATTTGGTGCGCCCTGAGCTGAATTTACAGCAGCAGTTTAGAGTCGCATCTATTCCAATTGAAACACTAAAAGCTGTAGAGCAGGAAAATTTAGTGGCAGATGTTGTCTATCGTCCTGCTTTGGAAACTCAGTTATTGGCGCAAGCTAGACAACATGGCACAGCGTTGGCAAAAACTGCCCATCAAGTGGCCGAAGCAGAACCTGAAAATGTGGCGGCAGTTTTGCAAAATTACAGCCAAATCGATCAAGCTAAAATTCTGGAAATGGCTTATGACGATTTGTATCTGAAACTGATTGGACGCAAAATTGAAGCCAAAATTGCACAACCGCGACTGAGACAAATTTTAAGTTTAAGAAGTCAGATCAATTTAGAAAAACAACGTCAGGATGTCGCACGCCCTCAGGTCGATCCTGTGCAGGGGCATCATGCACGAAGCTTTGCTGTGCGTACTGGCGAGGTGCAAGGCGAGCATTTTGTAGAGTTGAGTCATCGACAGGCTTACCATGACTTACTTGATCCGCAAGGTGGTTTTCGTACAGGGACGCAACTCAACTTTTTAGAAGCTTCTGTGCAATATCGTGAAGACCGCTTAAAACTGAATCAGTTAGATTTACTCTCGGTGAACTCTTATAACCCAATGACCGCATTTAAAACACCACTTAGTTGGGGCTTTAATTTGGGTTGGCAGCAAGAAGCCCTGAATTCGCACGGGGCTTTTAGCGAAACGGAACAGCATGGTGTTTTAAGTTTAAAAACACAGTTTGGTTATAGCGTGGCTAATCAAGCGCGTGAACATTTGTGTTATGTGCAAATTCAAAATCATGTGCAAGCGGGTAAGGCTTTAGACAAAGGCTGGCGTGTTGGAATTGGCCCAACACTGGGTTGTCAAAATATTTGGTCAGCACGCATGAATAGTTTGGTTCAGCTTGAATTACCGTATTGGGAAGATCGTCACCAATGGCAATTTAAGCTGAACAGCCAGTTGCAATATGTACTCAACCCGCAGCATGTGTTGCGATTGGGTTGGGAATATCAACAACAGGACAAACAGGACTGGAACAAGACCAGTTTAGGCTATGTGCATTTTTTTTAAAGAGCTGTTGAATTTATACTGAATTGTAAAAAACCAGCTAAACAAGTTGAGTTGCTGGTGAAACCCGTTAAAATTTAGCAGTTTCTTTTGGCTGGGTTGTTGTGGATGTATCAAGAGTGTACGCATGAGCTTGCAGAGCAATGGAAGTCAATTTGCGAGCAATTTAAGCCAGAAGATTTGCAAGCGACATTCCAGTTTATTCAAGCACATGCAGAAGATTTTGTGATCGAGTTCTATCAGCAAATGTTGCTTGAAGAACATGCGACAGAATTTTTGTCTGCAGAGATGGTGAAGAATCGCTTAAAAAACTCTTTATATCAGTGGCTAATTTCCAGTTTTGAAGTTCCGTTTCAACACAATTATAACGAGATTGTAGAAAAGCAATTTAAAGTGGGCGATGTGCATGCACGTGTACAAATTCCATCTTGGCTGATTATTCGTGGTGTGCGCGTTATTATAAAAAAGGCTTTTGAGTTTTTTGCAACAGAAGCCAATAGCAACTTAAATCAGTTTAATTATTTAAGCCAAATTTTGTGCTTTGCCACAGAAATTATGTGCCGATCTTATGAAATGAAGGTCGAAGTACATAATGATATGAAACATACCTATCGCTTATTTTCTGCCATGCAAGATGTCGCCGTGCATAAAGACCGACAACGCGGGACTTTGCTGGATTGGGAAAATGAGCTGATGTTTCAGGTGGTGTCCGATCACACCAAAATGACGCAACCGATTTTATCTAAAACAGAATTTGGCTTATGGTTTATTCATAAAGCGGCTTATGCCTTTTCAAGTTCGGAACAAGTACAAACTATTACCGAATTTATTTATCAGGTGGATGAATTAATTCAGAAAATTGGTCAATGTGAAAGTCAGGCACAGGCAATTGAAATGATTCAATCCATTCGTGCCAAGAATCGTGAAATTTTGCATTTAGTCGATCAAATTTTTCAGGTGTCTGAATATATCAGTTCAGGCAATGATGCCTTAACTCAACTGCTCAACCGCCGTTATTTAAATACCATCGTGTCCCGTGAAATTAATTTTTCACGAAAAAATAATTCGCCTTTAACATTGTTGGCGATAGATGCCGATCATTTTAAATCAATTAATGACCGTTATGGACATGCAGCAGGAGATGATGCATTACAGTTTTTAGCTGATGTGATTTTGCAATATGCAAAAGGCAGTGACTATGCCTTCCGAATTGGCGGCGAAGAATTTTTACTGTTACAGATTGATACCACCATTGATCGTGCCTTGGTAGTCGCTGAAAATATTCGTAAACGTGTCGAAAAAGCCACATTAAAAACATCAACAGGTGAAGAATTTAACTTTACCATTAGTATAGGTGTGCATGAATATGATGGGCATCCAGACTATCAACGTTTTTTTGAAGAAGTGGATAAAGCCTTGTATATGGCAAAAAATAATGGACGCAACAATGTGTCTGTAGGTTGAATCTGAAGATGTATCAAGCTAATTTTTTAATCTAAAACCCAAAAATCCCGAACATAAATTTCGGGATTTTTTATTTGATTGAGGAACTTAGCCACAATTTAAAAACTCTCAGGCACCGCACTTAAAAATTCACGACGGGCTTCTTTATCTGTTTTAAAGTCACCTACAAAAGATACGGTACGTGTGGTCGATTCCTGTTTGCCTACACCGCGCATCATCATGCACATATGGGCTGAATCAATCACCACAGCAACACCGCGTGCTTTGGTCACTTCAGCCACAGCTTCCGCAATTTGCTGAGTCAGATTTTCCTGAATTTGCAAACGACGTGCAAACATTTCGGTAATACGGGCAAATTTAGACAAGCCTAAAACATTACCTTCAGGTAAATAGGCGATATGCACGCGACCATAAAATGGCAATAAATGATGTTCACACAGTGAGTAGAACTCAATATTTTTCACCAAGACCATTTCACGGTTGTCGGATGGAAATACGGCATTATTGGTCACTTCGGCTAAGGTTTGGCTATAGCCCGAAGTTAAATACGAAAAAGCTTTAGCAGCACGCATCGGCGTATCTTTTAGACCTGGACGATTAAGATCTTCACCAACGGCGGTTAGGATGTTTGCGTAGGATTGCTGCATAGACATAAGACGTGTTCACTTACACTGATATTGAACAAGGTCGGCATTGTAACAGAAAACTATTGCAATGCCTTGTTTAAAAGATGAAACCGATTACTGTTTAAACTTTGGGTTCTTTTCGCTGCGTTTAAGCAACACTAAAACTGCACCAGTGCCACCTTGTTTTTCAGGCGCACTCACAAAAGCCAAAACATCACGATGCTGACGCAGCCAGCCATTTACATAAGTTTTTAAAATGGCTTCAGGGCCTTTGCCATGCACAATTTTAATCACGTTCTGGTTTTCATCTTTAGCCATTTGAATGATTTGCAAAACGGCTACCCGCGCTTCTTCTACCGTACAACCGTGCAAATCAACAGCTTCAAACCAGCGTAAGTTGCCTGCTTTTAAATCTTCAAAGACTTTATGTTGCAAAGTTGCAATGCGATAGCTCAGCGAAGCTTGGCTGCCCACAGGGTTAAGCATGGCTTGCGTATCGGACAGCAAGGTATCATCGGTTTCCATAGGGCCTATGGCTGCTGCACGTTTGGCCAGCGTTTGGGCATCTGGTTTTTTCTTGGCAGTGTGTTCGATTTTTGCAATATTGCCTGCGTCCATTTTTTGAACGCCTTGCATTTGCTGACGAAACAATGCGAGATCATCTTCCTGTTGTTGCTCAGGCGTCTGAACTTTGGGTTCAGACGGCTTGGCAATGCTTGAAGTATGAGGCTGAGTGATTTGCTTTTTAAAAGATTTTAGTAAATTGTACTGTTCTTTAGAAAGCGAAGAATCATGTTTACTCATGGTATTTCAAATTGGATTATAGATTTTCAGGCTGACCAAACAGTGCCGTAAAGGCATGGTCAGGACGTGCTTGTTTCATAAAACTTTCACCGACCAAGAAACTGTGAATCTCATGGTCTTGCATCATGCGGACATCTTCTGGTGTGGCGATACCACTTTCAGTGACCAATAAATGCGCAGGCGGCAACAAGTTTTTTAAACGCAATGAGGTGTTTAAATCGACTTCAAAGGTTTTTAAATTTCGGTTATTGACCCCTAAAATACAACGCTCTGAAAGATTCAAAGCACGTTCCAATTCATTTTCATCATGCACTTCAACCAACACATCTAAGTGATGTTCAAAAGCCGTTTCCGACATTTCTTCCAACTGTTGGTCAGATAAGCAAGATACAATCAATAACACACAGTCTGCATGTAAGGCACGTGCTTCCACCACACCATACGGATCAATCAAGAAATCTTTACGCAGAGCAGGCAAGTTACAGTGTGAACGGGCAATCTGAATATTTTCATCTGCACCCTGAAAGAAATCGACATCAGTCAGCACAGATAAACAGGCTGCGCCTGCGGCTTCATATTGCTGTGCAATTTCGGCAGGGTCAAAGTTTTCACGAATAATGCCTTTAGATGGTGATGCTTTTTTAATTTCCGCAATCACCGCTGGGCGTTTGTTATGCAAGGCTTGTGCAAAGCCACGTGCAGGTGTTGCTGCACGTGCCAATTGTTCTAGGTCTGCATAACTGCGTTGTTTTAAACGCTCGGCAAACTCTTCTTTTTTACGTTCTACAATTTTACCTAAAATGGTATTGCTAATATCCACCATGATGCACCTTCCTGATTTGCTTTATGCTTCGTACTGTTTGAGCGTTTTGGTAAATTCAGACAACACGCCCATTTTTTCCAAAGCTTGTCCACCATAAATAATGTCATGTGCCAAAGCGACACCTTGTTTGTAGCTTGTAGTTAGACCCGAAACATAGATACCCGCACCCGCATTGAGTGCAATCATATTGGCCGCTTTTTCGCCTTTGTCTGATTTGTTTTTGCCTAAAGCATCTTTAATCAAACTCAAGCTTTCAGCAGAGTTTTCTACAATCAGTCCTGTTAAAGTTTGAGATTCAATTCCCACGCTTTCAGGGGTAAGTTCCCATTCGGTAATTTCACCATCTTTGAGTTCTGCAACATAAGTGCTCGAAGCAAGGCTAATTTCATCTAAACCATCTTTAGAATGCACCACCATGACATGCTCAGCACCGAGCTGTTTCATCACTTCTGCAATCGGGCGGCATAATTCATTGCTAAACACCCCAATGACAAAACGCTTTACACCCGCAGGGTTAGTCAATGGCCCAAGCAAGTTGAAAATACTGCGAATACCCAACTCTTTACGCGGGGTAACCGCATATTTCATGGCTTTGTGATGATTCGGTGCAAACAAGAAACCTACGCCCATTTCACGAATACAGCGTTCAGTTTGTTGCATGTTTAAGTCAAGATTAATGCCTGCTTGCTCAAGTAAGTCAGATGAGCCTGATTTGGTTGAAACCCCACGGTTACCGTGTTTGGCAATGGTTGCACCTGCAGCTGCAATGACAAAGGAAGAGGCGGTAGATACGTTAAATAGGTTTTGACCATCGCCACCTGTACCAACAATATCTACGAGAAAAGGAATATCGCTGACATCAATTTTGATGGCAAATTCACGCATTACACGTGCAGCAGCAGTAATTTCATCAATGCTTTCGCCTTTTAAGCGTAAGCCCATCATCAATGCACCAATTTGAGCGTCTGTTGCTTCGCCCGACATAATCGCGCGCATCACATCTTCCATTTGAGGCTGAGTCAGGTGAATTTGTTTTGTAATATGGTTGAGTGCTTGTTGAATATTCATGTGATTTGACTCGCTCATTATGCGTAAATTTCCAAAAAGTTTTTAAAGATTTGATGACCGTGTTGGCTCAGGATCGATTCGGGGTGAAATTGCACGCCTTCAACAGGCAAAGTTTTGTGCTTCACGCCCATAATTTCTTCCATCGAACCATCTGCTTCTTTGGTCCAGCATGTCACTTCCAGACAATCTGGCAAGGTTGCTTGATCAATCACCAAAGAGTGGTAACGGGTTGCAGAAAATGGTGAAGGCAGATTGCTAAAAATACCTGTGTTGCTGTGGTACATATCCGATAAACGACCATGCATCACGGTTTTAGCGCGCACAATGTTTCCACCAAAGGCTTGTCCGATACTTTGGTGTCCTAAACACACACCCAGTAACGGAATTTTGCCTGCAAAATGCTGAATTGCAGGAATAGAAATCCCTGCTTCAGATGGAGAACAAGGGCCTGGGCCAATCACCAAATACTTGGGTTGCCATCGCTCAATATCTTCTAATGTCACGGCATCATTACGAACGACTTTTACTTCCTGATTTAACTCGCCAAAATACTGGACGATGTTGTAGGTAAAAGAGTCATAGTTGTCGATCATTAAAAGCATGAGCTAACCTATTGAAAATTGAACACTTTAAGTGCTAAAGAGTCTGAGATAATTTGCTTTATTCCTGCGCCTATAATGAGAAAGGACTTTATTTTTCTTGTCGAAAAGAAGGTGGAATAAGGAAGCGCTTATCATCATAGCAAAAAATAAGCATTTTCTGCGGACTATTTATATGATAATCCCTGTTAAAGCTTATCAGCGCATTCACCAGTTCATAGATTTTCAAAGCTTATTACACATTGTTCAAGTTTGATCTGAAAGAAATGATCACTTGATCAAGCTGGGTCATTCAGCAGTCATATTTTAGCTTCACACTTATAGATAACGTAAAAAATGCGCTAAAAAGTAGCATCATGGCGCATGTTATTAGCGGTTCACGTCAGGTAGTTTGAGTGCAGCGTTTCGATAGAAAATACAAATCTGCAGTATAGATATTTTCAATCAGCTTGCTCGAAAAGAATACAGATTTAGGATTTTTAAACGATCTTATTATTTTTGCTCAATAAAAAATAAAGTGTTGTTTAATATTGTTGAATAATTTGCATTGCTCAATGAAAGTACGGCACAGCAAAATACTTGCATAGATACAGTTTGAGCTATTTTTTGATCTACAATTCAACAGAAATAAAACATAAATGCACTAAAATGGTGCTATGTTTTGCAGTTTTAAATCAAATCAAATGAACAGTGTTTGAATATGGTGCAAATCGTATTTCTGACAGTATAATAGCGACAAAGTAATTTTTTTAAATGATGTATTCTCATACGGAATTCATGGTTTTAGCTTTGCTTTTAAAAGTTGGTACGCTAATTGCTTAATAACTGCCAACTACTAACACGCACTTTCGGGTGCAACAAAAAACATCGGAGCAAAATGAGCATGGCGAACAAGGTCCTTCAACTCATCCAAGAAAGTGGTGCAAAATGGGTCGATTTCCGCTTTACAGATACTAAGGGTAAAGAGCAGCACGTAACTTATCCTGCAGACAGTATCGATGAAGATACTTTTGAAGACGGTAAAATGTTTGATGGTTCTTCTATTGAAGGCTGGAAAGGAATCGAAGCATCAGACATGATCTTACGCCCAGATGCCAACACAGGTTTCATTGACCCGTTCTTTGCAGAACCAACAGTGGTTGTAACGTGTGATGTTATCGAACCATCGACAGGTCAAGGCTATGACCGCGATCCACGCTCTATTGCTCGCCGTGCTGAAGAATATTTAAAATCGACAGGTATTGGTGATACTGCTTTCTTTGGTCCAGAACCAGAATTCTTCGTATTTGACGAAGTAAAATGGGACATCGATATGTCTGGCGCGCGCCACACATTAATCGCTGAAGAAGCTGCATGGTCTACAGGTAAAGACTACGAAGCTGGTAACTCAGGTCACCGTCCACGTGTGAAAGGCGGTTATTTCCCAGTACCACCAGTAGATTCTTCTCAAGATATGCGTGCAGATATGTGTGCAAAAATTGAAGAAATCATGGGGCCTGGTCGTGTAGAAGTACATCACCATGAAGTTGCATCTTGCCAGTTAGAAATTGGTGTGAGCTTCAATACTATGGTGCGTAAGGCTGACGAAGTGCAACAGTTCAAATATGCAGTTTGGAACGTTGCGCATCAATATGCAAAAACTGCAACCTTTATGCCTAAACCAATGGTAGGCGATAACGGTTCAGGTATGCACGTACACATGTCTATCTCTAAAGATGGCAAAAACTTATTCGCAGGCGATGAATACGCAGGTTTGTCAGAAATGGCGTTGTACTTCATTGGCGGTATTATCAAACATGCCCGCTCTTTGAACGCGTTGACTAACCCATCGACCAACTCATATAAGCGTTTAGTACCGCACTTTGAAGCACCAATTATGTTGGCTTACTCAGCGCGTAACCGTTCTGCATCTATTCGTATTCCTTACGTGTCTAGCCCGAAAGGCAAACGTATTGAAGCGCGTTTCCCTGATCCAATGATGAACCCGTACTTAGGTTTTGCGGCATTGTTGATGGCGGGTCTTGACGGTATTCAAAACAAGATTCACCCAGGTGAAGCTGCAGATAAAAACTTGTATGACCTTCCGCCTGAAGAAGAAGCAAAAATCCCAACTGTGGCACACAACCTAGAAATGGCGCTTGATGCTTTGAAAGAAGATCACGACTATTTATTAAAAGGTGGTGTATTCACCAAAGACATGCTTGATGCTTATATCGAATTGAAAACTGAAGATGTACGTCGTTTGAACACGACGACTCACCCAGTTGAATTTGATATGTACTACAGCTTGTAATACATCAAAAATCTTAAATTTGAAAAACCCGCTTCGGCGGGTTTTTTGTTTTAGATGGTGCAATCATGGTTTTGAATTGGCATGGATTTTATCAAAATATAAGAATTCGCTTAATTTTTTTGGATAATTGCAGGGAATTGCGCCATCGGTCACAAAACTTTGCCTAAATTTGGGCTACACTAGGCTATCTTGTTAAGGTGGCGGAACATGCGAACACAGCCTATTTTTCCCAAGCAGGCAAATCTGCCTTCTGAATTAAAAACATGGCTATATGCAGCAGGTTCTTTGACCCAACAACTGACTCAGCTCGCAGGCGGACAATTTAAAGTTGAACCACTGCAGCAATCTTTTCAGCGTTTAAATTTACAAGATGCCCAGTGGATGCAAATGCCACATTGGCACACTTCATGGGTGCGTGAAAGCTATTTATATGGGTGTGATGAACAGCCATGGGTCAAAGCCAAAAGTATTTTTCCGATTCTAAGTTTGCAAAGCAAAGCCCGTTTATTTCAGCATATTGGCAATAAACCCATTGGCTGGTTTTTATTTCAGCGTACCAATCCGTTGTGTCAAAGGCGTGTGGTTTTGCTCGATGAAGGCTGGACACGACAGAGTTGCTATACTTGGCATGGCTGTAAATTTATTGTGCAAGAAACTTTTTTACCGCGTTTTGAGCAATTTATTCAACAACATTAAGATACGAGATTGGTATGGCATTGGCACAGCAGATCACGTGGCGTGAGCGTTTAGAAGCATATTATTATTTGTGTCGTTTCGATAAACCGATTGGCACAGAACTGGTGTTTTGGCCAACCATGTGGGCCTTGTGGATTGCTAATCAGGGCATGCCGTCTATCGGGATATTAATCCCTATGATTCTGGGCACAATTTTTATGCGCGCTGCAGGCTGTGCCATTAATGACTTTGCTGACCGTAAGGTGGATGGTCATGTGGAGCGTACCAAAACACGTCCTTTAGCCACGGGTGTGATTAGTGCCAAAGAAGCCATTTATGTATTCTTGGGTTTGGTTGCACTTAGCGCAGCCATGTTGTTGTTCTTACCGATTGAAACTTTTTATTGGTCATTTGGGGCATTATTTTTAGCGTTTATTTATCCATTTATGAAACGCTACACTCATTTACCGCAAGTGTTCTTGGGAGCGGCATTTTCATGGTCTATCCCTATGGCTTATACCGCTGTAGGTGCAACGCCTGATCTTACTTGTTGGTTATTGTATTTTGGCAATTTGGCGTGGACTGTGGCTTATGACACTCAATATGCAATTACAGACCGTGAATATGATTTGAAAATTGGGGTGAAATCTACCGCAATTTTATTTGGTCGCTATGACATTCAAATTATTTCATTGTTGCAAGCGGGCAGTGTGCTTTTGATTGGTACGGCATTGTGGTTAGAAAATTTATTGATTCCGTTTGGTTTAGCGGCGTTATTGGTGGTGGTTGCAGACTTTATATATCAATGGAGTAAAACTAAAGATAAAGACCCGCAACGCTGTTTTTGGGCATTTCGTCATAACCGTTGGGTAGGGCTGATTATTTTTGTGGGAATTGTATTGGCTTTAATGTAAATATTTCTGTGCGATAAAAAACTGAGCAAAGCATCTGATGGTAGTTTGGTCAGGTGCTTTTTTATTCGATCGCTGATCAATTTTTGCTGTTAAAAATTAAACTGAGCATTAGAACGTGCGTACTTATGCACAAAGCACAATCAGCATTATTCTGATATATTGAGCTTCATTTTGATGCGTTTGAAATAGGAATATATGATGTCACAGTCTGAGCAGCAAAGTCCTGAAAAAAAGCCAAGTCTAAAAAAGATGATTATCTTGGCAAGCTTAGGTTTGTTGATTCCTATCTTTTTGGTCAGCATGGCATTTTTAGCAGTCAATAGTGATGCCAAAAATCAGGAAAAATATAAACAACAGCAGGCAGAAATTATTGCGCGTATTGAAGCGCGTGAAGCTGCAGAACAACAAGCGAAGCAGGCCAGTCAGATACAAGCCGCTTCAGAAGCTACACCTTAATATCGAGTTGATGATTTCAGCTCAAATCTGATTGCAATTGTCTGATACTCGGAATTTCGGTGTATCGGACAACGCGATAACCTGCCTCGTGAAACATTGCATCCCGTTCTGCATCTTCCTGTTCTTTGCCAATATGTGAGGGGTCATCTAACTCTATAATTGCAATGACCTGCATTTCTGCATTTAAGATCACAAAATCAGTCACTTTACGATTAAACAGCGCACGAATTTTATAGTGGTTGTTGGTGATTAATGCGCTAAACGCCACTTGCGCCAAGATGTGATGCTCAGGAAAAGCTTGTTTTAAACGCATAAACATTCTGCGTTCAAAAGCAGTCATCATCGGTTTAGGATAAAAGTTTTTCTTGGGGAAAAATAATTGCTTAAAAATTAAGATAAACAGGGCAAGGCTAGCCAAGCTGCCAATAAGCAAGAAAGTCGATTGACTGGATTCAAACATAGATGATGCGGTGTCGTTAGACCCTAAACGGCAGGAATAAAAAACCCACGTCATAATGCGTGGGTTTTTTAAGAATTTTGGCTCTCCCACCTGGGCTCGAACCAGGGACCTGCGGATTAACAGTCCGTCGCTCTACCGACTGAGCTATGGGAGAATCTGACACGCATTCTATGTGGGTATCTGTTTTTGGTCAAGCTGGAATTGAAAAAAAACCGTAATTATAGATTAACTGCTTTAAAAATAATCATCTAGCTTTGTTTCAATGCAGTTTTTAGAGTGCTTGAATGGCTTTTATATAATCTTCGCGTGTCTGTGGTGGGTTGGTTTTACGACATAAGTTAATTAATTGCAGCATCTCTTGCTGAGTCATTTCTGTTTTCACTTGGCTTTGAATTTGTTTTAAGGTGGCTTGTTGTTGTGCGTTCAGATCACGACTGCATTGATACAGACGTTCATACATGAGTGTCGCAGCAGTTTTATTGCTTTCAGATTTTTGCGTACATTGAAAAATTGCAAAAATCACCACAATCAGAATTGTCCAAAAAATCAGGGATTTTAACCAAGGCGCTTGCATGGGCTTTCAAGTTTTATTGTTGTTGATGAACCTAAGTTAGCGAAAAAATAGAGTCATCACAAGAGGGGATAGCCCGATCTTCACTGTATGATTTTAATTTTGATTTAAGGGGAGAGTGAGGCCTGTTCCATTCGTTTAGAACATCATATCCACTATAAAAACAATAAAAATTGCAAAAAAAAATCCCACGTCATACTGCGTGGGATTTTTAGAATCTTGGCTCTCCCACCTGGGCTCGAACCAGGGACCTGCGGATTAACAGTCCGTCGCTCTACCGACTGAGCTATGGGAGAATAGATTGGCTCTCCAACCTGGGCTCGAACCAGGGACCTGCGGATTAACAGTCCGTCGCTCTACCGACTGAGCTATTGGAGAATCTGTGGGGCATTTTAGGGATGAAAGTTTAAGTCGTCAACACGTTCATCATCAGAAATGTATTGTTTGCTTTATAAATATTCATTTCATCTGCAAAAATAAAAAAACTGCCCATAAAGAGCAGTTTTTCTACAGAAAAATAGAAATTATTTTTCTACACCAGCATCTTGACCTGCGTATTTCGCATTTGCGTAATCCCAGTTTACAAGGCTTTCTAAGAAAGTTTTGATGTAAACAGGACGTGCATTACGGAAGTCGATGTAGTAAGCGTGTTCCCAAACGTCAATCGTCAATACTGCAACTTTGCCGTGCGCCATTGGTGTGTCAGCATTTGAAGTTTTCATAATAGAAAGTTTGCCATTCACTTCGTCAGCTACTAACCAAGCCCAACCTGAACCGAATTGAGTTGTTGCAGCAGCAGCAAATTCTTCAGCAAATTTTTCGTAAGAACCGAAAGCTTCATCAATTTTAGCAGCCAAAGCACCAGTAGCTTTACCACCACCGTTTTTCGCCATACAGTTCCAGTAGAACGTGTGGTTCCAAACTTGCGCTGCGTTGTTGAATACACCAGCTTTAGCTGCATCGCCTGCAGTTGCTTTGATGATTTCGTCTAAAGTTTTACCTTCAAGCTCCGTACCCGCGATCAAGTTGTTCAGGTTCACAACATAAGTGTTGTGGTGTTTGTCGTGGTGGAATTCTAAAGTTTCTTTGCTGATGTGTGGAGCAAGATCTTCGTAACCGTATGGTAAAGCCGGTAAAGTAATGGTTGTCATGTTTTCAATTCCTTGCATTTTGCTGGGTTTTAACATTAAGTGGCTCTATTGTAATAGATTTCGAGATCAAATTGCGCATTAGGTATAAATAACCATACAGAATAAGACTCGAATGTATACATCTAAAGACTATGTTAAACACAGATGTCATTTGAGTGAAATCGTTGGGTGAAACGGTGTATTAAATTGGGTTATTTAATTCAAAATAACTATACTCAATATTAAACTGTTCTGAAATAGCTTTTGCGAGTCGTTGTACACCATAGCGCTCAGTCGCGTGATGTCCGCAGGCATAATAATGCACGCCTAGTTCTTTGGCTTCATAATAGGTGCGTTCACTGACTTCGCCCGAAATAAAGGCATCACAACCTTGTTCTGCCGCTTTGCCAATAAAATCTTGTGCTGCACCCGTGCAGAACCCTACTTTTTGAATCTGACTTTTTTCGGCAGGAAGATGAATGGTTTTAAAGCCTAAACGCGCTGTGAGATAGTCACGAAATTCGGTTGCGCTCATGGCTTGCTTTAAAAAACCAATATTACCAATAGGATGACGTTCACTCGGGTCTAGGGCTTGCAAATTTTCTAATGCCAAACATTCAGCAATGGCAGCATTATTGCCTAGACTTGGGTGTGAATCGAGCGGTAAGTGATAACCCACCAAAGAAATATCATGCTGGATTAAACTTTTGATGCGTTTACCGCGCATGCCTGTAATTGGGTAAGGTTCGCCTTTCCAAAAATAGCCATGATGTACCAACAGTAAGTCTGCATTTTGGGCAATAGCAGCATCAATAGCCTCTTGAGAGGCAGTCACTGCACATAAAATTTTTTGAACTTCAGACTTACCTTCAATTTGTAAACCGTTGGGCGCGTAATCTTTAAATTCATGTGTATTTAAAGTTTGATCACACCATTGAATAATTTCTTTTAGCTGCGCCATAACTTTCTCAAATTGCTCATATTTAGCCAATATCAAAACATATTTTGTATTGTAACTAAAGCAAGACAAAACTCTTGGGCTTTTTTATGTTTCTATTTGTGTTTCGTTTTACAATAGCTCATTCAATGACTTAATCATCAAAAAAAATTTACTTAGAGGTACAAAACGTGCGCCGGACCTTTACCTGGTTACCTTGGGTGTTACTCATTCTGGTTATTATTGGCTTTGTGACTTGGCAACAACTGCAAAAACCGAAAGCGCCTGTGGCTGCCGATGGGGTCAAAATGCCTGCCGAGAAAGTTGAACCATTAATTGATACAACACGGACAGGTGGGGTGGTGTCGTATAGCGCTGCGGTTAAAGTGGCAGCGCCTGCGGTGGTAAATATTTTTACCACACAAAAAGTGAAACAAATGGATCATCCATTGTTAAATGACCCTGCATTTCGTGAATTTTTTGGCAATCAGTTACCCGATCAATTTAAGCAAGGCCCAAATGAAAACAGTTTGGGGTCTGGGGTCATTGTTCGTCCAGATGGTTATATTTTAACGAATAATCATGTGATCGCGCAGGCTGAACAAATTGTCGTGGCTTTGCACGATGGACGCCGTGCGGTTGCAAAAGTTGTTGGAACTGACCCAGACACAGACTTAGCGGTCATTAAAATTGATCTAGAAAAACTGCCTGTATTGCCATTTAAACTGAGTGGCAATGAAGTGGGCGATGTCGTACTTGCGATTGGTAACCCATTTGGTGTGGGACAAACCGTGACTCAAGGGATTATTTCTGCGACAGGACGTTCTGACTTGGGTATTAATACCTATGAAGATTTCATTCAAACCGATGCAGCAATTAATCCAGGTAACTCAGGTGGTGCATTGATTGATGTGGCAGGGAATTTGATTGGGGTAAATACGGCAATTTTCTCGCAATCAGGTGGTTCATTGGGCATCGGCTTTGCAATTCCTGCACAAGTCTGTCAGCAGGTTTTAAACTCGATTTTAAAAGATGGACGTGTGGTTCGTGGTTGGTTAGGTATTAGTTTGTTGCCTGTGCAACAAGACAACATTTTAGAACCTGCACAAGGCGGTGTAGTGGTTGCTGATGTACTGCGCGGTGGCCCTGCAGCAGAAGCAGGTTTAAAACGTGGTGACAAAATTTTAAAAGTGAATGATGAAGCGATTACTTCAACCTCGCATTTAATTAATTATGTTGCTGCACAAGCACCGCATACGACGGTGACTGTTTCAGTTGAACGTGGTGAAGAAGCCTTAGATTTGGAAGTCGCAGTCGGTGAGCGCAAAGTTCAAAATACCGATAAGCAATTTATTCCATTGCCTGAATAATAGATTTAACAGTAACAATTTAGCCTTGCCCGTTTGCAGGGCTTTTTTGTTGGCTAAGTAAATGGAGATCGACTGGAAATAACCAAAGTGATACGGATAACGTGATTTGATTTATCTCTGGGTAGATACAAAGAGAAGGTGGGCTAAATAAACTGTATTGATGAATGATGATACTTTTTGATAGATCTAATCAATCGAGGGGTTGGTTTTGTGTGGCAAGTGTGGATGTATTCGGTGTTGATGTCTTAGAAGATTTAAACGTGCTGTTTAAACATGATGGGTCTCAACTTAGATAAAGAAAGGCATAAAAAACAGCAACCGAAGTCGCTGTTTTTCTAGATCCATTGAAATTATTGCTCTTGCTGAATACCTGCCACTAACCAGTCTTGATTAGAGCCTGCAGGTTTTACAAAGTGCCAAATTTCTGTAAATGGTTGCGGTAAACTGTTCAGGTCTTCGCTGACTGTACCTGTAAAGCGTACACTTATGACATATTGACCATTTTCAGTTGCAGAATCGACCACCATGGCATTCAAGTTAGAAAACTCTGCTACATCTTGGTCTTGGTTTGCCATAATGTCCTGATACATCGACTGATATAAATCAGGAGTTAAATAACGCTGAATTTCTGCGATATTACTGGCTGTGTTCATAGACTGAATATGGTTAAAACGCTGACGCGCTACACGTAAAAAGGTTGCAGGCTCTGAACCATCAGGCAATTGATTGCCACTGTTGGTATAAGCTGCACCAAATGGCGCGTTATTATTGGCAGCTTGACCAAAAGGCGCTTGGGTAGAAGCGGCAGACCCCCCAACAGATTGACCAAAAATATTGGTATTGTCGTTACGTGGCGCTGCAGCAGGTGGTGTTTGCGCAAACGGTGCCTGATTGGCACCGCTATTTGGCGCATACGGATTAGGCGTTAGTTTTTTTTTTGCGCCCATCTTACGGAAAATGAAGAAGGCAACAGCAGCAGCGAGTAAAATCCAAATCCAGCTTGGAATACCGCCTTTTTCCTCTTGCGCTTCGGCAGCACTTGCAGCTTGATCATCGGCCAAGGCATTGGCAGCAACCGCACCAATTGCCGCACCTGCAACACCTGCAGCAACCATACCACCTACGCCTGGACCAGATTTTTGCTGTGCTGGTGCAGTTGTTGGTTGTTGTGCTGGCGTTGTTTGACGAGGTTGTTGGTAAGACTGAGTTGGAGCAGCCGAACGACTCATGCCATGGCTTTTACCGCCACCTGCACGTTTTGCTTCTGCTGCTAACGGAGCTACCAATAAAGTCGCTGTGAGCATTGCTGCGATCAAACCACGCTGTCGAACTTCCATCAAATTTTCCTATATTAAAATAAAGTTAAGCTGTGTATTTATGCAGGCATTTGCTGCGAATTTCAATATAAATATGATATTTTTTCTTGAAACTGAAAAAATATCATCCAAGGATTTAACCTAAGTTTTCACTTAAATTCATGGCTTCAGTTAAGGCTTCATGCAAACGCGCCACCGCAATAATTTGCACACCTGCAATGGCTTTTTGTGGGGCATTGCCACGCGGCACAATAATATATTTAAATCCGTGTTTAATAGCTTCTTTTAAGCGTTCCTGACCATTTGGTACTGGGCGGATTTCACCCGATAAACCGACCTCACCAAATACTGCCAATTGTTGTGGCAGGGCTTTGCCACGCAAGCTAGAAGCACAGGCAAGTAGTACAGCAAGGTCTGAACCTGTTTCGGTAATTTTTAAGCCGCCGACCACATTCACATACACATCTTGCCCTGAAGTTTGTACGCCGCCATGCCGATGCATCACCGCCAACAGCATATTCAGACGGTTTTGTTCCAGACCTAAAGCCACACGTCTAGGCTGACCATGTGCATCATCCACCAAAGCTTGTACTTCAACTAAAAGTGGTCGCGTTCCTTCGCGGCTAATCATGACAATAGAACCTGGAATTGCCTCATCATAACGGCTCAAAAATATCGCAGATGGATTGGCAACCTCGCGTAAGCCTTTATCGGTCATGCCAAAAACGCCCAGTTCATTCACTGCACCGAAACGGTTTTTGACTGCTCGAATCATACGGTAGCGTGAGTCTGACTGTCCTTCAAAATACAAGACGCAATCGACCATGTGTTCAAGGACGCGCGGCCCCGCTAAAGCCCCTTCTTTGGTCACATGACCGACAATAAACAGCGCAGTGCCACTATTTTTAGCAAAACGAGTCAGCAAGGCAGCTGATTCACGAATTTGTGAAACACCACCTGGAGCAGACTGCAACGTTTCGGTATATAAAGTTTGAATCGAGTCCAGAATGGCTACCGCAGGGCGTTCATGCGCCAAAACTTCACAAATCCGTTCGACACAGGTTTCTGCCATGACTTTCAGTTGATCGGTGGGTAAGTCTAAGCGTTGAGCGCGTAACGCCACTTGCGAAAGAGATTCCTCACCTGTGATATATAAAGCGGTGTTATTGGCAGCCGCCATGTGAGTCGCAGTTTGTAGCAAAATGGTCGATTTCCCGATACCAGGATCTCCACCAATCAGTACCACAGAGCCCGTAACCAAACCGCCACCCAAAACACGGTCAAATTCCCCAATGCCTGTTGTTAAACGGGTTTCGTGCGATACAGACACTTTATTAAGCGTGGTAATGGCGGCCGCTTGTCCTGCATAGCCACCGCCCATTTTAGGTTGGGCACGATGCGTCACCGCAGGGGCAATACTGACCTCATGAAGTGAGTTCCATTCCCCACATTCTGAACATTGACCTGCCCATTTAGGATGATCTGCACCACATTGTTCACAGCGATAGACACTTTTTACTTTTGCCATAACCCAGTCATTGCATCAATTAAAAACTGACTACAGCATACAGAGGAATGTTCGCGAAATGAATGTTATCTGGATTTTTCATGGAAAATCATACAACCACGTGGGTGATTGTATGATTTATGATTTGAACGGAATAATTCAATGAATTGGGTTTATTTAGGGTTTGTTGACATTTCATAAATGGCTTGCGCTGTAGGCTAAAACTGAGCAGATTAGGCATGAAACGCAGGGAATAGCGAGACTAGTGCCAAGTTTCATAACGCAATCTGAGAAAGTTTTAGCCACAGCCTTTCAGGGCAAGCATATTTTTTGCTGCTATTGCGTTATGCGCCAGTCATTTAGAATGACTAAATCTCCTGTCCCATGCCTTATATCAGCTAAAAAATATGCGTTGCCGCAAACATAGACGAATTGTCAACAGACCCTAATACAACTCGCCAGACTTGCGCTTCGCAATAAAGTCTTTGGATTCTTTGGCAATCACACCAGACAGTAACAACAAGGCAATTAAGTTTGGTACAGCCATTAAACCATTAAAGGTATCGGCAAATAACCAGACTAAATCTAGGGTGGCGATGGTGCCAATGAACACTGAAGCAATATAAATTAAGCGGTAAATCAACACGTATTTTTCGCCGAATAAATAAGTACAGCATTTTTCACCATAATAGCTCCAACCGAGAATGGTGGAATAGGCGAAGAAGATGATCCCGAAAGTGACGACCCAACCACCAAAGCCTGGCAATAACTGGTCAAAAACCTGTGTGGTGAGTACAGCACCTGTTGCACCACCAAAGCTATTACCTGCCATAATGAAGCCCATTACCAAAACAATCCCCGTGATGCTACAGACAATAATGGTATCAATGAAGGTACCTGTCATAGACACTAAACCTTGACGCGCAGGGTGGTCAGTTTTTGCAGCCGCAGCAGCAATTGGGGCAGAACCCATCCCTGCTTCGTTGGAGAATACGCCACGTGCAACCCCGTAACGAATTACTGCACCAATTGCACCGCCCGCAACTGCTTCACCAGTAAAGGCATCACGGAAAATTAGCTCAAATGCAGGCACGACAAGGTGTAAATTATTCAGGATAATAATTAAACCGCCTGTAACATACAGAATGGCCATAATCGGAACAATCACCGAAGATGCTTTGGAAATCGAGCTAATTCCGCCCAAAATCACCAATGCAGAAAATACGGTAATTACCACGCCAGTAATCCAAGTTTCTACACCTAAGCTATTTTCAACTGCTAAAGCTACGGTGTTGGATTGTACTGAACTACCAATTCCAAACGAGGCGACTGTGCCAAAAAAGGCAAAGATAATCGCGAGCCATTTCCATTTTAGTCCGCGTTCAATGTAGTACATTGGGCCGCCTGACATTTGCCCTTTTTCGTTTTTAATACGGTATTTAACCGCCAAAACACCTTCACCATATTTGGTCGCCATACCAAACAGGGCAGTCATCCACATCCAAAACACTGCACCCGGGCCACCGAGGACGCAAGCCGTTGCAACACCTGCAATATTTCCCGTACCAATGGTGGCAGAGAGTGCAGTCATCAGTGATGCGAAATGTGAAATATCGCCCGGTTCTTTTTGCGCTTTGTCGTGTTTGCAAAAGACTTGTTTAAAAGCCAGTGGCAGCATGCGGAATTGCCAGAACAATAAGCGGAAGGTGAGGAAGACGCCCGTTCCCACAATGAGAACCAGCATGTATGGACCCCAGACCCAACCGCTTAGGGTTTCCATCATCGATTGTAAATTTTGCATAAATTTCTTCTTATAAACGCAGTGTATAAATGCTTAGTTTGTGACTGTAGTTGAACAGTTGTAAAAATTAAGCAAGTGATATGCCAGTCTTTAAAACTTCCTGTTAAAAGAACTTGGTTTTAAGCACGTTATATTTTTTGCATAGTTTTTAGATTTTGACAATTGATGCCTTGAAATAAAATTGACTTTATCTGTGTCAGAAGTCGCAATTTTTCAGACCTGATAAGGTCAATCTATGCCAGCAGAATAGTAAGTAAGCTAGAATTTTTACTAAGCTCAATATAATCTCTCTGCATTAGCACTTTGGTCGCGGCAGTGATCGCGTTATACTTCATCGAAAATATTTTATAGGTGGTCAGATGCGTACCGTCATTTGCTGCATGAGTGTTTTGCTTACAACAGTGGTTTTGGTCGGTTGTGGTCAGTCAGGTACATTACAGTTACCCAATGACCCAAATTACGACAAACGCGCAAAATATTTGTTATATCCAGATGCTGCGCCTAAACGTGCAACGCAATCGGCAACATCGTCAGACACAGCCGTACCTGTGCAACAGCAGTTTGCTGCACCTGCTGCATCTACATCGACTACACCTTAACGCTTTCTAGATAAAGGATACATTCATGAGTTTTACCCGCATTCAAGGGGTTTTGCACGCCGAGCAATGTTCGCTACAACAACTCGCACAGCAATTTGGCACACCACTCTATGTTTATTCAAAAGCGACTTTTGAAAAGCATTATTTAGATATGGATCGTGCTTTCCACTTTATCGATCATCAAATTTGTTTTGCGGTAAAGTCAAACTCGAATCTTGCGGTATTGAATGTATTGGCTAAGTTGGGTGCAGGTTTTGATATTGTGACAGGCGGTGAATTGGCGCGTGTTCTCAAAGCAGGTGGTGATGCATCGAAAATTGTTTTTTCAGGTTTAGGTAAAACTGAAGCCGATATTCAAAAAGCGTTGGAAGTTGGGATTGCCTGCTTTAACGTAGAATCGCATGCAGAATTAGACCGTATTCAAAAAGTTGCGGCAAGCATGAATGTCAAAGCACCAATTTCATTACGGGTTAACCCAGATGTCGATGCCAAAACCCATCCTTATATTTCTACAGGCTTAAAAGAAAACAAGTTCGGGATTCCGTCTGATTCGGTATATAGCACTTATGAATATGCGGCTTCTTTAGCAAACTTAGATATCGTTGGAATTGACTGTCACATCGGTTCACAATTGACCGAAACACAACCGTTTGTCGATGCTTTAGATCGCGTGATTGTGATGATTGATACCTTAAAAGAAATGGGTATTCAGCTAAAACACATTGATATTGGCGGTGGTTTAGGGGTGACTTATAAAGATGAAACTCCACCAACGGTTGAAGAATATGCCAATGCTTTACGTCCCGCTTTAGAAAAGTTAGGTCTTAAAGTGTATATGGAACCGGGTCGTAGTATCTCTGCCAATGCGGGCGTGCTGCTAACAAAAGTTGATTTACTCAAACCGACCAATCATCGTAACTTTGCGATTATTGACGCTGCCATGAATGACTTAATCCGTCCTGCGTTATATGAAGCATGGATGGACATTCAGCCCGTAACCCCACGTACTGATGTTGAAACGCTAGAGTGGGATGTGGTTGGTGCAATTTGTGAAACAGGTGATTTCTTGGGTAAAGAACGTCAGCTTGCGATCAAAGAAAATGATGTTTTAGCTGTAATGGGTGCGGGCGCATACGGTTTTGTGATGAGTTCTAACTACAACAGCCGTGGTCGTGCAGCTGAAGTCATGGTCGATGCAGATCAAGCACATTTAATTCGTGAACGTGAAAGCATTGAATCGCTGTGGGAAAGAGAGCGTTTATTGCCATAAGGGGAATTCGAGATGTTATTAGAATTTACCAAAATGCATGGTCTGGGCAATGACTTCATGGTGGTTGATCTCATCAGCCAGCGTGCGTATTTGGATGCGCTGACTATTCAACGCCTTGCAGACCGCCACTTCGGGATTGGCTTTGACCAACTCCTGATTGTGGAACCGCCCGATTTACCAAATGTCGATTTTAAATATCGCATTTTCAATGCCGATGGTTCTGAAGTGGAGCAGTGCGGCAATGGTGTGCGTTGTTTTGCACGTTTTGTGCATGAACGTCAGCTTACGACCAAAACCAAAATCAAGGTGCAAACCAAGGCAGGCATTGTAGAGCCTGAATTGGGGCAAAACGGTTGGGTGCGGGTGAATATGGGCTATCCAAAATTCTTGCCGCATGAGATTCCATTCATTGCCGATGAGCCTGATAACTTATATGACATTGCGCTGAAAGATGGTGCTGCATTGACCATTGATGTGGTGAACATAGGCAATCCTCATGCTGTGACCATTGTGCCTGATGTATTGACTGCCGATGTTGCAGGTATTGGCCCACAAGTGGAATCACACGAGCGTTTTCCACAGCGCGTCAATGCAGGTTTTATGCAAATCATTGACGAAAAACATGCGCGTTTGCGTGTGTTTGAACGTGGCGTAGGTGAAACCTTGGCTTGTGGTACAGGTGCATGTGCTGCAGCCGTTTCGGGTATGCGCCGTGGCTTATTGTCTAATTCAGTTGAAATTGAACTGGCAGGTGGTAAGTTGCAAATCGAATGGCGTGAAGGCGATGTGGTGTGGATGACAGGGCCAACTGCTAATGTCTATCACGGTCGTTTGGATTTAAATTATTTTCAGGGCTGATGTTTCGTTCTAACATGAACAGCTCTTATCTTACTTAAAAGCACTTTTCAAAACGAATGGTGCTTTTTTGTATCTTGCAGCACGGATTAGGTATGCTGTACTGAATGTCACTCTAAAAACTTCTACTCATTATGCCGCAACTGATTTTTTTACCTGGCGCTTCAGGCAATACCGCATTTTTTCATCCGCTAATCGAAAAAATTGAAAAATTGCCGTGGCAGAATGCTGTAAAAATTGTGGCTTATCCTGAATTTAATCATCAACCTGCACATTCACAGGTACATGATTTTGCAAGTTTGCAGGCTTATGTGTTGGCGAATATCCCAGATGATTGCATTATCATTGCACAGTCGATGGGTGGTATTTTTGCAGTTGCTTCCGCGTTGCAATATCCAGAAAAAGTCAAAGGATTAGTATTGGTTGCAACATCTGGTGGCATGGATTTAAGCAGTTTTCAGGTGCAAGATTGGCGACAAGACTATCAAGCAAGTGATTTAAATTATCCTGACTGGTTTGTAGAGGCAAAGGCCGATTACACGGTAGACTTTGCTAAAATCAACATGCCTATTTTGTTGTTATGGGGTGATCAAGACCCGATAAGTCCACTGGCGGTAGGTGAGTTTTTACAACAACAATTTCCACAAGCCGTATTAAAAATTGTGCATGATGGTGATCATTTGTTTTTAGAAACACATGCAGATCAGGCGGCTGAACACATTGCTGCTTATTTATCTCAGTTTGCCGCAGTTCAGCAATCGGAGCGTGACTAATGTACGATCCGCAGCAACTATTAAAGATGTGGCTCAAAGAACGAGAAATACAACAGCAGTCACCGCATACGTTAAAAGCCTACGCACGCGATTTAAACGATTTTTTTAGCTTTTGTGAGCAACAACAACTTGCCTTATATGATGTAGAGGCTGCAGATTTGCGCCATTATTTAGCGCAAAAAGTAGAACAGCAACAGTTAAATAGCAGCAGTTTACAGCGCATGTTGTCAGCGATTCGTCAGTTTATGAAATGGGCCGAGCAAGGGCAGTATTTACAATTTAATCCAATTGATAATTTTCAGCTAAAACGTCAGCCACGACCTTTGCCGGGTTTGATTGATATTGAAACGATTCATCAAATTTTGGATCAGCCTGAACCTGAAACTGAAGTACAACAACAAATGTGGCGACGCGATAAAGCGATTTTAGAATTGCTCTATTCGAGTGGTTTGCGCCTAGCAGAGGTACAAAGTTTACGTATCCGCGATTTAGATTTTAACCGTCAATTGCTGCGCATTACGGGTAAAGGCAATAAAACCCGTATAGTGCCTTTTGGTCGCAAAGCCAAAGATGCGGTGATGCAATGGCTGCAGATTTACCCTTTATGGCAGGGCGATTTTGTACCCGATGCAGCATTGTTTATTACTCAAAAAGGTGAACCTTTAAAAGCACGCCAAATTGAAAATCGGGTGAAGTTTCAGGCGCAGCGTGCGGGCGTTAATGTCGATTTGCATCCGCACTTATTGCGACATTGTTTTGCAAGTCACATGCTGTCGAATAGTGGGGATATACGTGCAGTCCAAGAAATGCTTGGGCATAGCAATTTAAGCACCACGCAAATTTATACCCATGTCGATTTTGATCAGTTAGCGCGAGTTTATGATCAGGCACATCCACGTGCGAGTAAAAAGTAAAGCTTTACCTAAAGTCGGCATTATTTTTGCAAGTTAAAATATAGCTATTTCATACTGCAAATATTTTTCTCACAGTCAGTTGTAAAGCCTTTGTGCTGTACTTAATACTTTAAGTAAAAGCGCTTTCACCAAGATGTCATTGCAACTATTGTAGAATAATAAAAAAGTGCGTTATGCAGTATAAAGAAGCAGAAAGAGTGGGTCACACGAATAATAGACATGGATGACATTATTTTTTGTTCCACTGCATAACACTTTGGATATCAAATGATAGGCAAAACCATGATTTCGAATCTTCAAGAAAAATATGAACAATTAAGCCCAAGCCAAAAAGAAATTTTTGCAGGTTATGGCTTGCGTCAAGTGAAACATTTTGTCGAAATAAGCTTGCCGATGATCGAGCAAGAACTACCTGCCGATTGTTTGGTGCAGGGTATTAATGCTGAAGGTAAAATGCAGGCGATTCATCCGCAAACGCAACAAAGCTATTTATGGATTTCAGATCAGCAGTGGCAAGCACGCCCAAATGCAAGCAGTAAAATAGATGTAAAAGAAGATTTTATTGCAGTTTGGGAAATTTTTAATTTACAGGCCTATGAATTGATAGATTTAAGTCATATCCACCGTGACTTTTTAGAAACTCAGCAAGTTTAAGCTGAGTTTTTTTATGTCCTTTATCTGGGAGGTGGCGTGGTGAAAGCGCATAAATATCCATCAAAATAAAACAGATTGTTTATTTCATACCCAATAAACTGCTGAATACAGTTTTGTGAACCAGCAGTCACATTTTAAAAGAGCATTTATATCTGAAAAAATACTGCAAAAAATAAAGTTTTCTATCTTTAATGACAGTCAGATTATGGGGTTTTATGTAAGGAACTTTGCTTAAATTGTAGGCGGAACTCAATTTGAATTGCATTTCAATCAATCTTGTTGATGAGGGAAATAAATAAAAAACATAATATAAATCAAAGCTTAAAATTGCTTATATAATCGTCGCTTGGTTTGTTAATTTTTAGAAATAAAAAAGTATGAACGCATCGTTCAGTTAATTTTCGGCATTTTTAGCCTTGTTTAGACAATTCTGACTTGACCGAAATGCCGATCACATAGCAAGATAGGACACCTAAAAAATTTAAAGCGAAGAGTTATTATTAACTTTTCTCAATATTTACTTTTGCTAAAACAGCCGAGGATTACATGAAGGCTCTTGTTGCTGTAAAACGTGTGGTAGATGCCAACGTTAAAGTTCGCGTTAAGCCGGATAATAGTGGAGTTGACCTAACTAACGTTAAGATGTCAATTAACCCATTCTGTGAAATCGCAGTGGAAGAAGCGGTTCGTTTAAAAGAAAAAGGAACTGTTTCAGAAATCGTAGTGGTATCCATTGGTCCTAAAGAAGCGCAGGAACAAATTCGTTCTGCAATGGCGCTTGGTGCAGACCGTGGTATTTTGGTTGAAACAGCCGATGAGATTGGTGCACTTGAAGTGGCTAAAATCTTAAAAGGTGTTGTTGAACAAGAACAACCACAACTTATTTTATTGGGTAAGCAAGCTATTGATGACGACTCTAACCAAGTTGGTCAAATGCTAGGCGCTTTACTTGGTGCAGGTCAGGGTACTTTTGCTTCAGAAGTAAAAGTAGATGGCGACAAAGTTCAGGTAACACGTGAAATTGACGGTGGTTTACAAACTGTTGAGCTTGCACTTCCTGCAATCATCACCACTGACTTACGTTTGAATGAGCCACGTTATGCGGCACTTCCAAACATCATGAAAGCACGTAAAAAACCGCTAGACACCAAATCTCCTGCAGATTATGGCGTTGCAACAGGTACTAAGCTGAAAACTGTAAAAGTTGAAGCACCTGCTGAGCGTAAAGCGGGCGTACAAGTGAAATCTGTAGATGAGCTTGTAGAAAAATTGAAAAACGAAGCGAAAGTGATCTAATACAGAAGGATAAAAATCATGAGTATTTTAGTTATCGCTGAGCACGACAATAAAGCACTAAATGGTGCAACATTAAACGTTGTTGCTGCAGCTCAAAAAATCGGTGGTGATATCACTGTATTGGTTGCGGGTTCTGGTGCACAAGCAGTTGCAGACCAAGCAGCTAAAGTTGCAGGCGTAAGCAAAGTATTACTTGCTGACGATGCGGCTTATGCAAACCAATTGGCTGAAAACGTAGCAAAACTTGTTGCAGAATTAGGCAAAGGTTATAGCCATATCCTTGCTGCCTCTACAACAACAGGTAAAAACATTTTACCGCGTGCGGCTGCACTTCTTGATGTTAGCATGATCACAGACATCGTCGCTGTAGATTCTGCAAAGACATTCAAACGTCCAATTTATGCAGGTAACGCGATTGCAACTGTAGAATCTTCAGAAGCGATTGTGGTAGGTACTGTACGTGGTACAGCATTTGACCCAGTGGCTGCAGAAGGTGGTTCGGCTGCGGTTGAAGCTGCGAGTGTGACAGGTGATGCTGGTATTTCTAAGTTCGTGTCTGAAGAAATTGTGAAATCAGAGCGTCCAGAATTAACTGCAGCACGTATTGTAGTTTCTGGTGGTCGTGGTGTAGGTTCTGGTGAGAACTATCACAAAGTACTTGATCCATTAGCAGACAAACTTGGTGCAGCACAAGGTGCTTCACGTGCAGCGGTTGACGCGGGCTTCGTACCAAACGACATGCAAGTTGGTCAAACAGGTAAAATTGTTGCACCTGATTTGTACATCGCTGTGGGTATCTCTGGTGCGATTCAGCACTTGGCAGGTATGAAAGATTCTAAAGTGATTGTTGCAATCAACAAAGACGAAGAAGCACCAATTAATGCAGTAGCAGACTACTGGTTAGTGGGTGATTTGAACACTGTTGTTCCAGAATTGGTTTCTAAAATCTAAGTTCTGAGCACAGTTCAAGACGCCTCTATGTGAATTGCATGGGGGCGTTTTTTATTGTCTTTTTTTAATTAAGATGCAGTGATTGGTTTTAAGTACATTATGTGAACTTAGCGTATATGTGGGTACATATCGAGCAAGTATATGTTGAAGATATTTTGACGTGACTCTTAAAAATATGAAGCACTTTTGTTTCTTGAGTGTGAATATTTTTTGCCTAAAAAATCACCGTTAAATTTAAGTAAATTAACAAGATTAAGATCATCTCTAAAGCACAAAAACACAGGCGTATATGCTATAATTTTTTGCTAGTTTTTATTTTTAGCCTGCATTTCAGGCTAATCATTTGCAAGTTTTACGACATATAAAATGCAAGCAAAATTTGTTTGCAGAATAAGGAGTATGCATGAGCGTATCGGAAATTAGACCGATTGCCATTGAGGATGAACTCAAGCACTCGTATTTAGACTATGCGATGAGCGTGATTGTGTCACGTGCGCTGCCAGATGTACGAGATGGTCTAAAACCTGTGCATCGTCGTGTGCTATTCGCAATGCACGAATTGGGCAATGACTACAACAAAGCTTACAAAAAGTCTGCCCGTGTAGTCGGTGACGTCATCGGTAAATATCACCCTCACGGTGATTATGCAGTTTACGAAACAATTGTTCGTATGGCGCAAGATTTCAGTTTGCGTTATCAATTGGTCGATGGTCAGGGTAACTTCGGTTCGATTGATGGCGATAGTGCCGCAGCCATGCGTTATACCGAAGTCCGTATGCGCAAACTTACTCATGAACTGTTGGCCGATTTAGAAAAGGACACTGTCGATTGGGAAGATAACTACGACGGCTCTGAGCGTATTCCTCAAGTGATGCCTACTCGTATTCCAAACCTATTGGTCAATGGTGCTGCAGGTATTGCTGTAGGTATGGCGACCAATATGGCACCGCACAACATGACTGAAGTGGTGCATGCATGTTTGGCTTATGCAGACAACCCAAATATTTCAATTGAAGGGTTGATGGAACATATCACAGGTCCAGACTTCCCTACAGGCGGTATTATTTACGGTAAATCAGGCATTGTTGATGCTTACCGTACAGGTAAAGGCCGTTTGCATATTCGTGGTAAGTACCATTTTGAAGAAGATCAAAAATCTGGTCGTACCACCATCGTCTTTACTGAAATCCCTTATCAGGTCAACAAAGCCAAAACCATTGAGCGTATTGCTGAACTGGTGAAAGAGAAGAAACTCGAAGGTATTTCAGAATTACGTGATGAGTCTGATAAAGAAGGGATGCGTATTGCAATTGATCTGAAGCGTGGTGAAAACGCTGAAGTGATTGTGAATAACCTGTTCTTAAATACGCAGTTAGAAAACTCATTCAGCATCAACATGGTCTGCCTAGACAATGGTCAGCCAAAATTGATGAACCTGAAAGATATTATTGCGGCATTTATTCGTCACCGCCAAGAAGTAGTGACCCGCCGTACCATGTTCGAGTTGCGTAAAGCGCGTGAACGTGGACACATCTTAGAAGGCTTAACCGTTGCGTTGGCCAATATTGATGCCATCATCGAAACGATTAAATCTTCTGCCAACCCAGCCGAAGCGCGTGAGCGTTTACAGGCAGGCGAGTGGGCAGCAGGTGGTGTAGTTGCGTTATTGGAAAAAGCAGGTTCAGTTTCTGTACGTCCAGATGAAATTGAAGGCGAAGACCCTAACCGCCCGTTTGGTTTAGATGGTCAGGTCTATCGTTTATCACCTGCGCAAGTGACCGCAATTTTAGAATTACGTTTGCATCGTTTAACAGGTCTAGAACAAGACAAATTACATGCAGAATATTCTGAAATTTTGGCACAAATTGCTGAATTAACTGCAATTCTAAATGATTTTAATTTGCTAATGGGCGTGATTCGTGAAGAGTTGGCGCAAGTTTTACAACAATATGGCGATGCACGTCGTACTGAAATTGTAGAATCGCGTATTGATTTCTCGCGTGAAGATTTAATTCCAGAAGAACAAGTGGTACTGACAGTATCACAAACAGGTTATGCAAAAACTCAACCATTGTCAGATTACGCAGCACAGCGTCGTGGTGGTCGTGGTAAATCTGCAACGTCGATGAAAGAAGACGATTATGTGCAGCATTTAATTGTGACTTCTAATCACGCAACGGTGCTGTGCTTTACTGATGTGGGTAAAGTCTATCGTCTGAAAGTGTTTGAAGTGCCGCAAGCATCGCGTGGTGCGAAAGGTCGTCCAATGGTGAACTTGTTGCCGTTAGATGCGAACGAAACCATCACCGCGATTTTACCTGTCATTGATGCACCGAAGAAATTTACCGAGCGTTTGGCAGACTTCCGTAGCTATGTGAAAGCCAATGCGGCACATCTGCAAACTAACGCGATCATTGCCGCTCAATATGCAGAATTAGAAGCTGCCTTTACTGAATTAGCAAATGGTGATGATTTATCTGACGCATTACGTGTGCAATTGAAACAATTGGGTGTAGAGCTTTCTGCAACCGATTTAGATGACGAGATCATTGCAGAGTTTGCATCACAAGCTGAAGCCTTACGTAAAAACTTCTATGTCTTTATGGCAACGGCATCGGGTACGGTAAAACGGGTTGAATTGGAACAATTCAGTAACGTGCGCTCGAATGGTTTACGTGCCATTGAATTGAATGAAGACGATACCTTAATTGGTGTTGCAATTACCGATGGCGAACAGCAAATTATGTTGTTCTCTAATGAGGGTAAAGCCATTCGTTTTGCTGAAACCGATGTACGTTCAATGGGTCGTGCGGCCAAAGGCGTACGTGGTATGCGTGTCAGCTTCGGTTCAGCACAAGTTGAAGATGTAGAAGATGTAGAAGTCGATGGCGATGATGAAGACAGTTCAGATTCAGCACTCATCAGCCGTATCGTATCGCTAGTCGTAGTACCAGAAACAGGCGAAGTTTTGTGTGCTTCGGCGAATGGTTATGGTAAGCGTACACCTGTAGATGACTTCCCAACCAAAAAACGTGGTGGTAAAGGTGTGATTGCCATTAAGACCTCTGAACGTAATGGTGAATTGGTCGGTGCAGTTGCTATTGATGAAAGCAAAGAACTGATGCTGATTTCTGATGGTGGTACTTTGGTGCGTACGCGTGCATCTGAAGTAGCGCAAACAGGCCGTAATGCACAAGGTGTACGTTTAATTCGCTTGGGTGAAAACGAAACATTGGTGGGCGTAGAAGCGATTGAAGCTGTTGAAGAAGACGAGTTTGTTGAAGCGATTGAAGGTGCAGAATCTTTAGTGGCTGAAACGGATGCAGTTGCTGAAACTGAGCAAGTGGAAAAAGACGGTGAAAATTCAGTAGAAGAATAAGTTTTTTACTGATAAAAAGGGCGCTTCGGCGTCCTTTTTTATAAACGTTGACTGCATAAGGGTAAGCGATGAAAACCAAATTAATGTTGTTGGCAGCAGCGGTTGCATTGAGTGGCTGTAATTCAATGGACAATATTCCAGATCCGAGTCCTGAACAGGAAAAGGCGGCACAGCTAGCCTATGAGGATTTGCGTGATGGGAAGTATGACGAGTTTTTGGATCAGTTAGAGCCGCAGTTGCAAACCCAGTTTAAGGACAATGAAAAGCTGATGAAACGCTTTTCACGTTCAATTCCTCAAGGTGAATACAAGTCTAAGACTTTAATGACCAAAGAGATTGAAGAAGCAACCGATCAGCTTGGGCAATATAAGGTCAGCTATGAAATTGCCTATCCAGAAAATCTGGTTCAGTATGATGTTAGTTTTGACAAGCCGAATGGTAGCAACAAGATTCATAATTTCAATATTCAAGTCTTTGGCGAATCGGGTAAATAAGTGGAATAGGAGCATTGCTATAATGCTCTATCTGCTTTGATGACCAGAAATTAAACGTCGATAAGCCAAAAAAAAGCACAAGCTACCGATCATTCCAAGATAGAGCAATTTAGGCAAGATCAGTGTTGTAGGCACACCCATCTGATTGAGTTGAATAAACATCTGCACAATTTGGGTAGAGGGCAGGATTTCGCCAACGACTTGCATCCAGGTGGGCATGGCAGCATGCGGCCAGGCCGCACCAGATAAAAAGAACAGTGGAATAGAAGTGAATACAATGACATGCCCCGCACGTTCCGGCAGATCCAGAAAACTAGCAAATAAGCAGGTCATGCCAATTATCGTGTAGATAAAAACCGCAACAGCCAGCAGCATCCCGAGCAGGTTGCCACCGCGCGGATAATCAAATAGCCAGAAGCTAAAGCCGAATAAATAGAAACATCCCAGACAACCAATGGTGAAGACCGCTAAACACATCCCAATCAATGCATTTGTGTTTAATTCTATTTTTCTTTCCCGATATACCAAAATCAGCATACTCAAACCCAAAAGAATGGTTTGGTGGATAATTAAAGGTGCAACCGCAGGAAAGACATAGCTGCCATAGCCGGACAGCGGATTAAATAAAGGAATTTGATGCACAGAAAGGGCAGGTGAAAAATCCGAGACCTTGCCAAAGCGTTCAGTATAATCTGCCAAAGTTTGCTCAACTGATGTGGCTAAGCCCAGACCAATTTGTTTGGTTACTAAAAAGTTGGCTGTACTTAAATACAGGCCAATGCCACCTGTTTCACCATGCCTTAAGCTTTGCGATAAATTGTCCGGCAGAAGTAAAATACCATCGGCTTTTTGTGATTCCACCCATTGTTTGGCCTCGGAAAAATTGCCGGTAATCGCCTCAATCTCCACATTGGGGCTTTGTGCCACTTGACCAATAATACGGGTGCTTAAGTTACTTTGTTCTTCATCGACAATAATAATCGGTAAGGCTTCAGCCTGCTGTGCCTGATAAGCGGTTGGATAAAAAAAGCTGTAAAACAAGACGGATAGAATAAGCGTGGTAAAGATCGTGCCGTGACTGACAATATCCTTAAAGCTTTGCAGATAGTAAAACCAGAGGGATTTCATTGGACTGCTCCTTTAACTATTTTTTTAAGAAACAGATAAGCCAGCAGAGCGTAAACTAGGGCATAGATCAGCAGCATGAATCCAGCTTGCAGTGAAATATGCAATGGACTACCAATCACCCATTGTTCAGTTTGTAATTTGGCATAGGGCGTAAACGGAATAATATTGGACCAGAGCTGGGTGAATAGGGGCGCATTATTTAAAGGTAAAGTCACACCGGCAAAACTTAAAGATGAACCACCATAGACCGCAATGATGCCAAAAGATTTACTTAAATCTTTGGTTGCCAGAACCACTGCACTGCTTAAAAATGCATAAGCGCTATATAGCAGAAATTGTGCCGATAGAATCAGAGCGAGCGAGCCGGCAACAAACCAGCCGCGAATTTCAATCAGCCAGAACATCCAGATCCAGGTCCATAGACTAAAAATAGCCACATAGATCAGGTTCTTAGACAGCAATGCCATCCAGATGGATGAGTTGCTAATCCAGCTTGTTAAGGTCTGCCGCTTCAGTTCCTGACCGACGGAAAATGCCACACAACAACACAGCAGTAAATGCAGAATTGCCGGAATGACATAGGGTTCCAGATAGAATTCATAATTCAGCTGCGGATTATACAGCGGAGATATTTTAATATGCGGTGACGGTGCTTCGAGAGAGGGGAGTCGGTTGCCCAGATATTGCTGTCCGCTAAATTCAGCGAGTGCTTGTAGGGTACTGACCAGCATGGCCGAGGAAATGGTATTTCCAATACTGAAATAACTCTGGTTAAAAGCAATACTGATGTCAGCATCCTGGGCACGAACCAGACGTTGCTCGGCACCGCTTGGAATATGGATATAACCCCAAATTTTATTTTGATTTAACAGGCGCTCAATTTCAGCTGTTTGTTCCGACACCGTAGCAATTTTAAGAGTATGATTCAGCGCCACATGTTGATAAATGCTTTGACTCAGCGCACTCTGGTCTTGATCAATAATCGCAATCGGTAAATGATCCGATTTCCCTTGAGCAAACATGCTGCTGAATAAAATAATCACCAGTGCAGGTGCCAGCGTGACCAGACACAGATCCCATTTTTCGCTGAGCAGATAGCGCAGTTCGCGCCATATACCCGTCCACATTATCGGGTCTCTTTCAGTTTAAATAACACGCTCATCCCGACTTTCAGTTCAGAAATCGCTGGTGTGGGTACAAGATGCAGCTTAAAACTGCGCACATCATAACCGCCGGTTTGACGTGTGGTCTTAATGGTGGCAAATTCACCTTCAGCACTGATCTGTCTAATTTGAAAAGTGGCGGTTTTATCTAGGGCGGGAATATAACCTTTAATACTGCTCATTTTCTGAAATGGGGCATATTGGTTTTCACGAATATTCAGGCTCACCCACATTTGATCTTCAATCAGGCTGACCACAGGGACTGCGGTGGCTACCAGCTCCGAGACTTTGCCATAGGTTTTAGACACCGTTCCGTTTACAGGTGCTACTAATTGGGTTTCTGCTTCTAAAGCATTGGCTTCATCCAGCGCAGCCTGGGCAATATCTACTTGTGCATCGGCAGAACTCTTTTGCTGCGAGGTGCTGCCACGTTTGGCACGTGCGTATTGCTGATACGCTGCTTCTGTCATTTGCGCCGCTGATTGACTGGCTGCATACAATTCATCACGGCGCTGGCGTGAAATCACACCTTCCTTCAATAAATTTGCACCACGCTCATAAGAAACTTTGGCTAAATTTTGCTGTGCTTTCAGCGATTGCCAGTTGGCATACAGACTGGCGATATTTTCTTCCTGCGAGCCACGTTCAGCAGTCGATTGTAAGGCCAGCGCAGATTGTAAAGCCGCTGCGGCTTGCTGTTTTTTGGCCTGAATTTCCGGGCTGTTTAAGCGCACCAGTACATCGCCTTTTTTGACCCGCTGACCTTCTTCTACATAGATTTCTTCAATACGGCTTGGCACTTTGGTCGCCACCTGAACTGTTTCAGCTTCTACACGACCCTGCAATTCAAGCGGAGCCGGTTGGTAGCTTTTCCACAATCCAAAAGCGATGACTGCCAGCAGAACTGGAATCAGGGCGAGCAATAAATATTTTTTCTTTTTAGCGATTTCAGGAGCTTGTTGTTGCTCGGTCGAAGTCGTCGCGTTGTTTTCTATTTCAGTTTTTGTTTCTACCTGTTGCGCAGGCGATTTTTCTGTATCGCTGGATGAAGCCACTTCATTCACAGGATCATTGGGTTTTTGATCTTCGTTCATGTTCGGCTCCATTAGCGAATATAGTGGGTGTTGGCATGTTGAATGTAGGTTGGAAATTCTGCAATCGAGCCATGGCTTTGTAATAGTGTGGCCAGTGACATCACATATTTGTAAGCATTCAAGGCAGTTTCAGCTCGTAGTCCGCTCAGCATATTTTGTGCATCGATGACCTGTGTGGCGGTGCCCGTATCTTCTTTAAAAGACAATTCTTGGATGCGTAAATTTTCCTGTGCGGCTTTCAAGTTTTGTGCCAGAAGTACATCACTTTGCTGTGCACTAAGTGCTTCGCTATAAGATTTATAAATCAGATTTTCAATTTCCTGCTGGGTGCGTGCAGTAAGCAGTTCTGTTGCAGAGCGTTTGAGTTCGGCAGCCTGAATATTCTTGTTTTTATCGATCCCGGAAAACAGGTTATAGCGTGCGGCAACCCCGACAATCCAGTTTTCATTTTGATCCAGACTATATTCGCCAAAAGCAAATACATTTGGTTTTTTCGCTGCTTGCTGGGCTTTCACATTGGCTTGGGCCAATTGGGTATCCAGCTGCATTTTTTGAATCAGCGCAGAGTTCTGACTAAAAGTTTTTAGCAGATGATTTAAGGCCTGTGGCTCGGTTTTATTGACAAATAAAGGCGTCGAAAGCTCAGTGATGCTACTTTCCTGAAGCAGATTATTCAGCTGGAACAGCGCAGCATTCAAATTGGCCTGCGTATTTTGCTGGCTGCGCTCGGCATTATTACGTGCCACTTCAAATTGCATACGCTGGCCTTTACTGATAAAACCTTGCTGTTCCATTTTTAAGGCATTGCGATAATGCTGCTGCATGGCATTCAGATTAAACAGCGCAGCTGCATGCAATTGCTTTTGGAGCTGCACATTAAAATAACTTTGAATCAGTTCAAAACGCTGCGTATCTTGCTGCTGTTTGTTGCTGAGCTGACTACGACCGACCTGAATATTGGCAATTTCTTTGGCACTACGGGTGAGGCCTCCAGTATATATTGGCATAATCACGGAAACAGTGGGGCGAATCACCTGATCTTCAAGGATGACATTAGACGTATCCGGAATCAGACCAACTCCGCTATGAATAGTATTGTTAAGTCCATCACGCAGTGGATCGGTAATACCTGCAGGTAGATCCACGCCATTACTGGCCTCCCACTCATTAAGCCGGCCATTCACGCCTTGAGAGAGTGAATTCTCCAGATTATTTTTAAATTGCTTTAATGGAATATCGACTTCACTGTGAAAGGCATAGGCACGAACATTCAGGTCGACACGTGGCAGACCTACGCCTTTTACTGCTTCAGCTTCAAGTTTTGAAGCCTGTTCCAGACTTTGATAGGCTTGGCTGCTATAAGAATTTTGCAACAACTGACGTTCAGCATCCTGAAAGCTGATGCTCTGTGCATGAGCAAAGCTGCCATACATCATAGATGCAAGCAGATTTAAACCCCAGACAAGCTGTCTTTTATTTTTCTTTAAGTTCATAAAGTCGCTAAACTGATTTAAAGCCGGTAATGTTATCCCGCTAGTATAAATCAAAGGTCCGCAGATAGAACTAGTGTAAAGTTATAGTATTGTTTCTTGTACATTTGTCTATAAAAAGCACGCTTATGCGTCCTCTAATCTTCTTTTTTTACCTTTTCTTTTTAAATAGCGTTTTTTAGCTACTTTTTCTCTATATTCTTTTAAAAGTCTTGGATTTTTTGCGATTAATTCATCCATATTGCTTTTTCCCCCCTCGAAATTCAGGATGTTGCTCTCGCATTTTTTTACATTCACTCTTTTCTCGCCAGATTTTAAAGAATAAATAAAGCTTGCTGAAGCATCTCTACGTAAAACTTCTTCTTTAAATAAAGGGGTGGCAATAGATCTCTTACGAAAGTTAATTTAAGAGCATCCAATTCACCATTCCAGCAATTAAATTCATTCTTAGACCAAATCGTTTCCGTCTATTTCTATAGCGTTCTGTTAATATCCGAAAATGTTTAAGTTTGCCGTTGATATGTTCAATTGTGATCCTACGCCGACTGATTTCTTGGTTGATCTGTTTTGCTATTTGGGGTAATGATAAATTGTTAGGTTTCTTGATTGGAATGAGTAACTTACTCTTAATCTGATGAAATCCTTTATAGGCTAAATCTGCCATGATATAAGGATAAATAATCATCTCCTTCAAATGCTTACGCGCAATGTTCAGATCGTGTTTTCTGCCATCTTCAATCTGTATACTTACAATTTGCTTTAATTGGGGGTTAAAAATGACCTGTGTTTTTAGCGTATGTTTCTTCTTTTTACCACTATAGAATTTTCTTTGTTTTTTTGGGACGCTCAATCTGTGACTCAGTAACATCAACGATTACATAATCCCCCTCATTAAACTTTTGATTCCTTTTCGGCAATGCGAAAATCCGTGATTGAATCAGAGCATTTTCAACTTTCTGAATCGTACGATTCACATTACTTTCAGCTAGGTTATAGTCGGCGGATAACTCAATTTGAGTTCTATAACAGCGTAAGTAATTTAAAGTTAACAACAATTGATCCTCTAAACACAACGAATGAGGTCTTCCAGATTTTTTCTTGGCAAGTTCAGCATGTTGTAACACTGATACCATTTTTAAGAATAATGGACGAGGAACTCCAACAAGTCGTTTAAATTCTTCATCATTAAATCTTGTTAAATTTTCATATTTCATGAGATGAGTATAAACAATTTTTTACTTTCGCAAGAGGTCTAATATTAGTGAAAAAATAATTAGTTTTATAGCTAATCATAGATTCCAAGATATTTTGAGGTAACAAAATTACAGGTCCAACAACTTTATTAGGCCCCCAAGGAGCGTGAGGAAGTGAAAATTTTGATTTTTTCCATTCGTTATCGATTGCACAAAAGAAATGAATAGCCTCTTTTGTTTCAGTCGTTTCTATACCTAATTTTTCACATTGTTCTAATGTATATTCTGCAAAATGTTTAAAGCAAATATTAGGGTTTGTTGACAATTCGTCTATGTTTGCGGCAACGCATATTTTTTAGCTGCTATAAGGCATGGGACAGGAAATTTAGTCATTTTAAATGACTGGCACATAACGCAATAGCAGCAAAAAATATGCTCGCCCTGAAAGGCTGTGGCTAAAACTTTCTCAGATTGCGTTATGAAACTTAGCAATAATCTCGCTATTCCTTGCGTTTCATGCCTGATCTGCTCAGTTTTAGCCTACAGCGCAAGCCATTTATGAAATGTCAACAGACCCTAGTCGTTATATCTGAAATAGTGTCCGGACCTATACCATCTGCAACTAATATTAATTCTTCAAGATCTTCTAATAAGCCTGTCTGAGCTACCTGAGAAGACTTTAAGCATGTGAGTATATATTCAACTTTAATATCGTGTGATCCTTTGCCATTTACTCCTTCTTTAGTTGCACCAATGCCAGTATATTTGGGCTCAGGAAAATGGGAGCATAATTTTCTTGCTTTAATTTCATCTTTTTCTTTAAGAGCTTCCATTAAACATTTCATAAAATTTTGCTGAGTAGTCAGAGCAGACTTGGAATGTATGTTCTCACAACGAGTTAAATAATAACTATCAATGTATAAGCGAGTATCTGTTTCCAGATTAGGGTCAAAGAAGTCAACTTCAAGTAAATTTTTATCTACCTTAAAGTGATTGAGGAATGTTGTCATTGTTTATTTCTCCTTTAATATTTATTTAAAATATCATTTAATTAGGAGTAGTGGGTGGTTTTTTGATCAATTTGCGACAGATATTGTCGCACACATTTCAACCTCTTTTTTTGATTTAGTAAATTTATCCCTCGAATCTACATTGATTTTTTGACTCTATCTTGGCTCATAGATTGAAATAATTTTGTGCAAGACCCTGCCAGATATGGTTAAATGCCATCATTTTATTGTGTTTCACTCTGAAAGGAAAAATCATGCGCGCGTACAACTTCTGTGCTGGTCCTGCAGCATTACCGACTGCCGTACTTGAAAAAGCTCAAGCTGAAATGCTTGACTGGCATGGCAAAGGTCTTTCGATCATGGAAATGAGCCACCGTAGTGCCGACTATGTTGCCATGGCTGAAAAAGCGGAAGCAGACCTGCGCAAACTCATGAATATTCCTGAGAACTACAAAGTATTGTTCTTGCAGGGTGGTGCATCGCTACAATTTTCTGCGATTCCATTGAATTTGTTGGGTAAAAACAACAAGGCAGATTATATCCACACGGGTATTTGGTCTGAAAAAGCCTTAAAAGAAGCGCAGCGCTATGGCGATATTCATGTCGTTGAAGCGGGTATTCAGATTGAAGGTAAGCATGCCATTAGCGAACAAAGCCAATGGAACTTATCTGCCGATGCTGCCTATGTGCATTATGCAGATAACGAAACAATTGGTGGTTTGCAGTTTGCCAATATTCCAGAAACAGACAAACCGTTGGTATGTGATTTCTCATCAAGCATTTTATCTGCACCTTTAGATGTATCTAAATTTGGTCTGATTTATGCAGGTGCGCAAAAAAATATTGGCCCAGCAGGCTTAACCATTGTGATTGTACGTGAAGATTTGCTTGATCAAGCCAAGCCTGAAATTCCAAGCATTTTGAAATATTCAGCACAGGCAAAAAATGATTCCATGGTGAATACACCTGCAACTTATGCATGGTATTTGTCTGGTTTAGTGTTTGAGTGGTTATTGCAAAACGGTGGTGTAGATGCGATTCATCAAGCTAACCTAGAAAAAGCGAAATTATTATACGGTTATATCGATTCAAGCGATTTCTACGCGAATCCAATTTATAGCGCAAACCGTTCAATTATGAACGTTCCGTTTACTTTGGCTGATGCCGCACTGGAAAAACAATTCTTGCAAGAAGCTGAAGAAAACCGTTTGTTGAACTTGGCAGGTCACCGTTCTGTAGGTGGTATGCGCGCAAGTATTTATAATGCAGTGCCATTAGATGGCGTACAAGCTTTGGTTAACTTTATGGATGACTTTGCAAAACGTCACGGTTAATTGATAGTAGTAAAAAGCAAAAACCCAGCTGAATTAGCTGGGTTTTTTTTTATAGAAATAGGTGAAAAGTCATAGAGGCTTGTTGATGAGTGAAACTCAGAACACAAAATAGTGTAAGCCGTAGGCGGAGAGCAGCATGCCTAATGCAAAAAATAGGCAAGACATCGGGTCGAGCTGATAGCGTTGCTCAAGTTGATGTTCTACATGCTGTAAGTTTTCTTCTTGCACGATTTTCATAGATATTATTTTCCGATGATCTATTTATCGTTAAATATTTAAATACGGCTATATTTTTAGCATAAAAAATTGATTAAATAAAGTACTAATTTTATTTTAAATATAATATCTGCCAATAATGAATTAATTCTGTGTTGATTTTTAAAATCCGCACCACTCAAGGCTTTCAGATTATCTACGGTGCTTGGTGCAGATGTTTGGGTTTTAAAATAACTTATCCACATATTCGATTTAAAATATGGCTGATTTTGAATTTATAATAAATTTAAAGCTGTGGATAACTGCGTTTTTTTGAATTTAAAATGCTTAAATAAGCATCAATATATTCATACTATCAATAGCACGCTTTTAACAATCAAAAATTGATTATAAGCCATCAGTGAAATAAGTATTGAAAGTTCCTTCTCCCTGAGGAGAAGGCGAGGATGGGGGGATGATGAATATGAATTTATTATTTAGACAGCTACTTTGAGGTTTATTTTTAATAAACTACTGTTTTATATTGTGAATATTGGCTTGAATCCAAATATTGCCACGAATGTATTGTCCAATTTCAAAGTTTTGGTGCGCAGGATTTTTAGTTGCAAGACGAATTAAAATCGCAGGCTGATTTTCATCATGAATTAGAGTGACATCATAAACAGTATAGGCTTGATTCATGAATTCAAAACTGGTTTTACCAACAACATTGCCCTGAAACCAAGCTTCATCTTCCTGACCGATATTTTCGCCATATAAATATGCGACCATTTTAGAAAAATCCACCGTTACAGGTGCTTTGTCATCTTCGGACTTAGGTTGCCATGCGTCAATTTGTTCTTGCAGATTGGCAGGTGCAACACCATCATTGGCTGCTAAAATATCATTCAGCGCACGATGGTGTTTAATTGACGCAGGATCATCGACCACCAATTGTTCGCCTTCAGCAACAGCTTCAAGTTCATACGCCCATGCGTTTAAATGCACCCAGTAGGTTTGATCTTTTTGGTATTGTTGATGGTTGACGCTGTATAAACTGTCAAAAGCATAGACAATACTGTTGTTGCCTAAATTGAGTCGAAGCACCGCTTGAGTGTTAGATTTGCAGCTAATGATACGTTCAATTTTAGCTTCAACTTTGTAAGGACTTTCAAAGCAAGGGAAAGCCGTTTTTACAGCTTGTGGTTTGTTATTTTCAACCGCAATCACTTGTGTCAATTGAATTGCCTCTTTGCTTGGGCCTTGAATCAGCCATGTGCTTTGATCCATTTCTGCTTCTTGGCGGCATAAACCCATTGGCATAATTGGTGCATCTAGAGCCAGTCCTAACCATTTTGGAACTTCGGTGCAGGGTTCATCCGTGAGTAAATTCCAATGTTCAACATGGCTGCCGAAGTTCTGATCTTCAATGCGGATGATTTCTGGTCTATTTTGATTGTTCATAAGCACTTTGAGATGTTGGGTTCTTTTCTTTACTCTTAGATCGAGGGTTATTTCGATTTTTCAAGTCTTTGGCTGAAATTTCATGTAATGCCACTGCATTTGTACAGATTGTGGACAGCGATGCAGCAGAAACAAAATCACATCCATCTACACTTTAGCATGCAATTCTGAGCATTTTAAACATACTGCAATGTAATGAGTTTGATACACTAGTCGCATATTATTATCAGGGTTGCACAGTGCTGCCATTTAAACTTTGGGTTGATGCAGATGCATTACCTAAAATTCTAAGAGAAGTCATTTTACGTGCTTCAGATCGTTACCAACTTGAAGTCACTTTTGTTGCCAATCAATCGGTCGGGATTACGCCTTCGGTACGGATTAACTCTATTCAAGTGATGCATGGTGCCGATGCCGCCGATCAGGAAATTGTAGATCGCATGAAGGAACACGACATTGTGATCACGCAGGATATTCCACTAGCGGCACAAGTGATTGAAAAGGGCGGAATAGCGATTCATCCACGTGGTGAAATTTATACTGTTGCCAATGTGAAAGCGCGTCTGCATTTGCGTGATTTTATGGATACTTTGCGTGGTGCAGGCGTACAAACAGGTGGGCCAGCACCTATTTCAGAACGTGATAAACGTGAGTTTTCAAGTAGTCTAGATCAAACCATCCAAAAGCAAAAACGTAAAACTGCTTAATACGAGTCACGCATGCCTTCTAAAACCAATATTATGATGACCTATGCCTTATTGGTTTTCATTTGGGCAACAACGCCTTTGGCAATTGTCTGGAGTGTGTCAGATTTACACATGCTTTGGGCTTTGGTGCTACGTTTTTTCATTGCTTTGCCCTTAGCTATTATTTTATTGCTGCTGTTAAAAGTGAAATTTCCACATCATCTACAAGCGTGGCATAGTTATTTGGCAGGTTCGTTTAGTCTGATCGGTTCACAAATTTTCACCTACATTGCCACCGCTTATTTAAGCTCAGGCATTATCGCCCTGATGTTTGGTCTGACCCCCATCATAGCAGGTTTGATTGGTCGTTTTGTGTTTCAGTTGCATTTGGCACGTATTCAATGGATCGGAATGACAGTGTCCATTTTAGGGCTTGGCATCATCTGCTTTGGCGGCGAAACACAGCATGTGCATCCTCTGGGTATTGTTTTAATGCTGTTTAGTGTATTGACCTACACCATGTCTATTTTCTGGGTGAAAAAAGTTAATGCGCAAGTTGAACCTGTAGCACAGGCAACTGGCTCGATTTTGGTATCAACCATTGCGGCTTTATGTATTGTGCCGTTTATTTGGCAATATGTACCGACTAGTTTGCCGAGTCTTAAATCTATCGCAGCTTTACTTTATACCGTGATCATGGCTTCTTTGATTGCAATGTTCTGTTATTTTAAATTGGTGCAGAATATTCAGGCGACCACCTTATCTTTAACCACCGTCATGACGCCAATGATTGCTTTGTTGATTGGTGCTTTACTCAATCAAGAAGCTTTATCGGTCATGGTATTTTTGGGCGCTTTGGTTTTATTGTCAGGCTTAGTGCTGTATTTTTATCGTGATCTTAAAGCAAGTCGGGCATTGGCTCAGAAAATCAAAACACCATCCTAACGATATGCAAAGATGGCGTTATCCACGTGATTTTATATACGCGAACATGCAGAAATGATTTATTTTATTTCTTAGATTATGCTTGTTTTAAAGCAACGGCTTCTGCAAGTTTGACGCGATCTTGAGGGTGTAGAGTAATAAAATACGCCCCAGTACGATATTGTCCATTTTCTTCTTCACGGCTGTAAACCACTTGCGCGGTTGCGGCTATATGGAAAAAGTTTTCAGGATGGCTGAGCGTGACATGAATATAACTGCCCGTGTTTAATTCACGTTCACTATAAAAACTGAAACCACTTTCTGAAAAATTGACCTGTTCAGGGATAGGTAACATGCTTTGTACAATTGCATCGTATAAAGACCCTGTAATAAGGTTTAATTTTTGGTTGAATAAGGATAAGATTCGAGCAATTTGTTGATCTTTTTCAGTTAATTGTTCTAATTCGTAGTTTAATGCATGATCAAATTGATCTAATTCTGCGAGTAGTAGAAAATAACGCGGTAAAACAAAATTAGCATCGTAAGGGTCGTTCAGCGCAACATCGTCAGAAATGATCTGGTAATTGATTCTCAGGGCAGCATCAATTCGTGACATGACACGACGTTCAGACGCGACGCTTTGATGCTGTAAATTTTCCATAATGTATTACCTCGGACTTGATGGTATGTTTAAACCAATCTCGCTATATATAGGGTTGAGATATACGCGCGCTCGGCGCAGTAACCACTTTATTTCTTTTATTGCCTTAGTTTCGATGATCGGTCTAACTTTGGGTGTTGCCGTCCTCATTACCGTACTTTCGGTCATGAATGGTTTTGATCGTGAATTAAAAAATCGTGTCTTGGGCATGATACCTCAAGCCACTGTTTCATCAACACAAATTTTAACAAATTGGCCAGAACTTGCAACGAAAGTTGAGCAACATAAGCATGTTGTTGGTGCTGCACCATTTACGCAATTGCAAGGCATGTTGACTGCACAAGGGCAAGTGTCGGGCATTATGGTCACGGGAATTGAACCCGAATACGAAAAGAAAGTATCCATCATTCAAAACCACATGGTTGCAGGCAGTATCGACAATCTGAAAAAGGGTGAGTTCGGTATTGTTTTGGGCAAACAAATGACTGATGCCTTGGGTTTGGGTTTAAACGACAGCATCACCTTGGTTTTACCTGAAGCAACGCCATCCCCTGCAGGGGTTGTACCGCGTTTTAAACGCTTCAAAGTGGTTGGTATTTTTAGTATTGGTGCAGAAGTCGATTCGATGATGGGATATATCGCCCTGAATGATGCTTCGACTTTGCTGCGTTTACCCGATGGTGCGCAAGGTGTACGTTTAAAACTGGATGATATTTTTGCTGCACCACAAGTATCTCGAGATATTGTGCAAGAGCTACCTGCCAATTTTTATGCTTCGGACTGGACTTATACGCACGGCAACTTGTTTAGCGCCATTCAAATGGAAAAGGCGATGGTGAGCCTATTGTTATTCCTAATTGTTTTGGTGGCTGCATTTAATATCGTGTCTTCTTTGGTGATGGTTGTGACCGATAAAAAATCGGATATTGCGATTTTAAGAACTTTGGGTGCATCACCAAGCACGATTACCAAAATTTTTATGGTGCAAGGTACGGTCATTGGGGTTATTGGTACGGTTTCAGGTGCAATCTTGGGGATTATTTTCGCGTCTAGTATCAGTGGTTTTATTGCATGGTTGAATAATGTATTAGGGCTAAATTTATTTGATGCTTACTTTATCAACTACTTACCTTCATATTTAAGATGGCAAGATGTGGTGGTGATTGTGAGCTTGTCGTTAATTTTAAGTTTCTTGGCGACGATTTACCCTGCGTTACGTGCCGCGAAAATTCAACCAGCAGAGGCATTGCGTTATGAGTAAGATTGTTCTGGAAGCCAAGCAAGTTTCTAAACACTTTACCGATGGCAAAACCACTGTTGAAGTGATTCGTGGTCTAGATTTACAAGTTCAGCAAGGGCAGTTTGTGTCGATTGTCGGAGCGAGTGGTTCGGGCAAAAGTACCTTATTGCATGTGTTGGGTGGTTTAGACCGTCCAAGCACAGGCGAAGTATTTTTACATGGGCAGCGTTTTGACAATTTAGGCGAAGCTGAACGCGGCTATTTGCGTAATCGATACCTCGGTTTTGTTTATCAGTTTCACCATTTATTGCCTGAGTTTAGTGCGCTTGAAAATGTGGCGATGCCGTTAATGTTACGCGCAGGCACGAACTATAAAGAGGTGAAGGCACAGGCAGAGTATCTGCTTGAGCGTGTCGGTTTGTCGCATCGTTTAACCCACAAACCGGGTGAGCTTTCTGGAGGGGAACGTCAGCGTGTTGCATTGGCACGTGCGTTGGTGGCGAAACCCGCACTCATGCTTGCCGATGAGCCTACTGGAAACTTAGACCGCAAAACTGCAGTTAAAATTTTTGAATTGCTGCGTGAATTACGCAGTGAATTTAACATGGCGATGCTGATTGTGACCCATGATGAAGAACTGGCAAAATCTGCCGATACCATTCTGCACATGCAAGATGGTGTTTGGGTAGATGCTTAGGGGCATAGCTCGTAAAGCCGCTCAAAAGCGATTGCGTTTAAAATAGCAATTGCTGGAATAAGATTGTTTTGTTGAAGCCCACTTCGGTGGGCTTTATGATGCATGCCAATAAAAATAATAAGTTTAATATTCATGCTGCAATTGATGGGACTAGCTTGGGTGATTGGGATCGCCTGTGTCGGAATACGTTCTTCTTCTTTTCCAATACATTCATTGACTTCCATGCCTAGTGCAATGGTTTTACTGATTTTATGCAGTATCGTTGTGCAATACTTGTTGCAAGCTCGCTTATCTTCAATCTATTGGAAATGTTTGAATGTAGGAGTGGCAGGTGTTTTGAGTCTTGTTTTCGGTTTGATCTATGCGGATACGCAGATGCAGCAGCGTTTGCAATGGCGTGAACTACAACCTGAATTTGCTGAAGTCGTGGTTTATGTCAGACAGTTAAATCAGCTAAATGACAACAGCATTTCACAAAGGGTTGAGGTGTTAAACCGACATCCTCAAACAGTGACATGGTTAGCAACTTTAGCACAAACTCAGGTAGATCAAGAGCAAAATTTAGAACTTGGACACTATTACAAATTAAGTGGAAAAATTCGCCCTGCGCATAGTTATGCCACAGCAGGTGCATTTGATGTAGAGCGGTGGTATTTACAGCAAAATATTATGAGTGGTTTTCGGGTTGAGCAGATTCAGCCTATCTCGGCTGAACAAATTTATGCCATGGGGTTTACACAACATTGGCGTGCCCAACAGACGCTATGGGCAAAATTTCGATTATGGATTGAACAGCAGCGTTATCAAATTCGACTGTTTATTCAGCAGCAACCTTTGCATCATCAAGGTTTAATTCTTGCATTACTCACAGGAGATAAAAGCCTATTAGATGCAGAAACTGAAGCACAGTTTCAGCGTTTTGGAATTAGCCACTTATTGGCTATTTCAGGGCCACATGTGCTGATTTTTGCAGGCATGCTATGTTGGGCATTACGTCAGCTGATTAGGTATTACCGTCCGCATTGGTATTTGTGGATGCCTAAACAATACTTGCTCATGTTGCCATTTTTAAGTTGTGTATTGCTGTACACCGCCTTTGTCGGTTTTGAAATTCCTGCATTAAGAACCTTGCTGATGTGCAGTCTAGTGACAGTAATGTTAGTGCTGAAGCAGAAGCTTCAAGGCTTTGCCTTGCTGATTTATAGTGCTGCCTTATTATTATGGTTTGATCCTTTAAGTGTACTGTCTGCTGCTTTTTGGCTGTCTTACGGGGCCTGTTTTATTCTACTGCGTATTTATCAGAGCTTGAGTGCGCAACCACGTATAGAGCTGAATCGTTGGCAGCAACTGAAACATGCCAGCAAAATTCTAATCGAGTCGCAATGGAAAATTTTTATTGCCTTATTTCCTTTGGTGATTGTGTTTTTTAAACAAGTGGCGTGGATTGCACCGCTTATTAATATCATCGCAATTCCATTGATTGGTATGCTGATCGTGCCTTTAGATGTTTTGGCAGGAATTTGCTTTTTTATTTTTGAACCCTTGGCGTCAATACTGTTTCAATTGAATGATCTAGCTATGGCTTTGTTGCGCTTGATTTTTCAGGGGATGGAAACCATTTTTGCACCACAGTTGCATACTTTGTCGATGTCTGTGGTGGTATATGTCTGTCTTTGTCTAGGCTTATTTCTGCTATTTTTACCACAATCGGTATTACCTAAAACTTGGGCAATCTTGTGTTTTGTTCCGTTGGTTGTAGTAGATAGCCAGCGGCAACCATTTGAATTAACAGTACTCGATGTGGGGCAGGGACAAGCTTTATTTTTACGTTCAGGTCATTACAATATGATGATTGATGTGGGCGGTTCTTATGATGAAAGTAAGTTTAGTATTGGACAGCAAATTTTACGTCCATTTTTAGCGGTACATGGCGTCAAGCAACTGGATTTGGTGATTTTAAGCCATTTAGATCAAGACCATAGCGGTGCATTTTCTTATTTGCAAAATGAAGTCAATATTCAGCATGTCTTTGCCAATCAGACCGTAGATGTGGCAGTAAATAGCAAGTTTAATTTGTGTCAGCAAGGGCAACAGTGGTCTTTACCACATCAGGTACAGATACAAGTTTTATCTCCTAAACCGAGTCAATTACCTTATGCCGCACAGCAACAAAATGAGTTGTCATGTGTGTTGTATATTTCAGTGCCATCCGCACAGCCATATCAGCATTTTTTAGTGATGGGCGATGCAGGTTGGGCAACTGAATATCAATTGTTGCAGGAATATCCTGATTTAAAAGTAGATGTGTTAATTTTGGGTCATCATGGGAGTAAGCACAGTTCTGCCTATGATTTTTTAGCACATTTTAAACCCAAATTGGCCGTGGCATCTGCAGGTTTTGATAATCGTTATGGACATCCTAGTTCTTTAGTTCAGCAACGCTTGGCTGCGCTCAATATTCCGTTCATGAACACCATACAACAAGGCAGCGTACGTTTTTCTGTAGATGCACAACAGCGTATGCTTATACAGCCGTATCGGCAGCAGAAATTGTGGTTGCAGCGTTAGTTTGGTTCTGTGTCTGGGCACGTACAGCCTGCACATCTGCCAAGGCTTCTTGCACAGGTTTATGATAGACCCCGCGTAAATCTGGATGGGCTTTATAGCGTTTATAACTCCAGTGATAATGTGTAGGATAACGACGGATCAAATCTTCAATTGCACGGTGAATAATAGCTGTCCCTGCATTGGCATCACACTGATAAATGTGCTCATCTATCGCTTCGATATACATATCAAAGCCTTGATCTGCATTTCTTAACGCATATAAGAACAAAGCTTTTGCTTTAGTTTTCTGAATCAATTTGGCGCTTAAATTACTCGATTCCAACGGAATACCAAAAAAAGGAATCATCTCACCACCTATATTTGGGGTATGGTCTGGCAAAATGACAGTGGTTCCGCCTTGTTTGAGTGCTTTAAAAATTTGACGTACCCCAGATTCATCTGTTGGGACTAAATGTGCCTGTTCACGGCTACGTGCTTGGCGCACAAAATCATCTGCCGCAGGGTTTTTGACAGGTTTATACATGATGGTCATTTGCGTATATTGAGCGATCCACGCATTCATAATTTCCCAAGTGCCAAAATGCGGCACAATTAAGACCAAACCCTTTTGTGCAGCCAGTGCATCTTGTAATAGTTCTAAACCATGTACCTGATGGATTCTTTGAATATTTTTTTGATTGCTTGATCCCCAAATATGAAAAAACTCAAAATAAGAGGTCAGTTCGTTACGAATTGCTTGCTGGGTAATCTGTTCGCGTTGTTGTGAGTTCAGCTCAGGAAGCGCAATTTGTAGATTGAGTTGAATAGTTTGAGAGGTTTTACTCAAACGCAGTGTATTGACCAAAAAAGCCAAAGATTTTGCAAAAAAACGCGCAACTGTTAAAGGTTGTCGACTGACAAAATCAAGCAGGCGCGATAAAGCCGTTGTCGGTGCAGGTTCGGTCATAACGACAGCATCAATTGATAGAAAGGATAAAGATGTAAAATATTATAGGAGAAAATACAGGCTTTAGACAGTTTTTGCCAATTCCGTGTATATAATGGAGCAAATTTACTATTTTTTGGATTGTTTCATGTCCGATTGGCCACCAAAACCACAAAATGAATCACAACAAATATCTCCACAAGCACAGCAGCCCACAGGCAATGAGTGGAAACTATTAGAAAAAGCTGTTTTAGCTTCAGTTGAAGAACAACGTCGTGCACGTCGTTGGGGGATTTTCTTTAAGTTTTTAACTTTTGCTTATATATTTTTACTGTTGGTGATAATGGGCAAAGGGTGCAGTACTACGACGACGAATCCATCTGCGGCGAGTCCGCACATAGCAGTAGTCGATATTGTTGGAACGATTGCATCAGATAAGCAAAGTGTGAATAGCAACGACACCATTAAGTCGCTGAAAAAAGCCTATGAAAATAGTAACAGTAAAGCCGTTGTATTGAACATCAATTCACCTGGCGGTTCACCTGTACAGTCCGATGAAATCTGGCAAGAAATTCAATATCTGAAAAAACAGCATCAGGATAAAAAACTGTATGCTGTCATTGGCGATACTGGTGCCTCAGGTGCCTATTATATTGCCTCTGCTGCAGATGAAATTATTGTCAATCCATCTAGTTTGGTGGGTTCAATTGGCGTAATTATGCCAAATTACGGCCTGAGCGGTTTAATGCAGAAGATGGGTGTGGAAGATCGTACTATGACCTCAGGTGAAAATAAAGCCTTATTGTCGATGACACAACCTGTTGATCCTGAACAGAAAAAACATGTGCAAGCCGTATTAGATAATGTGCATGGCCACTTTATTCAAGCAGTGAAAGATGGACGCGGCGCGAAACTGAAATCACAAGATCCTGCGATTTTCTCAGGTCTGTTCTGGACAGGTGAGCAAGCCGTGACTTTAGGCATTGCCGATAAGATTGGCAGTTTAAATAGCCTGAAGCGTGATTTAAACCTAGATAAAACAGTGAACTATACCATTGAACATAGTCCTTTAGACTCTGTGTTGGGTCGTATGGGTGCAGCAGTGGGAGAGGGCTTTGCCACTTCTTTATCTCAACATATTCAGACTGAGCAAAACGCGAAATTACAATGAAACCACTGATTCATTTTGCGCATGCCAATGGCGTGCCATCGAAGGTTTATCAAAAACTGTTTGATTTACTTAAAGATGATTACGATGTGATTTACGTCCCTTTGTTGGGGCCAGATAAGCGTTATCCGATTGATAATCATTGGCAAAGCTTAACCCAACAAGTGATTGATAGTGTTGTACGTCAAGCTCAGGGACGTAAAGTGATTGCGTTGGGGCATTCTTTAGGTGCAGTGTTGTCGTTTCAAGCCTCTTTACAACGCCCTGAATTATTTGAACAAGTGATCATGCTTGATCCACCTTTAATTATGGGTAAAGCATCGGTGTTTTTACATTTTGCCAAAATGTTTAAGCTTAAAGCAGTAGATCAACTGTCGCCTGCATCTTTGTCTTTGCGCCGTCGTGATCATTGGGAAAGTCGTGAGCAAGCAGCAGACTTATTGCGTCCGAAAGGTTTTTATCAAGATTTTGATGCCGACTGTTTTCAGGCTTATATCGAGCATGCTTTGACTGATGACCATGTACGAGGCGGGGTACAATTGACCATTCCAAAAATGGACGAGGTCAATATTTTTAGAACCAATCCATCACTGTGGTGGTTACCGCAAGCAAAACTGCAAGTGCCGACAGAATTGGTGATTGCAAAAAAAGGGCCGTTCTTAAAAGCAGGTTTCCCACAAATTACCGCCAAGAAATTCAACATTGCTTATCAGGTGGTTGAAGGTGGACATATGTTCCCTTTAGAAAAACCTGAAGCGACGGTGCAGTTGATTAAAGATTTGATTCAAGCACAGCAGAGTAAAGCTGCTTCTGTTTAATTCAGTCTGAACCAAATACGAACCATAAAAAACGCCTGATCAACAGGCGTTTTTTCGTATATATCAAAAGCTACATACTTAAAGAATATTTAAAAATTGCAAAACTGCACAGGTTGTTGTAACAGTTGTTGGCGATACATCACACCTTGCGCAGTGTGCTGAATGGTTCCGTTACAAATCCATTCAACCACTTGCGGATAAATCAAATGCTCCAACACATGCACACGGTTCGCCAAGCTTTCGGCATCATCGTGGATGTTTACTTGCAACACACCTTGTGCCAGTGCTTGACCTGCATCTAATTCAGCAGTGACATAATGCACGGTACAACCATGTAAAGTATCGCCTGTATTGAGTACACGTTGATGGGTGTGCATGCCTTTATAATGCGGCAAGAGTGAAGGATGAATGTTGAGCATTTTACCTTCCCAAGCGTGCACAAATTTGGCACTTAAAATACGCATAAAGCCCGCAAGCACCACCAAATCAACATCCCATGCAAGTAATTGTTGATGCATGACATCATCAAATAATTCACGACTCGGATATTGTTTGTGCTCAATCACTGCAGTTTGAATCCCTGCTTGTTGAGCGCGTTGTAAAGCATAAGCATCAGGCTTATTGGAAATAACCCCAACAATTTGCCCTGAAAGATTGGCATCTATCAGGGCTTGTAAGTTACTTCCGCTGCCTGAAACGAGGACAGCTATTTTGATCATCTGAGTCAAATCACGCAAAAATTACGCGAATTTTTTCATCTGCGCCTTCAACGGATTCGGCGTTGTCTTGAATATGACCCATCACCCAAGCTTTTTCGCCAAGGCTGTTGAGAAGTTCAACTGTTTTGTCTGCATCGTTGGCATCTACAACAACAACCATACCTACACCACAGTTAAAGGTGCGATACATTTCAAACTGTTCTACACCGCCTTCACGTTGTAACAATTTGAACAGTTCTGGCCATTCCCAAGATGATTCGTCAATCACTGCTTGCGCACCATTTGGCAATACACGTGGTAAGTTACCTGGTAAACCGCCACCCGTAATGTGCGCCATAGCATGCACATCAACTTGTTTGCACAGTTCAAGCATTGATTTGACATAAATGCGTGTTGGTTCCATGGCAACGTCAGCCAGTGGACGACCATCAACCAGTTGAGTTAAATCAACATTTTTTACGTCTAAAATTTTACGAAGTAAAGAGTAACCGTTTGAGTGTGCACCTGAAGAAGCGACACCAATCAGAACGTCACCAGCTTTTACTTTAGAGCCATCAATAATTTTGCTTTGCTCAACCACGCCCACACAGAAGCCTGCAAGATCGTAATCTTCACCTTCATACATGCCTGGCATTTCAGCAGTTTCACCACCTACAAGCGCACAGCCTGCAAGCTCACAGCCTTTACCAATTCCTGTAACAACATTGGCTGCAACGTCTACATTTAAGTGACCTGTTGCATAGTAGTCTAAGAAGAATAAAGGTTCAGCACCGCACACCAGTAAGTCATTTACACACATTGCCACCAAATCTTGACCAATTGTGTCATGGCGGTTTAGGTTCAACGCTAAACGTAATTTAGTTCCTACACCATCTGTGCCAGATACGAGCACAGGTTCTTCATAACCTTTCGGAATTTTACAAAGTGCGCCAAAGCCGCCTAATCCACCCATCACTTCAGGACGAGTCGTGCGCTTAGCGACAGATTTGATACGATCGACTAACGCGTCGCCCGCTTCAATATCGACACCAGCATCTTTATAGCTTAAACCAGTGGTTGGGTTAGAAGTTGAGTTGCTCATAATGAAGTCTCCGCATTCGCGGGGCGATTATACCTGAATATACGAAACTCTTATGTTATTTATGCGCTAAAATGCTATCTTTATTCAAATATTTTAACTTCTATAACGAATAAACTGAAAAAAGGCGAATTTCTATGGTCGATCGTACCTTGCGTCGCATTTTTATCCTGTCTGGGATAGTTCTGCTCCTTTGGGTGCTGTACTTATTAAAACCGGTTGTCATTCCTTTTGTTGTTGCATTTTTCATGGCTTATTTATTTAGCCCATTGGTTGAACAATTTTGCAAAGTCGGTTTGCCACGTTGGCTATCTATCAGTTTGGTTTTTATTGGGATTGGCATCGCGCTGACTTTGGCAGTTTGGTACATCATTCCTTTGGTTTGGAAGCAGTTGATGATTGCGCGTGACAGTATTCCTGTCGGTATTAACTGGATCAATTCGACCTTCTTGCCGTGGGTGTCTTCGACTTTTCATATTGAAGAAATGGAAATTGATACCTCGCACATGAGCAGCATCGTCATGGATTATGTGCAAACCAATTATAGTGCCGATAGTATTCAGGCCATGTTATTGAGTGTTGCACAGTCTGGTCTGAATTTTATTCAAATTGGTGGTACCGTAGTGCTGATTCCAATTATTGCTTTCTATTTTCTACTCGACTGGCAGCGTATGCTCGACAGCCTGCGTCGCTTAATTCCGCGTCCTTATGAGCAAAGCACTTTAGCTGTGGTGCAAGAATGTCACAGTGTATTAGGTGCTTTCGTTAAAGGTCAGTTTTTGGTGATGATCTTGTTGGGCGTCGTTTATGCGACTGGATTGCAACTGATTGGTTTAGAAGTCGGTTTGATTATTGGGATGGTTGCGGGACTTGCTAGTATTATTCCGTATTTAGGTTTCGCTGTAGGGATTGTTGCAGCCATTATTGCCACTTTCCTACAATTTGGCATTGACTGGATGCAATTGGTTTTAGTCCTTGTGGTCTTTATGATTGGACAGGCGGTGGAAGGCTATATTCTACAACCGTTTTTATTGGGTGATAAAATCGGGCTTTCGCCAGTCGCGGTGGTGTTTGCTGTTTTAGCAGGTGCACAACTGGCTGGATTCATGGGTATGTTGATTGCTTTACCAGTAGCAGCAGTGATTGTGGTTTTACTGCGTCATTTACGTGATTTTTACGAAAAAAGTTATTTGTATGGGCAACCTGTGGTGGTGTCGGAAGATGGTGCATCGGGTGACATCAGCATTGATACAGCACAAGTTCATATTGATATTGAGCTTGATCCTCAGTCAGCAAATTCACTGCAACAGACTGAAAAATCAAGTAAGATAAAGCCCTCAGATCAGCAAAACTCCTAGGTGATTACAATTCTATGCGTCAACTGCAGTTAGATATCGAGCCTCAATTAGATGCACGGATCAGTGATTTTTCTGGTCCGGGTTGGGGGCATGTGATTGATGCAGTTCGACAGCTTCATGCAGGATTGGTCAATCGCTTTTATGTCTATGGTGGTGCGGGCACAGGCAAAAGTCATTTATTGTCTGCAATTTGCGATTCCTATTTAGAAATTGGCAAATCAGCTATTAAAGTATCCTTACTTGAATTATTGGATGCCCCAACAGAAGCAATTACCTCTTTAGACCGTTATGATTTGGTTGCTTTAGACGATATTGAAGCGATTAGTGGTGTACCACATTGGCAACGTGCGGTGTTTCACTTAATCAATTACAGCAATGAGGTTGGTGGTCAGTTGGTGTTTTCATCACGTTTTGCACCGATTGAATTAAAGCTTGAATTGCCCGATTTGCAATCACGTTTGACGCAGGCAGTGAGTGTTAAAGTGCCTTCAGGCAGTTTGTATGCAGACCGACAAGCTTTAGTGAGTTCCGTGTTAGAGCGTCGCGGGATTATCATCGACCCACAAATTATTGATTATTTGTTGTTACATGGCCCACAGCAGACCTCGATTTTGCTGCAAAGCCTTGAACAGTTGGTGCAATTACTTAAAGGAGAGAAAACGAAATTAAGTGGAGCAAACCTGCGTCAGATTTATGCTTTAATTGACGAATATCGGTAAAAATTAAAATTACTTGAGAATTTGCGCAAGCTATGCCAAATTATTCGGAAAATAATTCGAAGTTGCAGGGAATTTGCAACTAAAGAAGAAAAAAAACAAAGAAAATTACAAGGAGTACGCTTATGCTCAAGCAGAGCATCGGCATTGGTATGCTGTTTATCGCAGGTCATGCATATAGTAGTAATATCATTGTCACCACCACTGCTGACACCAAAGCAGATGATCAACAATGTTCTTTGCGTGAAGCCATTGAGTATATTAATTTAGGCATGCCCGAAGAAGGCTATTTGGGCTGTGGCGGCAAAAATGCCTCAAGTGTGATTTTATTAGAAAAGAAAGCCGTCTATCAAATTGATACTCAACTTAAAATTACAGAAAACCTTGAAATTAAAACCACCTATGACAGTAGTCTGAATGATAAAACTGCCCCAGGTTTGAATAATGCTACGATTCAGATGCGCGGCAATGAGCGAATTTTCCACATTGAAGATAGCAAGGATCGTTTCTTAAAAGTTTCTTTAAAAGAATTAACTTTACAGGGCTGCGGTGAGGAACGCTGTCGTCAGCAACAAGGTGGTCTGATTTATAATAATGAACATTTAATTTTAGACTATGTGAAACTGAGTCAGGGTGTAGCCAATCAAGGTGGGGCAATTTATAACCTCGCACAAATGACTGACGAGAAGATCCCTGCAGGTTTTATTGAGATCAAAAATAGCTTGCTTGAAGCTAACCAAGCGCAGGAAGGTGGCGTCATTTATACGCAATTCCCACGCTTTGTGATTACAACTTCAGTATTTAAAGGCAACAAAACCATATCAGTTGCTTCAGCCAATCTCTATTCTGCAGCAAGTTTGGCAGATGAAGAAATCAAAGCCTTTCCTAGTATGGGGAATATGATCGTGAGCAGTACTTTTACTGCAAATGAAGGCTATGTCATGAATGTGCTGGATGATATTGGTGTCAATAACATTAGCTTGATTGGTAACAGCCGTGGTGTGTATCTCAACGCACCTTTGGGTAAAGCCTATATTGCCAATAGTGTGATTTTGGGTAATCCACATCCTGTGAGTGTGAATACTGCAGCAAACTGTGTGCAAGCAGGTTCAGATGCAACAAGATTGCAAAATAATTTAGTCGGCGCAGGCTGTGGAGCAGGCGATAGCAACTATCCAAATACGCTATGGACTGCAAATTCGGTGCTTGCAGGTAATCTGCTTGAAGGTGCATGCCAAACCCTCAGTCAAGATAAAACGGCACTCTTTTGTCCATATCAAGTTCCTGAAAACTCATTCTTGGGCTTTATGCGCCCACGCGTATTGCTCAATTATAACAGCCTGAAAGATTCTGTGGTGTTGAATCAGGGGCAATTACAACTGGGGGATAATACGGTAGTCGGTTGTGCTGCTTCAGATCAGCGCGGTAAAAACCGTCAGTCAGATATTACCTTATGTGACCGTGGTGCAATAGAGGTGATGGTTCCTGAAACTATGGGGCTTATAGGTCAAGATATTTTGGCGGGTCAAATTGCTAAAATGTCGGTGAGTGATTTGTTGGGTGATAGTGATTTGGTGCCTAAAGAATTTTGTGATCAAGTCTATCCAAACAATCCGACAGGCCAAGCATGGCAAGCAGGTTGTGTGCAAATTGAGCAACTCGATACACGTTCTAAAGGAAAATTGACCGTAGATGAGTTGGGGAATTTGGTATATACCCCAGATTCTGCTTGGCATGGTGCAGATGTTTTTAAAATTAAATTAGTCACCAGTACCACACGTTTTAACAGCACAACACCTTATATGGAAGTGAAAGTCCAAGTTATTCAAGAACATGAAAATCGTATGGAAAGCGATAAAATAAAAGTTTCTGGCGGTGCATGGAGCGCTTACGGATTAATGGCTTTATTGGGCTTGTTGGGTTTACGCCGTAGAAAAGCATAAAGGATGAATATGAAAAATAATAAAAAAACACTATTAGGGATAATGGTGCTGTCTGCTATGTCGCTTATGGCAGCAGATAATCGTGTGATTCAGGTCACGACCTTTGAAGATCAAAATGGTGAAGACTTAAGCAAATGTTCATTACGTGAAGCGTTAGTTGCGGCCAAGCAGAATATTGCGTTCGGTGGATGTAGCGCAGGCAATACCAACCGTGGTGCAACCGATATGATTCAGTTGCAGGCTGGGGAATATATCTTAAACTCAGAATTACGCCCGCAATCTATGGTGCGTATTTATGGGGCGACAGCGGTCGACTATAACCAAGTAGATCCAATTACACATCGTTATCCTTCAATTGCACCGTTAAAAACCACTATTAATGCACATGGCAATAGCCGCATTATCAATACTTCAGATACCCAAGCCAGCGTGGCGCTATACGATGTCATTCTAAAAAATGGGAATGCCCATGGTGGTGGTAATGCAAACCCTGCAGATGCAGGCAAGGGTGGTGCATTATTTGTGGCAGGCCCATTAGCTGCGAACAATGTCGAAATTCAAAATTCGCATGCAGAACAAGGTGGTGCAATTTACGTTGTTGCTCATCAAGCGGAGCGTCAAGTCAATTTAGAGAATGCTTATATCCATGCGAACCAAGCCAAAGTAGGTAGTGTGTTGGCAATGGATTGTAGTGCCAACTTGGTCAATACACGCTCTATGGTGAAAATTGACCGCAGCAGTATTGTGAAAAATGGTGCTGCAAATAGTCTTAGTACTTTTGATCTTTGCGGCCAACCAGATCTTGCGTTGACTGCCAGTACGATTGCACAAAACCAAGCTGATACCAGCAAAGGTCATATCTTTAACTTAAGTAATGCAGAAAATCATCCGCTTAGCACTTTGTCACAGGTGTATTTGCAAAGTAATACCATTGTTGAAAATAAAGCATTGAGTACTTTGTTTTATGACAATTATCCACGTATTGTCCTCTCTTTTAATATGTTGGCCTTTAACCAAGGTAAATCTTGTCGTTATGCATTCCCTGCGAGCTTAGAGCAGGCGCGCAACATCAACACAATTCGCAATGCCTTATTCGCAATGGGATCAGCGACAGAGCAAGGCGAGTGTGATTTGCCTGAAACAGCAAATAGTTCTTATGATGGTGCTAAAAATTTGGATTTGACAGGGCTTAGCTTTGATCAAGTATTGCAGCCCTTGCAAGAACCATCTGCTTATAATTTATTCCTGCCGTTGTATTATCCAAAACTTGGTTCAGACCCTGCGAAAGATTTGATTGATGTAAACAGCATGGGGTGTAGTGATTATGAACAACGTGGTTTAGCGCGGGTGAGTAATGCAACTTTAACTTTAAATCCTGATGCAAAAAATACCTGTGAAATTGGCTCTGTAGAAGTGATGCGCTTAAATGCAGCCGATATTCAAAGCTTGCGTAATGTCTCTTATGAAAGTTTATTTGCCAATTATCAGCAACAAATTGACCGTATTCAGTCTGCGATAGATCAAAGTAAAGATGCTGCATCTTCGGTCGTTTCTCAATCGCGTACTGATTTGAAAACGATGCAGGATTTGTTGGCGAATACCAAAGCTAAGCAGCAATATCGTGCCATTTATGTTGATCCATTTGCGATGGCATTAAAGCAAGATGAACCAACTGCAGATGGGAAATTTGTTCAGTTAAGACAGCTTAATTCTGACAACTTTAGCATTAGCACTGAAGTATTGGGGATTGGTGCAATTTCGGGTTCAGGTACCACATTTAGTACCGATAAATTGACCCAAGATCCACTATTCAAATGTGAATGGGATGCACAGTTGCAACGGATTGTGATGTATCGACTGAATGATAAAGTCACAGAAGCAACCGATTCAGCGTATTGTAAATACACCATTACCTCAAAATTGGACAGTAATTTGCATTCTTCGGGCTTACTTGAAGGTAAATTTAGCAATATTGCCCCAATTGCAAAAGATGATCGTGTACGACTTGAATATGGTACAGACCTCAAAGTGAGTTTTAATCCATTGCTGAATGATAGCGATGCAGGCGATGGTTCTATCAGCACTTTGAAAGAAAATACCAATAAGCCTGCATTCTATAAAGATAGTACAGGACAAGAACTGGCAATTCGTTTTACACAAGTACCTTCAGGTGTGGTACTTACGGCAGATCGTCAAGCACCTTGTCCTGGGGATTATGCACGTGAAATTTGTTATGGTGGCAATATTCAGGTTCAAGTACGAAATAGCTTTAGCCCATTTGATTATGAGCTGAAATACACGATTTTCGATCATGAACTGGAATTATCGCCTGAAGCGACCATTACTTTAGAAAATACAGCGAAAAATACCAATTATGAAGCCAGTGGTGGCGGTGGGGGAAGCTTAGGTTTCTGGGGTATGTTTGGTTTAATCGGATTGGCGTTCTATCGTCAACGTCCAAGAAAATCGTAATCTACCGACTCTTTATTGCAAAAGCCTCATCTGTTTTACACGATGAGGCTTTTGTTATTGGTGACTTCAAGTACTTTCTATTATCCATGAACAGATAAAATTAGTGACTCATTGCAGGCTGCTGATATTTAAGAATGTATTCCTGACGAATTAAAGGTCGTTGTTCAGGTGTTGCTTGTTGCAAGCGTTGTCCTAATTCACGACGTTCTTGCGTGCTCATTTTTTGCCAAGTTTCACGCATTTTTTGTTTTTCGCTATCAGGCAGTTGAGTAAACCAATCCATCCGCTGCTGTAAAGCTACGCTTTTTTCTGCAGGAATTTCTTTTAAGTTTTGATAGCGCTTAATTAAGGCCAATTGTTCTTCTTCAGAAAGAGTTTCCCAGGTTTCTGAAATTTGCGTATCTGCATCTTTGGAAAAAATCCAAAAACGCTCAAACCCTGCAAAACTGGTTTGTAAAAAACTGAGCGCACAACACGCAATCACAATTCGTTTAGCTGCCATGTGGAACTTTGTCCTCACCCAACACCATTAACATTTCTAAATCTTCCACCATTTGTGGAGAAAGTTTAGGAACAGATACAGCTTGATTCTGCGGCTGTGTGGTCATTTCCATTGAATTTGGCAAGACCACAAAACCTGCAATTGCCGCAGCCAATGCAAAACCTGACATTTTCCAAAGCCCATAGCGCGATGTTTTCTTGTCTTGAATATTGTCCAAGACATGATTCATGACCGCGGCTTTGTCTTGATGGTGGCGAGCCAATCCATCAAGTTTAGATGTCACTTGTTTTAAGAAATCATCTTGTTTCATTCTGATGATCCTCCCAGATACGGATTCATATGTGCCAAACTGTTGCGTAAAGCTTGAATAGCACGGTGATAATGCGTTTTTACACTGCCTTCAGTGCAGTTCATAATTTGTGCGGTGGTTTGCGTATCAAAACCTTCCCAAGCACGTAACATAAAAGCTTGTTGTTGCCGCACAGGAAGCCCCGCAATTGCTGCCTGAATTTCTTCTACAGTCACAGCTTGATCTAAAAACTCTGCAGGATTGAGTGCTTGCTCATCGACAATATCAAGTTGTTCAACATCGTCATCATCTAAACTGATTTTTTTGAACCATGAAAACGGTTGAGCGCGGCGAGCTTCTTTACGACGCCAATCTTGTAATTTGTTATTTAAAATGGTGTAAAACAGGGGATACCATTCCTCTGTGGCTTTGTCAGCATAAGATTTATGCAAGGAAATAAAGGCTTCTTGCACCAAATCCATAGCAATGCCGTGCTGTCCTTGCGTTGCACTTTCCATCATCACTAAGGCACGCCCCGTTACTTCTTGCATAAAATTCTTCAGACGTTGCTCAGCCGTACTCTTAAGAGCACTCAAATTTTCCGAGTGTGACGACTTCGGGTTTAAATCCATAGAGATGGAAAATCCTGTCATTGGATACCCACGATTATTTTTAACATCATATTTTTATAACGCTAAAAACAATGGTTTGGTTGACATTGCAAGTTATTATTTTCAGTCTAATCTATTTTTTTTGCAGGGCTAGTCTTTTTAAAATAAATTAACCATTTACAGACGTTGGCGTACCATTTCAAAGAAACAGATTGAGCCTGCAATTGCCACATTCAAAGATTCCTGTCCACCTGGTTGTGGAATACTTACCGCTTCTGCATGCTGTAAGGCATAATCGGACACACCTTGACCTTCATTGCCTAGAATCCAGACGCAAGCCTTACGCAGATTTTTGGAATAGAGACTTTCTGCATGGTGTGAACTGGTCACATATACAGGAATCTGAAATTGTGCTAAGACATCTTCGAGTTCAATATTTTCAAAGGTATGCAAGCTAAAGTGTGCGCCCATGCCTGCACGTAACACCCGTGGCGACCAAAGTGAGGCAGAGCCTTTGGTACAAATAATTTGTTCAATACCTGCTGCTGCTGCAGAGCGCAATAAGGTGCCGACATTACCCGGATCTTGCACATTTTCTAAAATCAGTGTGTCTGCTTTAAAGTCTAAAGCTTGGCTTGAACTTGGCACGTCGACAATGGCTAAACAGGCAAGGGAAGTGCCTAAAGTGCTTAAATCTTTATATAAAGATTCGCCAATGACAAAGACCACGCCTGTGTATTTAGCCAAAATACGCTCATAGTCAGGATGGCTTAGTGCATGTTCGGTGGTAAAAATCGAATTGATTTTTTTATTTTCATGTAACCACGCCAGACACAAATGTGTACCTTCAAGTACCGTTTGTCCCTGTTTTTTGCGATAGTTATTTTGTTCAATTAAACCACGTAAGTGTTTAATTTTCGGGTTATCTTTTGATTCTAAAAAAATCGTAGGCATGCGATAAAATCCACAGCAGTCAGCGAATGGCCGACTGCTGTTGTTAAAAATTATTGATGGTAGCTGCTGACCAAATCGACTTCATTTTTTGAGCCAATGATGACAGGCACACGTTGATGTAGGTCTGTGGGTTGGATGTCTAAAATACGCACACGACCTGTGGTTGCCGCACCGCCTGCTTGTTCCATGAGCATACTCATTGGATTGGCTTCATACATTAAACGTAAACGACCTGCTTTTTTCGGGTCTTTTAAGTCGTATGGATACATGAAAACCCCGCTACGGCAAAGGATACGGTGAATATCGCCTACCATACATGCAACCCAACGCATGTTAAAGTCTTTTTCGCGTGGCCCAGTTTTACCAGCCAAAAGCTCATCAATATAGCGTTTTACAGGTGCTTCCCAATGGCGTTGGTTTGAAGCATTGATCGCGTATTCTTTTGTATCGGCAGCAACTTGAATGTTGTCTGCAGTCACCAAAAACTCTTGGCTTTCTGGGTCAAAGGTAAAGAATACCACGCCTGCACCAACAGTGAGCGCCATCATGGTAGATGGGCCATACAGGACATAACCTGCAGCAACTTGTTGTGTACCTGCTTGCATAAAGTCTGCAGCTTGGGTCACGGCATGTTTTGCAGGTAAAATTGAGAAAATAGTACCCACACACATATTGATGTCGATGTTGCTTGAACCATCCAGTGGGTCAAATAACACTAAATATTGACCATTTTCCTGAGCAGGAGTGAATTCGTCTAATTCTTCCGACGCCAAACCACCCACATTAGGATGTTTTTGTAACGCATCAATTAAATAATCATTTGAAATAACATCTAATTTCTTTTGTTCTTCGCCTTGTACGTTTTCATTTTGCGCACTGCCTAATACGCCCGCCAACGCACCTTTTTGTAATGTTTGGTCAATTGTTTTGCAAGTATTGGCTATAGTTTCAATTACTTGAGCAAGTTCGGGTGTTAAATTTCCAGTTTGTTGTTGTAGAAATTGGGAAAGGGTGCGGTATGACATGACTGGAAAACTCCGAATGACTGCAAAAATGAGGATAACAATATGCTGCAATAGTTTAGATGAGAACGCGTTAAAAGAAAAATTAAACTCGACTATTTGCTGTGATTTTACCCTTGCAAGTCCTGCAGAAAGTGCTATGTTGATGTGAAGGATTTAATTTGAGATAGGAGCACAGATATGACAACGTTAAAGTTTGATGCGACTCCAACGCCAAGCGAAGGGATTAGTTTAGACGATATTTCTGAGGACAAGATGAAAGCCGCTTGGAAAGATTACGAGTCTAAACCTGAATATAAAAAGTTTAACAAGCATGATTTGATTGAATCTATGCAAACTGCAAAAGCTGATGCCGAGTCGGAATAACTGAAGCAAAGCTGTATTTCTGCACTTATCTGTTAGTTTTTAAAATATTCGTTTGCCCAGTTTTTTATGTCATAAAAAAGCGCCCTTGTAATAAAGAGCGCTTTTTTCGTATTGGGGAAACACGTTCTAAACGAGTTTTTCCCAAACAGCAAATTATTATTTCAATAATGGTGGAACAGCTTCGTAGTTAATTTCTACGCGACGGTTTTCTTTCCATGCATTTTCATCATGTCCAGGGTTGACTGGCATTTCTTTACCATAGCTCACTGCTTCAAGCTGACCTGCGTTAACGCCGCTGGTGATTAAGAAGCTCTCAACCGCTTTGGCACGACGCTCGCCTAAAGCCATGTTGTATTCGCGTGTACCGCGTTCATCGGTATGACCTGTAAGCGCTACTTTAGAGTTGGCATTCGCCATTAGAAACTGTGCATGTGCTTGTAGGGTCTGGTAATCATCATTAGATAATTCGCTGCTGTCGTAGTCAAAATGCACCACGCGCTTTGCCAAGAAAGCTTTGTTGGCTTCGGTTACACCTTTGGCAGATGCACCTGCAAGGTTTTGTGCATTTAAAGCTGCATCTTCACTCAAACCTTGGGTGTTGACTGTAGTTGCACCACTTGGTGTTTGACCTGCTTGTGAGTCAGTCGTTGGTTTGCGGTTTGCACAACCTGTCATCACTAAAGCCGATGCCAAAACAGGGAGTACCAATAATTTAACTGCGTTCATCCTCATCTCCATGAAGCTTGATTTTTGGTTTTAAAACAGAACTGAAAAGTGTTTACCTTGCGGGTACTCATTATTTTGGTGCCCACGCAGGTTCACGCACTTCACCTTGTTCACTAGGTAAGTTCATGCGGAAGCGACCGTCTAAAGACATAATTGACAATAAGCCACGTGCGCCTTCGCGCGTTGCATACACCACCATTTGCCCATTTGGTGAGAAGCTTGGCGACTCATCCAAACTGGTTGGGGTTAAAATATTGGTGATATTGGTGTTGATGTCTTGAATTGCGACTTTGTAATTACTGCCACTTGGGCGATGCACCAATGCCAGTTTACGACCATCGGCACTGAGCGTACCACGTGCGTTAAATGCACCGCGGAAGGTTAGGCGTTTGCTGCTGCCTGTGGCAAAGTCATAACGATAAATTTGTGCGGAACCACCACGATCTGAAGTGTAAATAAATGATTTACCATCTGGTGCATAACGTGCTTCGGTATCAATCGCACTGTCATTGGTCATGCGTCGCAGTTCACGGGTGCTTAAATTCATTTGATAAATTTCTGGATTGCCATGCATGGATGCGGTAAACAACATACTTTGACCATCTGGTGAGAAGCTTGGAGCACCATTTAAACCACGGAAACTGGCTAATTTTTCACGCTGACCTGTCGCCAAATCTTGCACATAAATAGCAGGGCGTTTGGTTTCAAACGACACATAGGCAATTTTTTTGGCATCTGGTGTCCATGCAGGCGATAAAATAGGATCACGCGAAGTCAAAATGGTTTTAGGCTGTTCACCATCAGTATCGGCAATTTGCAGGGTATAGCGTTGTTCAGGTGTTGCAGGGTTGCGCAGTACATAAGCAATGCGTCCGCTAAAGTCACCTTTAATGCCCGTGAGTGCTTCATAAATGGCATCACTGATCATGTGTGCAGCAGAACGTACGCGTGACGCAGGCACGCTTAATAATTCATTCAATAAGTATTGCTGTTTTTGCACATCATAAAGTTGGTAATGAACTTCATAACCGCCTTCTGCAGTGGCTTTGACATTTCCCGTCACCACATAAGGTACACCTGCGGCTTGCCATGCAGCTGCATTTGGATTGTTCATGCTTGCAGTTGCAGCAAGGTTTTTAGATGAACTGGTGAATTTGCCTGAACGGTTTAAATCGTTTTCTACAATAGGATAAATACTTTGATCATTGCCAAACGGCACAATCGCAATTTTAGGTGCTTCTTCTGGTGCTTTGGCAATTTCTAAATGCAGTTGTGCAAAAGATTGTGTGCTTAAAACTGGGCTAAGCGCAGTTAAAATAGCAAGACAAAGTAGGTGTTTACGCGTTGTTTCCATCATTCGCTATTTTCTCAAATCAACATAACTTTTTTGGATGTAATTGTGGTACATAATGGCATGCTTTGGTAGGAATGAAAGCATGAATTTATAATAAAACTGTTATAACACTGTGAAAATTTAAATTTATTTATACTCGTAAATATTTTGAGAAGGAGTTAGCCAAATAGATGTTATTCGGCTAACTGGTAACTTATTGCGCTGTAAAGGTAGAGGTGAAGCTACGTGCTTCGCGTCGTGCATCTGGGTCTGATGGCATCGGATAAGGTGCGGCAGCACGAACAGCAGCTTCTACACTGGCTTTCATGTCAGGGTCGCTAGAATTAACCACGACAGACTGAACTGCGCCACTGTCACTTAAAGTCACGCGGGCAGTTGCACGTTGACCCGAAGAACCAGCTGGGGTATCCCACGCTCGTCTGATTTTATTTTCGAAATCGCGTTTAGCAGTGGATGCAATGCGTCGTACTTCAGCCTTTTTCTGAGCAGCTTCTTCTGCAGCTTGTTTGGCAGCTGAGGCTTTGGCTTCAGTATCGGCACGTGCCTTCGCTTCGGCATCAGCTTTGGCTTTTGCATCTGCGTCAGCCTTACGTTTTGCGTCGGCATCAGCTTTGGCTTTTGCATCTGCAGCAGCTTTACGTTTTGCGTCGGCATCAGCTTTGGCTTTTGCATCTGCTGCAGCTTTACGTTTTGCATCGGCATCTGCTTTGGCTTTTGCATCTGCGTCAGCTTTACGTTTTGCCTCAGCATCTGCCTTGGCTTTTGCATCTGCTTCAGCTTTGCGTTTTGCTGCTGCATTGGCTTCGAGTTGACGTCTTTCTGCCGCTTCTGCTTTTTTCAGGGCTTCGGCTTCTTTACGACGTACAGCATCTGCTTCAGCACGTGCTTTGGCATCGGCTTGAGCTTTTGCTTTGGCGTCAGCTTCTCGTTGAGCACGTTCTTCGGCGCGTGCTTGTTGAGCTTTTAAGCGTTCAGCTTCTAGTTTTTGTCGCTCTGCAATTTGTTTGGCTTCAGCAGCTTGTCGTTCTGCACGTGCTTGAGCCTCTGCTGCTTGTGCAGTTTTTTGTGTATCAACTTGAGGAGCGGGTGGCGTAGGAGCCGCTGCAGGTGTTGGAATGACAGGGGCAGGTTCAAGAGCAGGCTCGGCTGTTTGAGTAATTTGCTCTGCTACATTTTCATGTGTGGTTTCAGCAGATTTAGTTTCTAATAAGGGTTTTAAATCTTCTGGTTTTATTAATACCGTTTTAATGGGTTTAGGCGGCTCAGGTGCTTTACTCATGCCCAAATAAAGCAAGCCAACCACTGCGATAAGGTGGACACCTACGGTGAACCCAATCGCGATGGCTTTTTGTTGAAAAGGTGGCTTTTTAAAATCTTTCATAAATTACTTTAAAGGCTCGGTCAGCAATCCAACTTGGGTTAAACCCGCATCTTGTAAGTCAGACATTAACGCAATCACATCACCATAAGGGCGTGTATTATGACCGCGAATAACAACCTGAAACTCTTTGTTTTCAGCTTTGGCTTGAATTTGAGCATCGGTCAAAATTTGTTTCAGTTGGGCTAATTCCAAAGGTTCGGCTTTGTGTTCTTTGTATTCTAAAAAATATTGCCCATCTTTATTTAAAGTCACCAAAGCAGGGGCATCTTTCGATTCAATTGGATTACCATTGGCTTGAGGTAAATCGACTTGAATCCCACTGGTAATCATCGGTGCAGTAACCATAAAAATCACCAATAACACCAACATGACATCAATATAGGGCACTACATTCATGTCACTTTTGAGTGGTTTCTTAATGCGCTCGAAGCGTCCTGAGCGTTGAATGGCCATTAGTCGTGATCCTTAGTATTGCCTAAAGATTGACGTTGTAATAAAGCCACCATTTCTTCGGCAAATAAAGCACGATCAGAATAAATCGCTTCGCCTTTGGCGGTGTAATGGTTAAAGGCAAGTACCGCAGGAATGGCGGCAAATAAACCAATGGCTGTGGCAATGAGGGCTTCGGCAATCCCTGGTGCGACTGTTGCCAATGTGACTTGATCGACATCTGCCAGTCCAATAAAGGCATTCATAATGCCCCAGACGGTACCAAATAAACCAACGTATGGCGCAACCGAACCAATGCTGGCTAATGCACCTAAGCCTTGTTCAAGTTGAGCTTGGTCGCGGCTTAAACCGACACGTAAAATACGTTCTGTGCCTTCAATGGTTTGTGTTGCAGGCGCTTGGCGCTTTTTGAGTTTTAAAAACTCACCTAAGCCTTGATAGAAAATATCTTCCAAACCGACACGTTTTGAATTGAGCTGTGCGTTGTTGTAAAGCGTATTTAATTCTGCACCAGACCAGAAGATTTTTTGGAAATGCTGATCATCTGCCTGTGCTTTTTTATAGCTCATGTGTAACTTGGCAATCAGATACCAACTGTATAATGATGCTAAAAGCAGCGAGAGCATTACCAGCTGAACAACAGGACTTGCTTGTAAAATAAGATCTGATACTTGAAGAGATGATTCGAGTTGTGTTGCCATAGTTACTACATGTGCCAATTCATTTTTTTAATCTTGTCCTAATTCTTTCAGAATAAGGCTACGAATTTCATCTGGCAGACGACGTGGTTTCATATCTGAACCAAGACAGGCCAATTCAACCTCGCCAGATGCAAGCATGATTTCACCACGATAAATATTTTGTTGCAATACAAATGATGACGCTTTACACGAAACTACACTTGCTGTAACAGTAATTAGGTCATCCATTAAGATTGGACGTGAATATTTCACGTTAATTTTATGCACGACAAAGTTGTAATCTTGTTGATGCCAATAATGATCAACACCCGATGCACGAAGCCATTCGGTACGGGTACGTTCCATAAAGCGAATATGGTTGGCGTGGTAAACAATGCCGCCTGCATCAGTATCTTCCATATAGATACGAATTTTAAATTCAAATTTATTCGCCATGATGATGTTCCGCTTCAATGTTGCAAAGTTGTTTGATAAGCAATACTTATAGCTTACGCCGTGTCTGTGAAATTGACGTGAATCGGGGCTATAAGTCAAGCTGTGTATAGCGTGGCAGTTTATCATTCTCAACGCTTCGTCCAATGGCACAAGATTTCAAACATGCTTTTAAGTTAAAATTAGCTGCCTGCCTGATACATGCAGATGATCCACCCCAATGAGCAGCACATGAGCCGTTTAGTTAAATTTTTTGTGGTAATTGCCATATTGTATTTGTTGTGGATGACGCTGTTCCAGCCAGATGGAGGAATTGCGGATAGCACAACCTATCAGTCATCGCAGCAAGTGCATCAATTTAAAGACTATACCATTCAAGCTTTGGAAACCTATGAAGGTGAGTTTCGGGTATTGTCACGTGAAAATTATAATTTTGGACGTGAAGCCGAACTTAGCCCTGTCGATTTTGCTTTGGGATGGGGCGAAATGGCCAAGCCTGAAGTGTATAAACAGTTGTCTATTCGTCAAAGCAACCGTTGGTATCATTGGCGTTATGAACAAGCACCACCGATTCCTGTGCAAGAGATTGCAAGTTTGAGCGCTAATACGCATTTAATTCCTGCCACACCCGCGATTGCGACACAGTTAAAACAGATTGATGAAGATGATTTGATTTATTTGAAAGGTAAATTGGTTGAAGTTACTGCCGCAGATGGGTGGCAGTGGCGCAGTTCTTTAAGCCGTCATGATACAGGGGCGGGCGCGTGTGAATTAATGCTTGTTGAAGATGTGCGTGTCATCGAAAATTAGGGTCTATCTACAGACCCAATTGACCTAAATATTTAATAGCTTAAAGGGAGATAGCTCCCTTCAAGCTATTTTTTCCTTTGAGCTATTTTTCTTTTGGCTCTGGCGGTGTCATCCCAAATTGTAAATACGCCATATTGGTGGCAATACGCCCGCGAGCGGTTCGCATTACATAACCTTGTTGAATTAGGTATGGTTCAATTACATCTTCCAAAGTGCCAGAGTCTTCAGCCATAGCAGCGGCCAAAGCTTCCACACCTGCAGGCCCACCATCAAAACGCTCTAATAACATTGATAAATAACGACGGTCTAAGGTATCTAAACCATCTTTATCGACATTCAGCATATCTAGCGCACGTTGTGCCATCTCTTGCGTGACTTCACCTGTGCCTTTGACCTGCGCATAGTCACGAACGCGACGCAATAATCGGTTGGCAATACGTGGTGTACCACGTGAACGACGAGCGACTTCATTGGCTCCTGCATCGGTCATTGGCACACCCATTAAACTCGCCGAGCGTTTGACAATATGGGTCAAATCTTCAACCGAATAAAATTCCAAACGCTGCACAATACCAAAACGGTCACGTAACGGTGAGGTGAGTAAGCCTGCACGTGTGGTAGCGGCGACAAGGGTAAATGGTGGCAAGTCCAGTTTAATGGAGCGTGCTGCAGGCCCTTCACCAATCATGATGTCCAGTTGATAATCTTCCATCGCTGGATACAAAATCTCTTCAATCACAGGTGAAAGACGATGGATTTCATCAATAAATAACACATCGCCTTCTTCAAGATTGGTCAGCATGGCGGCTAAATCACCTGCGCGTTCCAAGACAGGCCCTGAAGTGGATTTAAGATTGCCGCCCATTTCACGGGCAATAATATTGGCGAGTGTGGTTTTACCTAAACCTGGTGGTCCAAAAATCAGGGTGTGGTCCAGTGCTTCTGCGCGTCCACGGGCTGCACCAATGAAAATTTCCATTTGTTCACGCACTACAGGTTGCCCAATATAGTCATCGAGTGAAGTGGGGCGAATGGCGCGATCAATTTGATCTTCGGGTTTTTCAGAACCACTGATTAGACGGTCTTGCATATCGTGTTAACTAATCTCTTGAGCTGGGCATTTTGATGCTGCATGCACAGCCTCAAAGTATGAGTTGCGTTTAAATGCCTTTGCGAAGGCATGATTTTACTTTTGAAAGATCAAAAGTAACAAAAATCTTATGTTGAGTTGAGGGTATATCCCTATACCCCAACTCAACGGGCGACATCCATGTCGCCAGTCATGTATCCAATATTGGAAAGATGAACTTACGCTAGGTTTGTTGGCATCTTTTATTTATTCATCGACTTTAATGCTGCACGGATAATATCACTGGCTTCAGTAAAATCGGCCTTAACTGCATTAATCAGTTTTTGTGCTTCGGCAGGTTTATAACCTAAAGATTGTAAAGCGGCTTCGGCTTCGGCAACAGCAGAATTGCCTGTAAACTGGATTTGAGTCATTGTGGAATTGCTGCTGCTCACTTCGTTGGACATGGCTTTAAAGCGATCACGTAATTCAATCATTAAACGTTCAGCAGTTTTTTTGCCCACACCTGGCACTTTAATCAGGGTATTAATATCTTCATGTTCTACGGTGTGAATCAGTAATTCGACACTCAAGGTTGATAAAATACCTAGCGCCATTTTTGGGCCGACACCATTGACTTTAAGTAAGGTTCGGAAAATGGTTTTTTCTTGGGCTTCTAAAAAACCATATAACAATTGAGCATCTTCACGCACGGCTAAATGCGTCCATAGGGTAATTTTCTGCCCTTTTTGTAATTGGCAAAATGTGGTGAGCGGCGTGTCAATTTCATAGCCCACACCATTCACATTCAGCAACACGGTTGGTGCTTCTAAAGCCAATACTTCGCCAATAAGACATCCGATCATATTTGTGATTCACTGATTGATTTAAAATAAGTTGCTGTTCGCATAGTAGAGCGCATTTTCACAAAAGGCAAAATTCGTGCTTAAATTCTACGTCAATCTTATATAAGTTATTGATATACAGGTGATTCATCATAGCAGACCAACCTTATTGCCTTGTAATTCTTGCGATAAGTTATAGGCTTGGTGATCTGAAAACTTAGAGATAATGTCCAAGACTTGCATGATATTGTCATAATGATTATGCGCAAAATCTGCCCCTGAGCGTTGCAAGATGGACATTAAACGCTGCTCTTTAAAACTTAGGGTTTTATGGGGTGTGGTGAGCGGAATAAACGCATCCAAAATGTTTTGTAAACTTTGATGCGCAATAATTTCCAGCCCTGCCTTTTGTGGATGCTCGAAAATTTTCTCACGGGCTAAGTCTTTGGCGCGATTAATACCAATTTCAATATCTGCCGAGCAATATTGTAAAAGACTGCCTTTGAGCTGTCCCATTAGAATTTCCAAATGGTGTTTGGCAAACGCTGTGGTGACTTCATCGACCAAACGTTTCATGACCCGACCACGCAAAGCGGCAATTTTTTGTTGCCATGTGGTACGTGCCATCGCCAGTTCTGCTGGAATACCGTAGTCACCAATCAAGTTTAAAAAGATCGGTTCAACTTCTTCATAGCTGAGCATGTTTAAAATAATGCCATCTTCCAAATCAATTAAGGCATAGCAAATATCATCTGCTGCTTCCAATAAATATGTCAGTGGATGACGGCAATAGTGATAATCGCCCAATTGAATCAGACCAAGCTGTTCTGCAATTTGTTTGAGAATTTCTTTTTCGGCTTGGTAACAACCAAACTTATCACGTTGATTGGCAGGGCGGTTGCCTTGTTCGGCAATGGTTTTGGAGAGCCATGGATATTTTAAATAAGCGCCTAAAGTGGCATAGGTTAAACGCATGCCGCCATCATTTGGATGGTAGTCAATTTTGGTGAGTAGCCGTAAACCTTGCGCATTGCCTTCAAACTGACGGACATCGGCTTCTTCTTCATCACTAAGTTTGGCGAGGAAATTGCCGTGTGAAGCATCATCAAACCATTCACGAATGGCGTATTCGCCTGCATGTCCGAAAGGTGGATTGCCAATATCATGTGCCAAGCATGCGGCTTGAATAATCGCACCGACATCGGCAGGGGAAATCCACATAGGCAAGTGGTCTTTAATTTTTTCTGCAGCCAACATCCCTAATGAACGTCCAATACAAGACACTTCTAAAGAATGGGTTAGGCGAGTGTGAATACCATCGTGTTGAGTCAATGGATGGACTTGGGTTTTACGGTTTAACTGTCTAAAACTTTGCGAAAAAATAATACGGTCATAATCTTTATGAAAAGGGCTGCGCGCCTGTTCTGTACTTTGTTTTTTACTACCAATTCGAACTGTGGAAAGCAGTTCTAACCAACGCATTTGAGTCATTTATCATTATTCACTATGTGCTTGTTTTGCATCATGCCAAAAAAATGACAAAAGCTCTAGGGGCGTGCGACATGGCTTGTCTTTTTAAATCTAAATTCATACAAAATGGGGGATAAGTTTGTGGCGAAGCGTACTTTAAAGTTTTTTTGGGGAACTGTATAAATTGAGGATTGGATGATGCGTATAGGTTGCCAAAATAGCAACAATGCTCAAATTTTTATGCTAATTTCTAATTAATTGTGAAATGGATAGCGAAGCTTAAATATGCTCAAACTGATTTATTATGTGCCTGAATCTCATCTTGAAGAAACCAAACTGGCTATTTTTGCAGCGGGTGCAGGTGGAATTGGCAATTATGAACATTGTGCATGGCAGGTTTTAGGCACAGGGCAATTTAAACCTGTCAAAGGAGCAAATCCGTTTGTTGGCGAGTTAGATGCTTTGGAACACGTTGCCGAGTGGCGCGTGGAAACTATTGTACCTGAGCAAAATGCTCAGGCAGTCGCAAAAGCGCTCAAGGCAAGTCATCCTTACGAAGAGCCTGCCTTTGAGTTTATGCAACTTTTAGATATTAATTTTTAAAGACTTAAATACCAATTTTTAAAGAAAAATAGAATTGTACGATCACTCATATATGGATTGGGGCAAATATAAGTTGCGTAGATAGAGTTTACTTTTCACGGGCGAAAAGTAACAAAAGCCCTCTGTTAGACTGATGGTACGTCCTGTACCACAGTCTAACGGGCGACATCCTTGTCGCCTTATCACGAGTCAAAATGTGGCTAGGTTTTAAAAATACAGTTGAAATATTAGGGTCTGTTGACACTTCATCTATGTTTGCGACGTGAGAGATATATCTCGCAAGGTTTTTTAGCTGCTATAAGGCATGGGGCAGGAAATTTAGTTATTCTAAATGACTGACTCATAACGCAATAGCAGCAAAAAATATGCTCGTCCCCTTGCGCAGCAAACAAAGCAGCGCTTTGTTCTTGCTCATGTGGCTAAAACTTTCTCAGATTACGTTATGAAACTTGGCAATAGTCTCGCTATTCCTTGCGTTTCATGCCTAATCTGCTCAGTTTTAGCCTACAGCGCAAGCCATTTATGAAATGTTAACAGCCCCTAGACTTTCTGAATAAACAGGTCACGGTCAAAACGATATTGCGGGAAAAATACACCATCTTCGGCACGTTCACCTGCAGCAATAACCATAACTGGGTGCTGTTGATCATTCAGCTTTAATAATTTGCGTACCATTGGTTCATCAAAACCTTCCATCATACAGCTGTCAAAGCCATGTGCACGAAGTGCTAATACCATATTTTCACAAGCGAGTGCAGTGGTTTTACTGGCCCAAAGTTTTGCATCGGCAGGGGTGAAGGCAGTGACAGGTAATTGTTTATCTAAACTACGAGCAATTTTAAATGCAACTTTCTTAAAGTTACCTACTGTGTTTAGGTAACCAGTCATGTAGTTATAAGGAATAAATTTGTAATACTTTTTCACTGCAGCAGGAGCTTCAGGAAAAGGAAACTCGCTGATGTTCTTTTTGGCCATTTCATCCACCCGGTCAGTGCGTGCTATACACACAATGAGCTCTGCAGCGGTGCGTGCCGCAAGCTGTCCTAAACAGGCTTTGACCAGTTGCTTTTTCTTAGCAGGGTTTTGCACCACAACAAATGTCCACGGCTGCAAGTTAGATGAGTTTGGTGCGAGTAAGGCCATGTCTAAGCAATCATCTAAAACCTCGGCAGGTATGGCTTTGTCAGTAAATTTACGTACCGAACGACGGCTTTGAATGACTTTTTTAAAGTTTTCTATATCAATATCTTGTGGTGCAGGCTCAAAATAACGTTCTTTTTTTTCAGCTTTAACATCAGCTGGATTTGGATTAGACATTACAATTTTCCTCAATTTTTTAATGATTGATAGCACATTGCAGAATATGGGGGCGAATAAAGAAAAAACCACATTCAGCCAAAATGAATGTGGTTTTAAAACGTCTAGTTTACTTGAAATGGGTGTAAGTACATTTCAGCTAAACAGCGCTTAATTAAATTGGCTGAAATCAGGTTTACGTTTTTGCATAAAGGCCTGCACTGCTTCCATCATTTCTGCTGAGCCGACACGTTGCATAAAAATCTCAGCTTCATGGTCAATCCAAGCCACAATTTCATCGACATTATGTTTCATGAGGGCTTTAGATTGTTTAAGTGAAGCTAATGGTAAAGCTGCCAATTGTGCTGCTTTTTGTTGCGCCGTTGCATAGACATCAGTTTCAATGCTATTAACTAAATTTGCCGATAATGCCGTTTCGCTATTGAATTTTTGTGCAGTTAGCAACAGTTCAGCCGCCTTGTGATAGCCTGCTTGTTCTACCAGAAGTTTGCTTGATGCACCTTCAGGCGATAAGCCCAAGCTCACAAATGGAATTTGGAATAGGGCAGTATTGTCGCTATACACCAAATCTGCATGCAATAAAATTGTGACACCAATGCCAATCGCCACCCCACGTACAGCTGCAATCAGCGGTTTAGAAAACTTGGCTGCAGATTTTAATAAGATGAATGGAGGACCTTCGGCAGCAGGTAGTTGTCCTTTAAGTGCGGCAGACTTCATAAAGTCTTGCATGTCATTGCCAGCACTAAAATCTGCATCTGTGCCACGTAAAATTACACAACGTACTGCGTTGGACTGATCTGCTTCATCTAAGGCTTGTGCAATCCACAAATATAATTCACCATACAGCGCGTTTTTTGCTTCTGGTCGGTTGATGGCTAAAGTCAGTACGCCATTGTCTAAATTCGCATTCAAATGTGGGTGAGGTTGTTGAATACAGCTCAGTGTCATCGTACTATCCTTGCTTTGATTGGTTTGAATTTATGGCTCATTATGTCGCAAATTCGCAGCGCTGGCACAACTCATGAGTTCATAAAAAGTTAGTGAATGATGAGATTTGCGTTCCTAATTCAATGTGAAATTTATTTAGAATTTGGGGTTGTTCATTTAAAAAATGAATAAGCAAGGCGGAATCTTAACGTCTATTAATTCTATTTTAGGATTAACCTTCGGTTCGACCTACTTTTGTTTTGGCAAAAGTAGGCAAAACCATTTGTCATCCACGAAACCTGCCCAATTATTGTTTTTGATTTATTATCTTGCAAAAACAATAATGAGTTGATACCACGCAGGTTGTGGATGACATTTCCGCGTATCAGATAGCATCATGTTGTTATCAAAATTAGGATTGGCGTATTTATTATGCAATATACGTTTGATTATTTGGTTTTCATTGGCCGCTTTCAGCCATTTCATTTGGCGCATTTGCAAACCATTCAAATTGCGTTAGCACGTAGTCATTATGTGATTTTGGCATTAGGTTCTGCACAAAATGAGCGCAATTTAAAAAATCCGTTTTTAGCCAAAGAACGTGAGCAGATGATTTTGTCTAACTTTTCACCTGAGATGCAAGAACGGATTAAGTTTGTGCATGTCGTAGATGTCTACAATGATGAAAAATGGCAAAAACTAGTCAAATCTTTAGTCGGTGAATTGATTCAACCGCAAGATCGTGTTGGTTTAATTGGGCATTTTAAAGATGACTCGTCTTATTATTTAAAGTTTTTCCCTGAATGGGAGATGGTAGAATTAGACAGCTTGCAAGATGCCATGTCTGCTACGCCTGCACGTGAGGCTTATTATCGTGGGGAAATACAGCCTAATTTTTTCCCGCAAGGCACAATTGATTTCTTAACCGCATTTCAAAACACGGAAATTTATCGTCAATTACAAGACAAATACCAGCAGCAGGATAGCAGTAATTTGACGGAGTAATCCAGTTTTTAAATGAAAAAGGATGATTGAAAAAGCTTTCAATCATCCAGAACATTGTGTTTTTTTAGAGGCTGAAAATTAAGCCTGTAAAGCGGTTAAATCCGCAAGCACTTGCTCGGCATGTCCTGCAGCTTTGACTTTACGATATTCTTTCAGTAATTGACCTTGATGGAAAATAAAAGTAGAGCGTTCAATGCCCATAACTTTTTTGCCATACATATTTTTTTCTTTAATCACATCAAACAACTGACACAATACTTCTTCTTTATCGCTAATCAAGTTGATGCCTAAAGATTGTTTTTCGGTAAAGTTTTGATGGGCTTTGACTGAGTCGCGCGAAATGCCAATGATGGTGGTATTAAGCGCATCAAATTGTGGCTTTAGCGCAGTAAAATCGACAGCTTGTGTGGTGCAGCCTGGGGTAGAATCTTTCGGGTAAAAATACACCACTAACCAATCTGTACCAAGTTCGGTTAAATTGACTTCGCCTGTGGTTGCAGGAAAAGCTTGATTTGGTAATTGAATTGTCGTGCTCATATTTTTCTCCAAAATCATGCACATAAAAAACTAGCCACATAAAGTGGCTAGTTGAAATTGTTAAGAAAAATTATTTTTTCTCAGCCGCTTTCATTGCTTCTTCAGTTAAGGTTTTTAATTTACCTGTAAGCTGAGGACCAAAACAAGTTTGCAAATCTTTATTTTGCTTTTGTACAAAAGCTAAAGTCGCAGGGCTCTTTTTCTGGTTAATTGCGCTTTGAATTTCCCATTTTTGAGCGTTGGTTAATTTACCATCTGCTTCTACTGCACAAGTACAATATTTGCTTACTTCAGCTGTAGTCAGTTTTTTGCCTTTTGCAGTTTCTTCTTTACAAACATTAATTAAAGCTGCTTTTACATTGGTGCTTTTATATGCTTGTTGCAACTTGTCATTATTTGCGTGTGTCGTTGTTGCGAATAATGCAGCAACAGACATAATCGCAGAAACTATAATGTTTGATTTTAAATTTTTCATACACTTTACCTTGTTATGACGGTATATAACGCGTTGGGTCTGCAACACCGGCATCGGCAAAACCTTGTTTGCGTAAGCGACAGCTGTCACATTTACCACAAGCACGTCCTTGGTCATCTGCTTGGTAGCAAGAAACCGTTTGACTATAGTCTACGCCATGTTCAATACCTAAGCGAATAATATTTGCTTTGGATAAATGTAACAAAGGTGTCTCAAATTTTAACGGTTTGCCTTCTACGCCAACTTTGGTTGCCAAGCGTGCCATATTGGCAAAAGCATCAATAAATTCAGGACGACAGTCAGGATAGCCCGAATAATCTACCGCATTAATACCAATCACAATTGCTTCTGCATCAAAAACTTCGGCAGCTGCCAAAGCATAAGACAGGAAGATGGTATTACGCGCAGGCACATAAGTCACAGGAATACCTTCTTGCTCATGATCAGGTACTTCAATGCTGTGATCGGTCAGGGCAGAACCGCCCAAGTTGCCTAAATCAATATTAATCACACGATGCTCAATGCCTGCATTTTTAGTCAAGGCACGTGCAGCATCTAGCTCTGTAGTCGAGCGTTGACCATACATAAAACTAAGTGCAATACATTCATAACGCGCTTGTGCCCATGCCAAACACGTGGTTGAGTCTAATCCACCAGATAACAATACAATGGCACGAGGGCGCATAATTGAACTCCAAATTTTAAAATATAGCGATAGAACTTGAGCAAAAGTGTGAAGATTGACGTCAATACGAATGGGGATTCGTGAGGAGATTAACGACCTGTTTCATCATTCCAAAGCAATTTATGTAATTGCAATTGGAAACGAACAGGGAGATGGTCGGCTAAAATCCACTGTGCCAAATCACGTGCAAGTTGTGGCAAGGCGACTGCACCTTTTTCGACAGCAAATGCAGGGGAGAACCACACTGTATCGACTTTTTTATGCAACTGATATTGCTCAACTTGCTGCTTCGCCCAAAGATAATCGTCATGATTGCAAATCACAAATTTGATTTGATCATGTGGGTTTAAAAAATCTAAATTTGATAATAAGTTGCGTGACATTTCACCCGATGCAGGGGTTTTTAAATCCAGCACCTTCGACACACGGTTATCCACTTTAGAAATATCTAAAGCTCCACTGGTTTCCAAAGACACTTCACAACCTAAATCTGCCAAGCGTTGCATGAGTGGCAGTACATTCGGTTGAGCCAGAGGTTCACCGCCCGTCACACATACATACGGTGTTTTAAATTCTAGCGTGGTTTGGATGATGTCATCTAAAGATTGACGTTCGCCACCTTCAAAAGAATAAGTGGTATCACAGTAATGGCAACGCAATGGACAACCCGTTAAACGAATAAACACGGTTGGCAAGCCCGATGTATTGGCTTCGCCCTGCAATGAATAGAAAATCTCCGTGATGCGTAAACCCGCAGACGGATCAGAAACAGGAATAGCGGAAGATCGGAGGGTATTCATAAAATTCATCACAGTATGTAAAAAAACAAAAATCTCTACGGTCATTGCTGGCCGTAGAGATGGAGAAAACTAAAAAAAGTTTAGTCTTCGCGTAATAAATCGTTCAAACTGGTTTTTGCACGGGTTTTCGCATCTACTTTCTTCACAATGATAGCAGCATACAAGCTATAAGTGCCACATTTAGAAGGCAGGTTGCCAGAAACTACCACCGAACCTGCAGGTACACGACCATAATGGATTTCGCCAGTTTCACGGTCATAAATTTTGGTCGATTGACCAATATAAACGCCCATAGAAATGACCGAACCTTCTTCTACAATCACACCTTCAACAATTTCAGAACGTGCGCCAATGAAGCAGTTGTCTTCAATAATTGTTGGATTTGCTTGAAGTGGCTCAAGTACTCCACCAATACCTACACCACCCGATAAATGCACGTTTTTACCAATTTGTGCACATGAACCTACCGTTGCCCATGTATCAACCATGGTGCCTTCATCTACATAAGCGCCAATATTGACATAAGATGGCATTAACACCACATTTTTGGCTTGGAATGAACCTTTACGTGCAACTGCTGGCGGTACAACACGCACACCTGCTTGTTTGAATTGCTCGTCAGTCCAACCTGTAAATTTCGTGTCTACTTTGTCGTAGAAACGCAAATCGCAAGATTCAATTGGCTTGTTATCATTGAGTTTAAAAGATAACAAAACTGCCTTTTTTAACCATTGGTGAACGATCCACTCACCATTAATTTTTTCAGCAACGCGTAATGTGCCGTTATCTAAACCTGCAATTGCTTGTTCAACTGCCTGACGAATTTCAGCGGGACAATCTGCAGCGCTGAAATTAGCGCGGTCTTCAAATGCTTGTTCAATGATTGTTGAAAGCTGAGACATCGATGTTCTTACCAGAAAAAAATTTTCCAAAGATTTTACACTATATTGAGTGAGGAATAGATAAAAATTGGAACAGATTGGAATTTATCCTTGGCAAAATAAAACAAGTTAAGTTGAGCGCTAAATTGTTGAAGTTTTGAAAATAAATGCTTTTGCAATAAACAATAAGAATAAGTTTGTATCAAAAAATAACAAAAACGGGGTGAATTTTGCATAAAAGCTGAGCGCAACATGCTCTATAGTTTTCTCATGACAAAACGAATGAAAATTCAAAAAGTTTTAGTTTGAGGAGAAACACAATGAAAACTTTACATACAATTTTAGCCGCTTCGGTATTGGCAGCAGTTGCAGGTTCTGCAATGGCAGATACAGCTGTGGTAAAAGATGGCTATGCGTTTGATCGTAACCAACTCATTCCAACAGGTGTACGTGCTGAAGTTGGTACAACAGGTTATGGTGGTGCCTTACTTTGGACTGCAAACCCGTATGTGGGTTTAGCGCTGGGTTATAACGGTGGCGATATTTCTTGGTCGGATGACTTATCTATTAATGGTACTAAGTACGATATGGATATGGACAATAACTTGACCTATTTAAATGCTGAAATTCGCCCATGGGGTGCAAGTCCAAGTAAATGGGCACAAGGCGTTTATGTAGCTGCTGGTGTTGGTTATATTGACAATGAATACGGCTTAGATAAGCGAAATAAAAATGCTCAAGGAACTATTCATGTAAATGATGTTGCTTATATTGGTGAGGGTGGTGTAAAAGGCAAACTCGCTTATGAAAATGACATTGCGCCATATTTAGGTCTAGGTTTTGCTCCAAAGATTAACAATAATTGGGGCGTATTTGGTGAAGTTGGTGCTTACTACACTGGAAATCCGACAGTTGAGTTAGAGGAATATGGTAATCTAGTTGGTGGAGTACCAATTGCAGAATCTGTACGTGCCGAAGCACAAAAAATCCGTAATGATGACAAATACGAATGGATGCCAGTTGCGAAACTAGGTGTAAGTTATCATTGGTAATATCTATTTAGCTTGAGCTAAACCAAAAAAACGAGCTTCGGCTCGTTTTTTTATGGTTTAAAAGCGGTGTGCCAATTTTAAATGATAAACCCACGCCTCACGTTGTTCGAGTGAAGAAAAACTTGAAATTTGAGTGATCAATGACTGTGGTTGTACCGTGTCTGGCTTGGCAAAGTGCAAATAATGCAGACCTGCAATCATAAACGTTTTGGGGTTAAAGTGATAAACTGCGCCCGTACCAACACCAACATAACCATCTACAGGGTTTAAACTTGAGGCAGGATTACCTGCACCAGAATCCCATAATCCTTCCACCGCAGTGATCCACTTGGGTGACCATTGATGGGCAAAACCCAAACGCGTAGACCATTGATTCTTTTGATAATCAATCAGGTTGAACTGATTACCTAGTCCTTCAGATTGCAGAATTGCTGCAAATTGAGTGGGTTGAATTTTAAAATATTGCCAATTGACCCATCGCAATGATCCATACAGAAAATTTTGTGCAGGTAAACCGGTGTGAAAATCTAAATTCACCGATTCAGGGGTCTGAATTTCAGTTGCTTGTTGTGGTGCAATCTCTAAAGGAAATCCCCAAATACTTTCGCTTGCATTGGTACTGTGCTTGATTTTAGAGCGATAGGTAATTGCTGTATTAAATGCATATTCAGGAATTTGGTAGCTTACACCTGCCAACCAACCCCACGCATGGTCTTTTGGAAAATGTACGTGATAATCAAAAAAGGTATAGTCAACTTGTGTACCAATTTTCAGATCACCTGAAAATGACTGGTAACTCAGACCTGTAAAGAGGTTCCAATGTTGTGTGGGTTGATAGCCAATAAGCGCTGTAATATTTCTTGAGTCAAACTTAATATCTGCATTTTCTATAGGTAAAGGTTCGCCTGAAAGAATAGGACTATAGTGATAATCCACATCAACAAAATAAGGTTGGTCAAATAATAACGCCACAGAAATTTGTGGATGTGGTTGTAATTTTAATGCAGCTTGGATGAAGTGTTGATTATTGACTAAATTGCCTGTTGAAAAATCTTGAACGCCTAATTCGGCAATATTTTGTTGATGCTGTACCTGACCTGAAATATTGGTATCCACGTGTAGCAAAGCGACTTCCGCATAATTTCCTTTTTCAAATAATGCATGTACCGATTGACCGCTACGTTCTAAAGCGGCAGCAGAGGCATAACCTAGCGGCAGAACACACAGCAATCCAACAAAAATGTGAAATTTCATGTTACGTCCTTGGTCTAAATTATAGAATTGTGTTTAAAATCAAATTACGCTTTTTATTGTTGATTATATTTTATTCATGTTTCTGATAAATTAAAATCATTATTTTGATTATTTCTAGGCATTTAGATCAGCAAGAATTTTGCCAGAGAACTAAAAGAGAGCCTAGGCTCTCTTATGCATTATTGTTTTATTCTTCAGGATAGGCGATACGTTTTAAAGCTTTAATATCGGCATTCGGTGCACATAAAGAAATAAACTCATAGCCGTAACCACGTAGTAAGTGTCCTTTGCGAACCGCAATCCACGTGGTGTTTACCCCAAAAATATCGGTCTGGATTTGTTTTAGGCGGTAATCACGTTCTGCATCGTATGCCACATTGTTCACCACACCTACGCCCATGCCCAATTCAACATAGGTTTTAATGACATCTGCATCGAGTGCAGACATGACGATATTGACATCAATTCCTGCATCGGTAAATGCTTTGTCAATTTTAGAACGTCCCGTAAAGCCGCCGTGATAAGTGATGATTGGATATTCTGCCAAATCGGTCAGGCTAATCTCAGTTTTACTGGCTAAAGGATGATCTTGCGGGGTAATAATGCTGTGGCGCCAGTCATAATAAGGCACACTTGCCAAGTTCTCTTCAGTGGTTAGAGATTCGGTTGCAATACCAATATCGGCTTCACCTTGTAGCAGCATTTCGGCAATTTCAACAGGGCTGGCTTGTTGCAAAATCAAATGTACTTTAGGGAATTCTTTTTTAAACAAATTCACAATAGGCGGCAGCACATAACGCGCTTGGGTATGTGTAGTCGCAATGGTGAGCGTGCCTTCATCGACTTTATTAAAGTCATCGGCAAGGCGTTTAATGTTATCTGCATCAACCAACATGCGTTCGACAATACTCAGCAAAGCTTGTCCTGGCTCGGTTAAACCTAGTAGACGTTTGCCTTTGCGCACAAAAAGCTGCACACCAAGCTCATCTTCAAGGTCTTTAATGTGCTTACTCACGCCCGATTGAGAGGTGTATAGTGCTGCAGACGCTTCGGTTAAATTAAAGTTTTGCCGAACGGTTTCTCTAATAATTCTAAGTTGTTGGAAGTTCATAGTGGTGCAACCCTAAAAAGGATGGAGCGGGTTAGGCTCCATCTTGATGTCCTTATGCGACTTGATTTTCAAATAAATGTAAAGTGGTTACACTTAACCAAACCGTTTGATTTGGGCGGAATTGGTGCAGTTTCGCTTCATCTGCAGTGAGTGCAATTTCAATTAAATTCCCTTGGCGATCTTGCAATTCTGCAACTACTTTACCAGCAATCCAAACCTCACGTAAGAAGGTCGCTTGAATGGTATTTTCCTGTGGTTGGGCATGAATATGCAACTCATCTGGACGCGCAAATGCAATCACTTTGCCTTGTGGTGCATTTGGTTGATTGAGAAGTTGTACGCGATCTTCACCAATTTGCACAACCCCTTGATGATGTTGTCCTTCAAAACGGTTGGCTTGACCTAAGAAGTCAAATACAAACGGAGTTGCAGGCTGTTCATACACTTCACGCGGTGAACCAATTTGTTCGACATTACCTTTGTTCATGACAATAATTTGATCGGCAACTTCGAGTGCTTCTTCCTGATCGTGGGTCACGAAAATTGAAGTGATGTGTAATTCATCATGCAAAGTTCTTAACCAACGACGTAATTCTTTACGCACTTTGGCATCAAGCGCACCAAAAGGTTCATCCAATAACAATACGCGTGGTTCTACCGCTAAGGCACGTGCCAAAGCAATACGTTGACGTTGTCCACCCGATAACTGTGCAGGATAACGGTCTGCTAAAAAGCCTAACTGTACTAAGTCAAGTAAACGCATAACGCGTTTTTTAATCTCGGCTTCTGATGGTCGGGTTGCACGCGGACGTACCCGTAAACCAAACGCGATATTGTCAAATACAGTCATGTGGCGGAATAGGGCATAGTGCTGGAAAACGAAACCGACTTGACGTTCGCGTACATGCACTTTGGTTGCGTCCTGACCTTCTAAAATCACTTGCCCACGATCTGCCGATTCTAGCCCCGCAATAATACGCAACAAGGTGGTTTTACCACAGCCTGAAGGCCCAAGCAGTGCTACCAATTGACCATCTGGAAAATCGAGGGAGATGTCTTTAAGTGCATGGAATGCACCAAAATTTTTTTCAATATTTTTAACTTGAATACTCATGCGGTCATTCCTTAAGAAACAGTTGAATCTTCATTGCGTTGGTTTTGCTTTTCTTGGCGAATTTCAACCCAAGTTTTTAAAATCAGGGTCACAATCGCGAGAAGTGCCAAGAGAGAGGACACCGCAAACGCAGCACTAAAGGTATATTCGTTATAGAGAATTTCGACGTGCAGCGGTAGGGTGTTGGTTTCTCCGCGAATATGCCCCGATACCACAGATACCGCGCCAAACTCACCCATTGCGCGGGCATTACATAGAATCACGCCGTAAATTAAACCCCATTTTATATTTGGCAAAGTGACTTTCCAGAAGGTCTGCCAACCCGATGCACCTAATACAATCGCAGCTTCTTCTTCCTCTGTGCCTTGCGCTTCCATTAAAGGAATCAATTCACGCGCCACAAAAGGTACAGTAATGAAGATGGTGGCAATCACAATTGCAGGTACGGCATATAAAACTTTGATGTCGTGTTCCATCAACCAGCCGCCCATCCAACCTTGTGTACCAAAAATCAGGACTAGCATTAAACCTGCAATGACAGGAGAAACTGAAAAAGGCATATCAATTAAGGTGGTGAGAATCGACTTACCACGGAAATTGAATTTCGCCACTGACCACGCTGCGGCAATACCAAATACCACGTTTAAAGGTACGGCAATGGCTGCAGTGAGTAAGGTTAATTTCACTGCCGATAAAGTGTCAGGATGCACCAATGCTTGGGCATAGACACCAATGCCTTGTTTAAACGCTTCGACAAAAACCAAAATCAGCGGCAAAATCAGACAGCTTAAGAAGAAAATGAAGGCAATTGCAATCAGGGTATAGCGTACCCAAGTCGGTTCACGTGTTGCATCGCGTGATTGTAGTTTTTCAGCCAAAGCATTGCTGTTGGTATTTAAACTCATCGTGCAGTTCTCCCTGTGCGACGACTTGCCCATGCTTGTAATAAGTTAATTAAGAACAGCATGACAAAAGAAATCAGCAACATCACCACAGCAATTGTGGTTGCACCTGCGTAGTCATATTCTTCTAAACGAGAAATAATCATTAAGGGTGCAATTTCAGTTTTAAATGGTTGGTTACCTGCAATGAAAATCACCGAGCCATATTCACCCACGCCACGCGCAAATGCGAGGGCAAAACCTGTAATCAGTGCAGGCAATAAAATAGGGAAAATCACTTTGGTGACAATTTGAAAGCGGTTAGCCCCTAGCGCAGATGCTGCTTCTTCCAACTCGGTTTCTAAGTCACTGAGTACGGGTTGCACGGTACGCACAACAAATGGAATACCAATAAAAATCAGGGCAAGGGTAATCCCGATAGGGGTATACGCGACTTTAATGCCTAATGGTTCTAAATATTGTCCAATCCAGCCAGTCGGTGCGTATAAAGAAGTCAGGGCAATACCCGCAACTGCAGTAGGCAATGCAAAAGGTAAATCGACCAAAGAATCTATAATACGTTTGCCCGGAAAGCTGTATCGTACCAAACACCATGCCAATAATAAGCCGAAGACGACATTAATAAAGGCTGCAATGAGCGCAGCGCTAAAACTGAGTTGCAAAGATTTTTGGATACGTTCTGAACTTAAAATTTCCCATAAACCATCCCAACCGATACCCAGCGATTTAATAAATACAGCCGATAAGGGAATAAGAACAATTAAGGATAAATACGCTAGGGTAAAGCCTAGAGAAAGACCAAATCCTGGCAGCACTTTGGATCGCTGCGACATGATGACTCCTCAAAAGAGAGAATGAGTGTTTGAAAACAAACAGATAAAAGTAAAAGATAAATTCGGCACAAGCATAATTTGCGAAGATTAAATTGCAAATTTGAATAAATACTTGTTGTTATCAGAAATACTGATATGTGATTGCATATTTTCTGCAATCAAATAATCATAAATTTCAGGAAATGCCCCAAAGCCTGATGCAACATTAATATGACCCACTTGTCCTAAATTAATCGGTGTTAATTGCCATGCTTGGGCAAGTGCCTGTGCATCTGCAAAACTTAGCCACGGGTCATTTTCACTGATCAATAAGCGTGTCGGTACAGCCAATTTAAGTTGCTGAAAATATGCCGAATAATTGCTTTGGCTATATTGTGCAAAACCAGACTCACCAAAACGGGCAGGGTTAGCAGGTGCAACCAAAACCACATTTTTTATTTTCGCCTGCAGTTCAGGGTGCTGCGCCAATGCTGCCACTGTGGTCAGACAACCAAAACTGTGCGCCACAATTTGAATGTCGTCCTGAATTGGGGCAACTGTTTTGACAAATTCAGCAACCCAGTTCTGTAAAATTGGGCTATTCCAGTCTGACTGTTGTACACGCGAGCAAGACATGAGTTGTCGTTGTAACCAAGATTGCCAGTGAGCATGTTCACTGCCACCTACACCTGGAACAATTACGGTATGAATCATGTCGATGCTCCTTCGCATATTTCAGCCTGAAATCATGATCTGCATAATGCTTAAATATGAATTAAACCCATCATTTTTAGCTTTGGCTGTGATCACTTGGATTCAAAATTCAGTAAGATAATGCTGTAAAATTCATGTTTTAAATAATCTGCAACAAGGATAGCTAGAGTTTCTATGCAAAAAAAATAATTAAAAATGAATTTTATATGAATAAAAGAGATATATGTGAATCAGGTAAAAATGCGTTTGTGAAAACACCCGCATTTTTCAATTTGGGTGTTTTCAGCTAGCGCTTTGGTATGATTTACCTTTCGGAGTATTATTTGGTTTGGTTGGCTTTGATAATCTGATCGAAAATGCCATCATTTTCAAAGTGTTGCTTCTGAACTTTGCTCCATCCACCAAACTCTTGATCAATAGTCACCAACTTCAATGGTTTAAATTGCGACTTATATTGTGCCAACACCGTAGCATTACGTGGTCGGTAATAATTCTTCGCAGCAATGTTTTGACCCGCAGGCGAATAGAGATAGTTTAAATAGGCTTTGGCTAAGTGTTGATTGCCATCTTTTTGCACATTTTTCTCTACAATCGCCACAGGCGGTTCAGCCAAAATAGATAGAGAAGGCGTGATGATCTCAAATTTACCCGGTTGTTCACGCACGGCTAAATAGGCTTCATTTTCCCAAGCTAACAAAACATCACCAATGCCACGTTCTGCAAAAGTGGTGGTTGAGCCACGTGCGCCTGAATCCAATACTTTGGTTTGTTTATAAATTTGGCGAACAAACTCTTGCGCTTTAGCATCATTGCCCGCAGGTTGATGTTTTGCCCATGCCCACGCTGCCAAATAGTTCCAGCGTGCACCGCCAGATGTTTTTGGATTTGGAGTAATGATTTCCACACCAGGTTTGACCAAATCGCCCCAATCTCGAATACCTTTCGGGTTGCCTTTACGCACTAAAAATACAATTGTGGATGTATAAGGGGTCGAGTTGTGCGGAAATTTCTTTTGCCAGTCTTTAGGTAATAGACCGCGTTTGGCAATTTCATCAATATCGGCAGCCAGTGCCAAAGTCACGACATCGGCACCTAGACCATCAATCACCGCACGTGCCTGTTTGCCCGAACCGCCATGTGATTGTTTAAAGTTAATGTTTTGCCCGGTGGCTTTTTTCCAGTACGCACCAAAATCTTTGTTAAAGTTATCGTATAATTCACGGGTTGGATCGTAGGAAACATTCAGAAAGTCTTTTGCAGAAACGCTCAAGGTTGTTGCCGAAAGTACTGCCGCCAGTAGTCCAATTTTCAGTTTTGTAAAGTTCATGTTTGACCTCAGGTATTAAATCTGTTGTTGAATGAGGCAAGCATATCGGTAGTCTATTTGCTGAAAAAATAATTTAAAATGCGGTGAATATCAGTAAATGATAAATATAAATTTCTTCATTGTTTTCTATATTTAGAGATAAATAACGAGTACTTCTTCCATGCAGTGTTATAAAAATGCCAAGCCTACCGAGCAGATTCATGTGTTAGATCGCGCGTTTCATTATGGTGATGGATGCTTTAGCACTGCACGTATTCGCCAAAATCAAATTGAATTACTTGACCGCCATTTGGCGCGTTTGCAATATGCTAATCGCCAACTTTCTTTAAATGCCAATCTTGAGTTAATCACTGAAACGCTGACACTTTTAAAGCAGGCGCATGGCGAGTTAAATGGTACTTTGAAGATTGTTTTAAGTCGTGGTGTGGGGCAGCGTGGCTACAGCTTGCCTGATCATCCTGCCGATGTTTGGGTGTTTTTCTATCCACAAGTACAAGCGGCTTTAGATACGGCATATCATTATGACATCATTCAAAGTGGCATCTTGGCACAAGCGATTGGACTAAGCATGCCGAATTTAGTTGGGCTGAAAAGTCTAAACCGACTTGAACAGGTATTGCTCAAACAAGAAGCCGATCAAAAAGGCTGGACAGAAGCTTTGGTTACTGATGTACAGGGCAGTGTGGTTGAAGGTGTGAGTAGTAATTGTTTCATTCGTATAAACAATACATGGATTACCCCGCAACTTGGTTATAATGGCGTGCACGGTGTCATGCGGGCAGAAATTTTATCGCGCATGCAACAACAGAATTTGCATTGTGAACAGCGTGATGTTCATGTTTCGGAAATTGCGCAGATTCAAAGTCTGTTTTTCTGTAATGCCTTAACGCCCATGAAAATTGTCAGCCATTTAGGGCAGCAGGTTTTAGATGTGCAGCCGTGTGTGGAACTATTTAAGCAACTTCAACTGAATCAGATTCATTCTTATGTCTAAGCGTCCATCAAAATCTAAAAAGAAAACCAAACCTATATGGTCTAAGCGTGCTATTCAGGGTGCGCTTATTTTTGTACTCGGACTGTTTTTGGTCATTGGCATGATCTTATGGTCAAGCTTATTTAAAGATTATCCTGTTGAAGGCAAAAAACAATTATTGGCGATTAATGATGGTGATACCTATTCACGCTTTATTGATCGTTTGGCAGAACAAGATCATGTGAATTTTCCAATTGTTTTAAAGCTCTATCAACGAGTGATGATTCACGACAGCATGAAAAAAGGCGTGTATGAAGTCCGTCAGGGCATGAGTGTGCGTCAGGTTATGGAAATGATCGCCAATGCTGAAAATGCACAAATGAACCGTATTTTGGTGATCGAAGGCACGACTTTTAAACAATTGATTGATGCGTTAAAGAAAGATGAGTTGGTCACCAAAGAAGTGTCGCATTTGCCGTATGATCAAATGCTAAAAGCTTTAAATATTCCTTTTACACATCCCGAAGGTTTATTTGCGCCGAATACTTATTTCTTTGCCAAAGGTGAAACTGACCGTAAAATATTAACCGATTTATATCAGCGTCAAATGAAATCATTGGATGATGCTTGGAATAATCGTGCAGCAGATTTGCCCTATAAAAATAAATATGAAGCTTTAATCATGGCATCTATTATTGAAAAAGAAACCAATGTTGATGCTGAATTAGAGCAGGTTTCGGGTGTGTTTGTACGTCGTTTAAAACTGGGGATGCGTTTACAGACTGACCCAACCGTGATTTATGGTATGGGAGAGCGTTATCAGGGCAATATTACCCGTCAGGATTTACGCACTCCAACGCCATACAACACCTATACCATGAGTGGTTTAACGCCAACGCCAATTGCATTGCCAAGTCAAAAAGCCATTGAAGCGGCGATGCATCCAGATCAATCTGACAACATTTATTTTGTGGCGACAGGTAACGGTGGGCATAAATTTAGCACCAATTTGCAAGATCATAACCGTGCCGTACAGGAATATTTAAACGTACTGCGCATGAAAAAATCAGGGGAATAAGCATGTTTATCAGTTTTGAAGGTACTGAAGGGGTAGGCAAAACTACACTTATTCGCCGTATTCATGATTATTTTACTGCACAAGGTCAGTCGGTGGTTTTAACCCGTGAACCGGGTGGAACCCCTATGGCAGAGCAAATTCGTGCTTTGTTGCTCGAGGTCAACCATGAAGAAAAAATGTGTTCAGACACTGAGTTATTGTTGATGTATGCAGCGCGTGCACAGCATTTAGATCGGGTGATTTTACCTGCGTTGGCTGCAGGAAAAACTGTACTGTGTGACCGTTTTAGTGATGCGAGTTTTGCTTATCAGTGTGCAGGACGTGGTTTGAGTGAAAGCAAGTTGCAGACTTTAAATAATAACTTTGTGGCACGTATGCCTGACTTAACTTTCTGGCTGGATGCACCGATTGAACTGGGTATGACCCGTGCACGGGCACGTGGTGAACTTGATCGTTTTGAACAAGAGAAAGCAACTTTCTTTGAGAAAGTAAGAGGTGGCTATCAAACTTTGTGGGAGCGACACCCTGAGCGAGTGAAGCGCTTAGATGCAACACAAAGCCCCGATCAAGTATTTGCACAGGCGATGCACTATTTGCAAGCTAAGGCATAACAAACAAAGGTATAACAAGCCAATGGGTCATGGTTATGCATTTGATTGAATGGAAAAATCTTCTATAGTGGAAATGCTTTAGAAGATTTTTTTATTTAAATAATAGCGAATAGTAAATATGACCAAAGACGAAATTATTGAATTTTTAAAAGTTGAGTTTCCGCAAAGTTTGGAAAAATGTGAAATTGTATCCATCACCCCACGTGGGGCATTGGTGAATTATCACATCGATGAACGTGATTTACGTCCAGGCGGCACAGTATCGGGGCCGACCATGATGACCGTTGCAGACTATGCACTTTATATCGCCATTTTAGGCGAATTAGGTTTGGTGGCTTTGGCGGTGACCAGTAATTTAAACATCAACTTTTTACGCAAGCCCGCAGCAGGCCGTAATTTACGTGGTGAATGTCGCTTAATGAAAGTAGGGAAAAACCTCGTGGTCGGTGAGGTTTGGGTATATTCCGAAGGTGTAGATGATGCCGTGGCGCATGTCACAGGGACGTATTCGATTCCACAGATTGGCTGAGAATAAAGTCAGCTTTATCTTAATTTTAGTTACTTATATTTACCATGTGGTTACATATGTACACATACCACATGAAAATCAGGGTTTTATTGGTTAAAAAATAATCACAAATATTTCATTTTATGTTTTTCATATAGATCAAATCTGCTTTTGTCTAAGCTAGCAACCCGTAAGTAATAAAACAAGGGAGCTAAATGCTTAAATTTAAGAACAATATTGTTCATGGAGCAATCTTTGATATGGATGGAACAATGTTTGATACTGAACGATTACGGTTTCAAACATTGAAGCAGGCATCTCAGGAGCTCATTGGCGTTGAATTTTCAGACGTATACCTCATGCAATGTTTGGGTTTGAGTGCAAAGAGCGCTGAACAACTGGCTCAAGCAGAATATGGTGCAGACATTCCTTACCGTGAGATCCGTCAGCGTGCTGATGAACTAGAACTAGAAAGTGTGCGCAATTTTGGTGTGCCCATTAAAAAAGGTTTGTTGCAGGTATTAGAGCGGTTACGAAAGTCTGGCTTGAGAATGGCGGTTGCTACGTCTAGTCGTCGTGCCATTGCCGAAGAATATTTGATTAATGCCAATGTCTATAAGTTTTTTGATGTATTAGTTTGTGGCGATGAGGTGCAACAGGGCAAGCCACATCCTGAAATTTTTATAACAGCCGCACAAAAAATTAATCTAGAACCCAGCGAATGTTTCATGCTGGAAGATTCTGAAAATGGAATCAAATCTGCACATGCAGCGGGTGGCATAACCATACTATTTCGGGATATCAAAAAACCTAATGCTAATATGTTGTTACTCACGCAGCATTATTACGCAAGTATGCAAGCTTATTTAGATGACTTAAATCAAGTTATTCCTGTATTGGAAATGCCGAGTTTACAAGAGGCCTTCCCGCAAACTTTAAATCAGTTGAGTGTGGGGATTCATGGTTTTGGTGCAATAGGTGGGGGCTATTTGGCCCAAATTTTATCGCACTGGGATGGCTATACCCGTCCTAAACGTATTTATGCTTCTACACGGAATACCTTATATCGTTCTGCAGTAAACGCCTTTGGAACGTATTCAATTCGTTATGGACAATGTTCTTATGATGAACGAATTGAAAATATGCACATCATTGATGCGGAGAACTTGCAGCAGATGCAGCAAATGTATGTGGAGTCGAGCCTAATTGCATTATGTTTGCCTGAACATGCTTTACAGCAAGAGGCTAAAGTAATTGCGCAGGGCTTATATGCCCGTTTTATAGCGCAAGTTGAACTCTATCAGCCTTTAACTATTTTGGTAATTTTAAATAAAGTTGGGGCAAAACAGCTCTTGATGACGCATATTCATCAGGCGTTAGAGGCGTTGTTGGATTCCGATACGGCAGCCAAAATTATGGAGCAGCATTATTTTTGCGATACTGTCGTAAATAGAATGGTCTCTAAATTAAGCGATCAAAACTTATATCGCCAATTACGCATCAAGTATAATATTTTTAAGCAATTTCAGTTGGATGACGAAGCAGAGCCAATTGAAATTGAAGACAATACTCGATTGCAGCCTGAGCAAGAGCGTCAAGCCACCTTATATGTAGAAGATTTAAGACGCAATTTTCAGCCCAGTCACATTTTGCAAAGTATGGATTTAATTTTATTTCATGCTGAAAGTGACATGCCTATTTATGTGGAAAATGCCAGTCCATTATTGCAACACATGCGTCAAATGATTTTGGTAGATGATATTGCCGAAATCCAACTCATTAAAAATCGTTTATGGAATGGTGTACATGCCATGATGGCTTGGTTATCCAGTTTAATAGGGCATAACAGTATTGGTGTCGCAATGGCAGACCCATTGGTTGCAGATTTTACCCGCGCTGTTTCGGCACAAGTAGCGTTGGGATTAGCTGCACAGTTGCAGCATCGTCAGCAAAACTTAAAGCATCTGGCACAGAGCTTTCTGGACTCATGTGAACATGCCTATAAAGACCCGTGTCAGCGTGTGGCACGTGACCCTTTGCGTAAACTCTCAGCCAATGAACGGGTGATGGGTGCTTTGATTTATCATCTGCAGCATGATTTAGCTGCAAATTATGTGCAGAAAGGAGTGGTGTTGGGCTATCTGTATGCAATTAAAATGCAGCAGTTGGGGGCTCAAGCAGCATTACAGCATTTGTCAAAACAATTGCAAAATGCGCCTATAGACGAACAGACACGGCAGCAATTGCAGTACATAATTAGCCACCAATTACAGCAACTATTGGCTGGTCAAGTTCGCTTAGAAGCATTTATTCAAGATGGTACTCAAGTTGCAGCCGTAATCTAAAACTCAACTTGATGAATTCTTGGGGGGAGGTTTAGTAAGTTAACGTCATCATATTCAAAATGATAAAATATCGAATCGTGTTATGGAACACGATTCGGTGCTTTCTTGCATTAGAATTCAAATGCACTTTATTCACAGATACTTTTATGCAAATGCTGTTGTGTAACAAGCAATCAGATCACTCATTCACCAATGGAGTTTCCACTTGGAAATTTGGTGGAATGAGCACAGTTTTACGCAATTCAGGCGCAAGCTCTGGATAATCTAGCGTGAAGTGTAAACCACGTGATTCTTTGCGTTGCATGGCACAGCGCACAATCATTTCAGAAACCAGAACCAAATTACGCAGCTCAATCAAGTTTTTACTGACTTGATAGTCCTGATAATACTCGGTGATTTCACGTTTTAGCATTTCAATACGGTGTAAGGCACGCTCTAAACGCTTAGTGGTGCGTACAATGCCGACATAGTTCCACATGGTTGCACGTAGCTCATCCCAGTTTTGTAAAATCACCACATCTTCGTCAGGGTTCGTCACTTGCGAATCATCCCAAGCAGGAACTTCAGGCGAGCTATAATCTGCAGTGTAATGGGCTTCAATATGTTTGGCGGCAGCCATTCCATAGACAAAACATTCTAAAAGAGAGTTACTTGCCATACGGTTAGCGCCATGCAAACCTGTATAAGAAGTTTCACCAATCGCATATAAACCTGCAATATCGGTTTGACTATGTTCATCCACCATTACTCCGCCACAAGTGTAGTGGGCAGCAGGTACAACAGGAATCATATCGGTAGTGATATCAATGCCCAATTCCAGTAAACGTGCATACAGCGTTGGGAAGTGTTCTTTCACAAATTCTGCAGGTTTATGGGTGATGTCTAACCACACATGACGAATACCTAAGCGTTTGATTTCATAGTCAATCGCACGTGCTACAATGTCACGTGGCGCCAATTCTGCACGCTCATCAAAACGCAGCATAAAACGCTCACCATCGGGTAAACGCAAATATGCACCTTCACCACGCATGGCTTCAGTAATTAAAAACGAACGTGCTTGGGGATGATACAAACAGGTCGGGTGGAATTGATTAAACTCCATATTTGCCACACGGCAACCTGCACGGTATGCCATGGCCATACCATCACCTGTGGCAATGTCTGGGTTAGATGTATATAGATAGGCTTTCATTGCACCACCGCAGGCAAGTGCGGTAAACGGAGCAAGGAAGCTATGCACTTTTTGTGTTTTTTCATCTAGTGCATATAAGCCTAAAGTGCGATTGCTTTCATTTAAACCTAATTTTTGCGAGGTAATTAGGTCAATCGCAATAAAATTTTCAAAAATGGTGATGTTTTGCTGTTCTTGGACACGTTGTACTAAAGTGGTCGAAATTGCGCGTCCTGTTGCATCGGCTGCATGAATAATACGTCGCTGTGAGTGACCGCCTTCACGGGTTAAGTGCAACTGTTCTTGTTCATCTAAAGTAAATTGAACACCTTGTCTCAGCAGAAAATCTACCGAAGGTTTGCCGCCTTCTACGGTTTGTTTGACGGCATCCATTTCACATAAATGCGCACCTGCAATCATAGTGTCATCTATGTGTTGTTCAATTGAATCTGTTTCATCAAGCACTGCCGCGACACCGCCTTGCGCATAGAAGGTGCTGGCTTCAGTGAGGGTAGATTTCGCCAAAACGGCAATATTGAAATGCTGGGGTAATGAGAGCGCTAAACTCAAACCTGCACCACCACTTCCCACAATAATCACATCAAATTGATGTGTTGTGTTTAAATTAGGCATGTCCATCAGCTAATTTGAAAAAAGTTGGATAATGACACCCCTTTTTACAGAAAAAGGCAAGTGCGAAGTGGATTTGAATAATGAAAAAAAAGAATAAACTGGCAACTTTTATGGAATATCCCACTTTTATTGTGATTCGATTCCACGCTTTTCATTTATAGCACTTTGGCGCATCATTTTTGATGGGTCAAATATAAGATGCTATCTCAGCTATCCTCCACAGTGCCTGCCAAACCGTAATTGAAAAAGATTCAACATTTTATTACGCAAAAGCCTATTATTTTGTGCTAAATAAGGTGAGTTCAAAGTCATAATTATTATTGAGTGAATGCTATTTATGAAAAATCGCAACTTAAAAAAAGGTTTATATGCGGCTGTTTTTACTATGGCAACTGTGCAGACTCAAGCAGCACCACCAGTAGACTTTTCTAATTTGGTTGAGCAGGTTAGTCCTGCGGTGGTGAGTGTCAATGTTGTCAAAAAAATGAGTCAGGAAGAACTCTTACAACAACAAGTTCCAGAAATTTTACGCCGTTTTTTTGGCAATCAAGTGATTATTCCTCAACAGCAAATTCCACAAGAAAAAACAGGTTACGGCAGTGCCTTTTTTATCAGTAAAGATGGATACCTTTTAACCAATCACCACGTTGTTGAAGATGCTTCTAAAGTTACCATTGTACTGAATGACCGCCGTGAACTTGATGCAACTGTCGTGGGTAGTGATGAACGTACCGATGTCGCGTTATTAAAAGTGCAGGGCAGCAGTTATCCAGAACTGCGTACAGGCAATGTCGATCAATTACGTGTAGGTGAGCCTGTACTTGCGATTGGTTCACCATTTGGCTTTGACTATTCTGCATCGGCAGGAATCGTGAGTGCCAAAATGCGTAATATGATGGGTGAAACTTCAGTGCCATTTATTCAGACCGATGTGGCGCTTAACCCAGGTAACTCAGGCGGGCCACTATTTAACCAGCGCGGTGAAGTGGTCGGCGTGAACTCCCGTATTTTTAGTGGTACGGGTGGTTATATGGGCTTGTCATTCTCCATTCCTATTGATGTTGCCATGGATGTTGCCGATCAGTTAAAGCGTAACGGTAAAGTGACTCGTTCTTATTTAGGGGTGAGTTTGCAAGATATTGACCGCAATTTGGCAGAATCTTATAAACTCAGTAAGCCTGAAGGTTCATTAATTACTCAAGTTGCACCAAACTCACCTGCGGCACGTGCAGGTTTGCGCGCGGGCGATGTGATTCTTAAATACAACGGCACACCTATTTCCAGAACGTCTGAATTGTTGAACTATTTAAACCGTTCAGTGCCAAATCAAAGTATTCAGCTTGAAGTATTACGCGATGATAAACGCCGTAATATTACCGCTACGGTGAGCACAGCACCTGACGACACGCCTGCCAAAAACAACCCTGATACCGCAGCCAAAGGCCCTGTTTTAGGGGTGTCGATTCGTGATTTAAGCGTTGCAGAACAACGCCAATTAGATATTAAAGGCGGTGTGTTGATTCAGGAAGTGCGTCGTGGTGGTTCGGCAGCTCAGGCACGTATTATGCCAGGTGATGTGATTGTGCAACTGAATAACACCACCATCCAAAATGCCAACCAATTTGTTGAAACAGTATCTACCTTGAAACAAGGTACAATTGCGCGTGTGGTGATTATCCGTCAAGGGCAACGTGCGATTATTGGCATGCGTATTCAATAAGTTGATGTGGCATAAAATCGTAAATCTATCTAAAATTTAGAATCTTGCTAAACTTTAAATAGCCACTTATTTTAAGGAAGTCGCTCTTGAATTAGGGCGACTTTTTTATGTAACTCGGTATTTTTGTTAGACTAGACCGACATCGCCGTTTTAGTTAAAAGGATGACATGAGCAGCATATTTGATTTAAAAATCACCGTACAGCCAGAACATATTGATATTTTAGGGCATGTAAATAATGTGGTGTATGTGCAGTGGATGCAGGATGTAGCATCGGCACATATCGAAACATTAGGTTTAGGGGTGCTGGAATACTTAAAACTAAAACATGCGATGGTGGCGGTGGAACATCATGTGCAATATCGTAAAGCGGCACTCGAAGGTGAGGAGCTGATTTTGCGTACATGGTTAAGTGATTTGAATGCGTTGTATTCATTCCGCCAATATGCGTTTTATCGCCCTCAAGATAAAAGTCTGCTGTTTATGGGCAATACACAATGGGCTTGTGTGGAAATTGCTACAGGTCGTCCAAAACGCATGTCACCGACATTTACGCAAGCCTATCAACCCCTTGCTGCTGATGTGAATCCGTTGGATTTTAGTGAGTATGATTCATTAAGATGAGTTGAAGCACCAAGTGTAGCGTCATTGAAAGTTGCTGCATGTTATTGCTGTCGATGTTGTTAAAGAGGGTATTCACCTGTTTCAAATAGCATGAAGTATTCTTCAATTCTCACTTTAATTACGACACACATCTCTGCATAAAAAGCCTGAAACTCTCGAATAAAAAGAAAAACGCGTGAGGCTGCAAAAGGAAGTCATTATTATGGATACATTGAAAAATCCATCTGCTATAATCCTTCGCAATTTCTATTCGGCTTTTGCTCTGCATGAATTTTGAGGTGCAGAGCGTGTTATTTTTCAAGGTAACCCATGGCGCAAGCTAAAAAAACTGTTGATATTAAAAACATCCGTAACTTTTCGATCATTGCCCATATTGACCATGGTAAATCGACTCTAGCAGATCGTTTCATTCAAACCTGTGGTGGTTTACAAGATCGTGAGATGCAAGCTCAGGTGTTGGATTCTATGGAGCTTGAGCGTGAGCGTGGGATTACCATTAAAGCCACCTCAGTGACTTTATACTACAACCATCCAAATGGTCAGGAATACCAGTTAAACTTCATTGACACCCCAGGACACGTTGACTTTTCCTATGAAGTATCACGTTCTTTGGCAGCTTGTGAAGGTGCGCTATTGGTAGTCGATGCGGCACAAGGGGTAGAAGCGCAATCAGTTGCAAACTGCTATACCGCAATTGAGCAAGGCTTAGAAGTTTTACCTGTACTGAATAAAATTGATTTACCGCAGGCAGAACCTGAGCGCGTGATTCATGAAATTGAAGAAATTATTGGTATCGAAGCGCAAGATGCACCCACCTGTTCGGCTAAAACAGGTTTAGGCATCGACAATGTATTAGAAACCTTGGTGAATGTCATTCCTGCACCACAAGGTGATCGTGATGCGCCATTGCAAGCCTTAATTATTGACTCATGGTTTGATAACTATTTGGGCGTTGTGTCGCTGGTACGTATCAAGCAAGGTCGCGTGCGTAAAGGCGATAAAATGTTGATGAAATCGACAGGTCAAACGCACATTATTACCTCAGTTGGTATTTTTAATCCAAAACATACCGAAACAGGTATTTTGGAAGCAGGTGAAGTTGGCTTTGTTATTGCGGGTATTAAAGATATTTTTGGTGCGCCAGTGGGTGATACCATCACACTCGCAACTACACCAGAAGTAGAAACCTTACCAGGCTTTAAAAAAGTTAAGCCGCAGGTTTATGCAGGTTTATTCCCAATTGATGCCAGCGACTTTGAACCGTTCCGTGAAGCCTTGCACAAACTACAAATTAACGACTCAGCTTTGTTCTTTGAACCTGAAAGTTCAGATGCTTTAGGCTTTGGTTTCCGTTGTGGTTTCTTGGGCATGTTGCACATGGAAATCGTACAAGAGCGTTTAGAGCGTGAGTACGATTTAGACCTAATTTCATCAGCTCCAACGGTTATTTATGAAGCTGTGATGAAAAATGGCGAAACGGTTTATATCGACAGTCCATCTAAAATGCCTGATGGTTCAACTGTAGAAGATTTGCGTGAACCGATTGCGGAATGTCATATTTTAGTGCCGCAAGAATACTTGGGTAACGTCATGACCCTATGTATTGAGCGTCGTGGTGTGCAAAAAGACATGAAATTCTTGGGTAACCAAGTGTCTATTACTTTTGAAATTCCAATGGCAGAAGTCGTGATGGATTTCTTTGATAAATTGAAGTCATGTTCACGTGGTTTTGCATCGTTAGATTATAACTTTGTGCGTTTTGAAAGTTCATCTTTGGTTAAAGTGGATGTACTGATTAACGGTGAAAAAGTTGATGCCTTAGCGATGATTTGTCACCGTCAGGATGCACGTCACCGTGGTATTGCCTTGGTTGAAAAAATGAAAGACTTGATTCCGCGTCAAATGTTTGATGTGGCTATTCAGGCTGCCATTGGTGCACAAATTATTGCGCGCTCAACCGTGAAAGCGATGCGTAAAAACGTACTTGCGAAGTGTTATGGCGGTGACGTTTCTCGTAAGAAGAAACTACTTGCCAAGCAAAAAGAAGGTAAGAAACGTATGAAGCAAGTGGGAAGTGTTGAAATCCCGCAAGAAGCTTTCTTAGCTGTACTTAAAGTCGAACGCTAAAATTATAAGGATAATAAACCCATGGATTTTGATTTTAATTTGATTCTCGTTCCTGCCACATTATTTTTTATTGCGGTGTGGCTGCTCGATAAATTTGTATTTAAGCAAAGAGCAACGAAAGGGCGAGGCAATGAAAACTTCATTATCACATGGGCTTATGATTTTTGGCCTGTTTTGGCAGTGGTGATGGTACTGCGTTCATTCCTGTATGAACCATTTAATATTCCGTCAGATTCTATGGTGCCAACCTTAGAAACGGGCGATTTTATTTTGGTGAACAAGTTTGAATATGGCGTGCGTTTGCCAATTATTAACAGCAAAATTATAGATGTGGGTTCGCCTGAGCGTGGCGAAGTTGCGGTGTTCCGTTATCCACCACAACCAAGCATTAGTTATATTAAGCGTATTGTCGGTTTACCAGGCGATCATATTGTTTATGATCATGGTCAGCTGAGCATTAATGGCGAGAAAGTAACGAAAACCCCAATCCAGTTTAGCCGTGAAAAAGACAGTCTAGATACACCTACTTCAATTTACCATCAGGAAACTTTAGGGGCGCATACATTTACCATGCGCGAGCTTGAAGGTGTAAACGTGGCGCGTCAGGCACCATTCCTGAACTATGTAGACAATGGTAAATATTCAGCAGAAAATGGTTTATATTGGGAAGTCAAAGTACCTGAAGGTCATTACTTCGCGATGGGGGATAACCGCGATCAAAGTGCTGACAGTCGTTTTTGGGGTTTTGTACCAGAGGAAAACCTAACAGGTCGTGCATTCTATGTGTGGATGCATAAAGAGCCTGGGTTTAATTTGCCGTCATTTAGTCGTAACGGCAAAATTGATTAATACAGCAGATTAGGAAAATAAAAAATGCGTCATCAACAAGGGGCATCCTATATTGCAATTTTAATTGCAATTATTGGTTTTGCATTTATGGCAAAAGTGGCAATTGCGGTTTGGGGACCATATTTCGATGATCGAATGTTGGACAATCAAATTGAAGAGCAATTGTTGAATGGGCCAAAAAACCTATCACCACAAAAGTTTATTGGTGAAATGGACAAGCGTTTAAGCATGAACAACATTCGCGATATTAAATTTGCAGATGTAGCTCAAGTGACCAACGTAGATGGTTTAGAAGTGAAAAAAGAATATGAAATAAGAAAACCTTTCTTATTGAATATTGATATTGTAATGAAGTTCGAGAAAAGTTTTGATCAAAGCTCAGTCCAAGCTAAATGAGACCCGTCTAGCCAGCCGAATCGGTTATCAGTTTAAGCAACCTGAATTGCTTAAACTGGCTTTGACTCACCGCTCGGTGAGTCATAAACACAATTACGAACGTCTGGAATTTCTAGGCGATTCGTTATTGGGAATGATTGTTGCCAATTATTTATATGTGGCTTATCCACATGAAAATGAAGGGCGTTTAACGCGCATGCGGGCAACACTGGTACGTCAGGAAGCCTTAGGCAAAATCGCCAATGATTTAAAGCTCAGCCAAAATTTAATTCTCAGTACAGGTGAATTGAAATCTGGCGGTCATCATCGTGAGTCTATACTGGCAGATACCGTAGAAGCGATTATTGGCGCTATTTATGTCGATAGCGGTGATTTGAATTTGCTGCAAACGATTGTGCTAAAATGGTACAGCCCTTATTTAGATCATATTGAGCCAACCGATCAACTCAAAGACCCTAAATCACGCTTACAAGAGTATTTACAAGCACGTAAAAAACCTCTCCCGGTTTACGAGGTTGTAGATATTCAGGGCGATGCACCGAATCAGCATTTCATTGTGGAATGCCGAGTCGATAGCTTACCTGTAATGAAGGGTGAAGGTTCAAGCCGTCGCTTTGCCGAGCAGGCAGTTGCGGCAGATATTTTAAAATTCTTGGAGCAAAAGTCTGAATGACCATCCATTCCGATCACGTAGATGCTGATCACGAGTCGAATAACGACGCCAATGACCTAATTAACCAATTCTTTAGCGGTCAGGGAACTGAAATTCCATCTGATTTCCGCAGTGGTTTTGTTGCGATTGTTGGTCGCCCGAATGTGGGTAAATCGACCCTCATGAACCACTTATTGGGTCAAAAACTATCCATTACTTCACGTAAACCGCAAACCACACGTCACAAAATTGTGGGAATTGATTCACGTGAAAAATCTCAGGCTGTGTTTGTAGACACACCAGGGATGCATAAAAAAGAAGTCCGTGCCATCAACAAAATGATGAACCGTGCTGCATCATCTGCTTTGCGTGATGTGAACTTGGTTTTGTTTGTGGTGGATGCACAAAAATGGACGCAAAATGATGAGTTAGTCCTAGAAAAGCTGAAAAATGCAGAAATGCCAGTGATTCTGGTGATTAACAAACTCGACACTTTTGAGAATAAAAATCAGGCTTTGCCGATTATTCAAGAACGTGCCAAGTTAATGAACTTTGCCGAAATTGTACCTGTATCGGCATTGCGCGGCGCGAACCTAGATCATTTGCGTGACACGATTGAACGCTATTTGCCATTCCAGCCACCGTTGTATTCGCTAGATCAAATCACAGACCGTTCAGAACGTTTCTTGGCATCTGAAATTATCCGTGAAAAGATCATGCGCCAATTGGGCGAAGAACTGCCTTACGATTTAACCGTGCAAATCGAATCATTTAAAACTGAAGATGCGGTTTTAAATGAAAAAACGGGTCGTATGAAAGCACCATGTACCTATATTGATGCCACTATTTTTGTAGATCGCTCTGGTCAAAAAGCCATTGTGATTGGTGAAAAAGGCGCGAAGCTGAAAAAAATTGGTATGGATGCACGGGTCGACATGGAAAAAATGTTCGAGCAAAAAATCATGCTGACGCTTTGGGTGAAAGTCAAAGGTGGTTGGTCTGATGATGAACGTGCATTAAAAAGCTTAGGATATAGCGATATCTAAGTTTGACGAAAAGGGAACTGTGATGATGAAAGTGTTGGCCATTGTGGCATGTATGTTTGTCTTGCAAGGTTGTATTCACAAAGTTGTGACAGTTCCCGTAAAAGTTGCCTACAAAACTACAAAGGGTGTGGTGAAAGGCACTGCTGCTGTAGTTGGTGCTGTCATTCCAGATGGTGATGACGAAGAAAAATCCAAACAAGAATCCTCTAAAGAACAGGATTAATTGACGCTATCATGCGTAATGAAATCTTGCATGGTTATTTAATCCATCATCGAAAATACCGCGAACGTAGCCATATTGTGCACTTGTTTACCCGCGAACATGGGCGGGTTGATGGTATTTTAAGACAAATGCCACCGCCACAATATCAACCGATTCGCATACAAGCTTCGGGAAAATCAGACCTTAAAAATTTCACCAAGCTGGAAATTGTCAATCAACCGGTTTTCTTCTTTGGTGATGCATTTTTTTCAGGCTTTTATTTAAATGAAATCGTGCTGCGCTTATGTTCTGCCGAAGTGGAAATGCCAGAAACTTTTGTGCAATATCACCAGACTTTGGCGCATTTACAACACTTATCTAGTCAGGAAAATCCCAATCTATTCTTAAGACAAATTTTACGTCAGTTTGAACATGCATTATTGGAAGAATTAGGCTATGCGATTGATTTTTCAGTCGATGCGAACCAAGAGCCAATTCAGCCCAATCTACATTATCATTTTCAACTGAATGATGGTTTTATCCCTACCGCACAAGCATCACGGGCTAACTTAGTCGGTACACAGATCCTCAGTATGTGCGACTATGAAAAAGGTAGGGATTTTAACCCAGAGCAGTTACAATTACTGTCTCGGCTGTATCGACAAATGATTAGTTCACTGTTGGGTGATCGACCTTTAAAAAGTCGCCAATTGTGGATTCAGAATTCTCAAACCCAAGCGTAATGTAGGAACCTATTATGGCTTTACTCGGTGTCAATATTGACCATGTGGCAACTTTAAGACAAGCGCGTGGCACGAACTATCCAGACCCTGTGAAGGCCGCATTAGTTTGTGAACAGGCGGGTGCAGAGGGGATTACTTTGCATTTGCGTGAAGACCGTCGTCATATTCAGGATGATGATGTGCGTCGTATGCGTCCGTTGCTAAAAACTCGTATGAATTTGGAAATGGCAGTTACTAAAGAAATGATCGAGTTTGCCAAAGAAATTCGTCCACAGCATGTATGTTTGGTACCTGAGCGCCGTGAAGAAGTAACCACTGAAGGTGGTTTGGATGTAGTAGGCAATTTTGCAGCAGTTAAGGCCGCTACTCAGGAATTAACAGCAATTGGCTGTGATGTGTCACTGTTTATTGATGCAGATCTTGCACAAATTGATGCGGCCGTTGCATGTGGTGCACCGACCATTGAAATTCATACAGGCGCGTATGCCAATGCAGAAAATGAAGCTGCACAGCAAGCCGAATTGACCCGTATTGTTCAGGGCGTAGAATATGCAGCTAGCCGTGGCTTAGTGATTAATGCAGGGCATGGCTTGAACTTGGACAATGTAGGTGCAATTGCCGCTATTCAACACATCCATGAGTTAAATATTGGTCATGCTTTAATTGGTGATGCTGTATTTGTCGGCTTGGAACAGGCTGTTAAACGCATGAAAGCTGCGATTGATGCAGCGCGTTAATCTGCATATTTAAAATTGAAAGATAAAATTTGAAACGTTATGTCCAGCATAAATTATGATGAATTGATGCAGCCTGTGATAGCATTTTTAGGCTGCGAAACACCCAAAGAATGGTTGAACGAAGCATTAAATAATTTAGATATTTTGATGCAAGATCATGCTAACTGTGAGAAAAAAGCAGCAGGCACAGCCATGAATCTGATGTTTCGTTACAGCTTTTTTACCGATTTGCAGGTCAAACTGGCACAGTTGGTACGCGAAGAAATGCTGCATTATGAGCAGGTGCTAGAGTTCATGGCAAAGCGTGGGCAAATGTGGCAGGGTTTAAGTGCAGGGCGTTATGCAGGCGGTTTACGTAAAGAAATCCGTACCTATGAACCTGAAGCACTAATTGATGTTTTGGTGATAGGTGCCTTTGTAGAAGCACGTTCATGCGAGCGGTTTTATGCGCTTGCGCCATTGGTAGATGAAGAATTAGGTAAGTATTACCGTTATTTACTGAAATCAGAATCACGGCATTATGAAGATTATTTGGCACTGGCTTTGGATGTAGCAAAAACAGCAAAACTGAAAAACCCTGAAGAAGATATTCAGGGGCGAATTCAGCATATACGTGAAGTGGAAAAGAATCTTATTTTAAGTCCAGATGATCTGTTCCGTTTTCATAGTGGTGTGCCTGTGCAAGCCGCTTAAAACTTGTAGATGATCTAAGATAGAAAACGGAACTTCGGTTCCGTTTTTTTATCAATCAAGTTATTGCTTAGGTATTTTGATTGTGGATTGTTGCCTAAGTCACTTAGAAATGATCAAGGCTAAGATTAGGAATTACATTAAGCTGAATTGCCCAAAACAGTTACATTCATCTTTTTGAACGATTAAGGCATGAATCGCTGCTTGGTTATTTACAGACCACATCATCTATAAATTTTAGGCAATAAAAAACCCAAGTCGTTATGCTTGGGCTTTTTAGAATTTGGCTCTCCCACCTGGGCTCGAACCAGGGACCTGCGGATTAACAGTCCGTCGCTCTACCGACTGAGCTATGGGAGAATCTGAATGCGATTATAAGCAGATTTAAGCAAGGGTCAAGCATAAATTGTCATGTTTCTTTCATTTTGACTTTATATGCTTTTTATTTGAACAAAAAACAAAATTTTATTAAAAAATCACCCACAAGACTTGCGTTACACAAAATCGGTTGTTAGTCTGAGTGACAGAACAAAGCGTTTAAGTAGCATCTTAAACAGTGTGGATTTAACCCAACTTGCCAGCACTAAAATGGCTAAATCGGAGTAAGCGAATGAATACGCTCAGCATTTCTGACATTTTTTCTCAATTTTCTTATTATCAAGAACATTATCTTTCTATCTTGTCTACGCCTGAACAATACTACACTGCTGTAGAAGGCGCGTTTATTCATGTCTGGCCTTTGGCACCTCAAGATTTGTATTTGGGCGATTTATTGCAGTTGTGGTTTAGTGAAAAATGGCTCATTCAATCGACCTGCCAATTGCTTTCAGACCATCCAGACAACGGCACAAAAAAACCATTGCAGCGTGATCATGATTTGTATTTGTACCAACTGGCGGGCAGCGCGCTTTCGGGGAGTAACCGTTCACGCGTGTGGTCTGTGTCTGAACAAAAACAATTGCGTGTAGAATTAGACTTTACTTTTCGCTATTTATGTGAATATAAAGGAACATCTCAACCTACAGTGTCTAAATCAGAACTGATTACTGCGTTGAAAAACAGTGTTTAATCTATGATGATTGATCATTGCCAGCCAAATAGATTTGCATTGAATCGAGTTAAATGACTCGCACCAAAATAGTGTTATAAACTGCGATAAAAATTTGCGAACAGCTTGAAAAGGATATTCAGCCGTGTGGATTAAAATATGCATTGCCATGCTCGCATTTGCTGCAAATTCTTTGCTGTGTCGTTTGGCATTGGCTGAACAGCAAATTGACCCTATGAGTTTTAGTTTGCTCAGGGTTGGCAGTGGGGCAGTGTGCTTAGGCATATTCTATGCTGTTTTGCAGGTTCAACAACCAATTCAATTCCAATGGAAATCTGCATTAAGCCTTGCTGTATATCTACTCGGTTTTTCGTTGGCATATTTGCATATAGATGCAGGCATTGGTGCATTGATTCTATTTGGCGCAGTGCAAATCACCATGATCAGTTATGCAATTTTGCATGGTGAGCGCATGACTTTGCCGCGCTGGGTCGGGTTAGGCTGTGCTGTATTGGGGATGGGCTTGTTGCTATTGCCTGAAGCCAGTACGCCAACGTTCAAATATGCGCTGATGATGTTACTGGCAGGTATTGCATGGGGTTTTTATAGCATTACTGCAAAGACGATGCAGCATGCTTTAACTAATACTCTGTCTAATTTCATTCTGGCGACTCCGCTTGTTGCTGTATTTTTTCTTTGGTATTTACCCGAAAGTTTTATCACTTGGCAGGGGGGGGTTTTGGCGGTCTTGTCGGGTGCATTGGCTTCGGCTGGAGCGTATGTGTTGTGGTACAGCATTGTGAAAAAAATTGATCACATTACCGCAAGTACTGTGCAACTTTCTGTGCCGTGTTTGGCGATTTTAGGCGGTGTAATTTTTCTAGGCGAACAACTCACCCTGTTGAAGGTCGTGGCAACCTTGATTGTGTTATGTGGTATTTTGATGGTGATTTTAACTAAACCACGTGTATAAAACCGTTTAGATTGCAGCGGGTTTGGTCTTTTATTGAATTTCTTATATCTATCAAGAAATGATCTTGAGGCTTTTTAAAAGCGTTATTTGTGATCTCTCTCCTCAGAAATGAGGAAAAATGATGAGTGAAAAAACGTAATTAAAACAAAAACCCACGATTCAATCGTGGGTTTTGTTCATCTAAACAGGTTTAGATTATTTTGCAGCTTTTTCAGCTTCGATTGAAGCAATCGCTTCATCTACACCTTCAATTGATTCAGCAGCTTTTTTGATACGTGCAAGCGCATCTACAAGTACTTCGTCTGCAGTTGCATAAGAAATACGCATGAAACCACCTAAACCGAACGCATCACCAGGAACAACGGCAACACCAGTTTCTTCCAATAACCAAGCAGAGAATTCTGTGCAAGATTTTAAGCCTTTCGCACGAATTAATGGTTTGATGTTTGCATACGCATAGAACGCGCCATCTGCAGGTAAGCAAGAAATACCTTTGATGTCATTCAAGCCATTTACAACTAAGTCATGACGGCGTTTGAATGCTTCAACCATTGGCTCAAGTACGTCTTGTGGGCCGTTCAATGCAGCTTCTGCAGCAACTTGCGAAATAGAAGTTGGGTTAGAAGTCGATTGAGATTGAATTTTCTTCATCGCACCAATTAGTTTAGCAGGGCCCGCTGCATAGCCAATACGCCAGCCAGTCATTGCATAAGCTTTAGACACACCGTTTAACACGATTGTGCGGTCATAAAGGTCTGGTGCAACTGTCGCGATGTTATAGAACTCATCATCCCAACGGATTGGTTCGTACATATCGTCAGATGCAATGAATACTTCAGGGTATTTGCGTAGTACAGCAGCCAAAGCTTCTAATTCAGCTTTAGTGTAGATCATACCTGTAGGGTTAGATGGGCTGTTTAACACCACTAAACGTGTTTTGTCAGTGATCGCAGCTTCTAATTGTTCAGGCGTGATTTTGAAACGTTGTTCTTCACCACATTCCACAATGACTGGCACGCCTTCAGCAATAATCACCATATCTGGATAGCTTACCCAGAACGGTGCAGGGATAATCACTTCATCACCCTTGTTTAACAAAGCCAACGCCAAGTTAAAGAATGATTGCTTACCACCACAAGACACCAAAATTTGGTTCGCTTGGTAGTCAAGATTATTGTCACGTTTTAATTTTGCGATAATGGCTTTTTTAAGACCAGGCGTACCGTCAACAGCAGTATATTTTGTAAAACCGTTATTAATTGCTGCAATAGCTGCATCTTTGATGTGTTGTGGTGTATCGAAATCCGGTTCACCTGCACCCAAACCAATAACGTTATGACCCGCAGCTTTAAGTTCAGCGGCTTTATTGGTTACTGCAAGTGTTGGGGACGGTTTGATGGCATTGACACGATCAGAGAGACGTACGTCCACGGCATATTCCTTCTTATAGGGATAAAAAAATAAAAAGCATATTATCTTAGCCTAAATTCGATGTCTGCGTCGTTTAAAATTGCATCAAATTAATAAAAAATCACCAAATTAGACCAATTTCCTATGAAATCGTGATTAAAACTGCTGTGAGGTGGAAGTTTCTCGCATCGGGCGGCAAAAAACTTTAAAATAGTCCAAATTTTATAAGAGTGATGGTCATGAGTAAGCAGCAGCCTACTTCAAAAAAACCATTGGTGAATCTCCCATTCCCAATGCCAAACACAGCGCAGGATAATGATCAGGCGGTACATAATTCGGTGCGTCCTAAACCTGAGCAATATGCGGATAAGACTTGGCCACCGCCACGTGGTACTCGTCGTTCGATGGGTAAGCGCTAAAAAAAATGCCACAATTACGTGGCATTTTTTATTGATGGGGATTTAAAAGTATTGAAATTAACGAACATGCTTACGCGCTTTGTTGGCAGGTTTTGGCGGCGAGATTTCACGTACGCCATGCCATACATCGCTAAAATCTTGCTCGTTGATATTATACAATTCCAATAAAGCCAAAATCGCTGCACCAAATAGCATTGGGCCTTCTGAATTATTTTGGAACTCGAATACCTTACCATTTAAGTTGTGCAAAATATCCTGAATTTCAAAGACCCGATCACGCCCATTGCTGTCAGTTGGGTACATTTGTGTATTCAATATGATTTTAGCCAAGGCTTTTTCATTATCGCTCAATGCCAAGACTTCAATTAATTCATCGGTGGCAGGGGTAAAAATCACAGAATCACGGTAAATGGTGTGTAGTAATTTTTGCGTTAGTTTAGGCAATGCTTTTTCGACAAAAGGACGAAACGACGCAGGAAAAATCACATTATGGGCAATGCCTTTAAACATAGGGGCAATTTCTTCAACCGTATAACCTGCAATACCACAACCAATTGAAGTTAAAAAATACTTCATTTTAGGATGGTTTTTGGCATAGATTTTAAAGTCATCCACATAGTGCTGAATTTGCGATAGTGGCATTTGTTGTAAATGTTCATTCATGGTTGGAATGGCAAAACTTTGTCCTGCCCAACCGCGCCCGACGCCTTCAACGGCACCAAAAAATTCTTTGGCTGTTCGTGCTGCACCACCTGCATGTTGTCCTGCCATGTTACTGCCAAATACGAAAACAGTATCTTCAGGGAGGCTTTTGATAATTGATTCGTCGTGATATTGGTAAGTCATGAATGTGTGCTTTTATGGTTGTCGTCCTGAAATTTCATGTTGCCTTTGAATAGCCAGTGGGTCAAGTCTTAAAGCAGTTTCCCCGTGCTCAATTTAGTCGTAGCACATCTTCGTTCTAACAGCGTCCACTACAGAATTAAAACCGAGCAATGGCTTTGTAGCTACGCAACATCGCCACAACATATTCGGATGTCCTGAGTGTAGGCAAATCTGCTAAAATATTAGGTCGCATCAAACCTGAGAGCTGCATTTGTGAGTGATAAGCAACCTTTCGATTTAGTCACCAACTATCAACCTGCGGGTGACCAACCACAAGCCATTGAAAAATTGGTTCAAGGGATAGAACAGGGCTATCATGATCAGCTATTACTTGGGGTTACAGGCTCAGGTAAGACTTATACCATGGCCAATGTGATTGCCAGAACACAGCGTCCGACCATTGTCATGGCACATAACAAAACGCTGGCAGCGCAGTTGTATGGTGAGTTTAAAGCGTTCTTTCCGAACAACGCAGTCGAATATTTTGTCAGTTATTATGACTATTATCAGCCTGAAGCCTATGTACCATCTTCCGATACTTTTATTGAAAAAGATGCGGCTATTAATGATCATATTGACCAAATGCGACTCTCGGCCACACGTGCTTTGCTAGAGCGTCGTGATGCCATTATTGTCGCATCGGTATCTGCAATTTACGGTTTGGGTGACCCCAATGCTTATATGAGCATGTTGCTGCATGTGGTGCAAGGTGATCGGGTGAATCGTGATGATTTGATCCGTCGTTTGGTGGAAATGCAATATAGCCGTAATGAGCTAGAGTTTTTGCGCGGTACTTACCGTATTCGTGGTGAAATTTTAGATATTTTCCCTGCTGAATCTGATCAGCATGCTATTCGCATAGAATTATTTGATGATGAAGTCGATTCGATTCGTTGGTTTGATCCATTAACAGGCAAATTGGTGCGTAAAGTGCCGCGCGTGACTATTTATCCTAAAAGTCACTATGTTACGCCTAAGGATAATTTGGAACGTGCGATTGGTACCATTAAAGAAGAACTAAAAGAGCGTTTGGTGTTTTTTCGCGAACATGACAAATTGCTAGAAGCGCAGCGCATAGAACAACGTACCCGCTATGATTTAGAAATGATGCAGCAATTGGGCTATACCAACGGCATCGAAAACTATTCACGACATTTGTCTGGACGACCTGCAGGCGAAGCACCGCCCACTTTGTTTGATTATGTACCTGATGATGCCTTGCTGATTATTGATGAATCGCACGTGACCGTTCCGCAAATTGGCGCGATGTATAAAGGTGACCGATCACGTAAAGAAAACTTGGTGAATTATGGTTTCCGTTTACCTAGTGCGTTAGACAACCGTCCAATGAAATTTGAAGAATGGGAGCGCATCGTCCCATCCACAATTTATGTGAGCGCTACACCTGCACAATATGAGTTGGAAAAATCGCAACAAATTGTAGAGCAAGTGGTGCGTCCAACAGGATTGATTGACCCAGAAATTGAAATTCGTCCTGTGTTAACGCAGGTGGATGATGTGCTGTCTGAAATCAATTTGCGTAAAGAATTGAATGAGCGGGTGTTGGTCACCACTTTAACCAAACGCATGGCTGAAGATTTGACCTCGTATTTAAAAGAATACGGCATTCAAGTGGCTTATTTACACTCTGATATTGATACCGTAGAACGCGTCAAAATTATTCACGAATTACGTACAGGCGTGCATGATGTCTTGGTTGGCATTAACCTGTTACGAGAAGGTTTAGACATGCCTGAAGTGTCTTTAGTGGCAATTTTAGATGCCGACAAAGAAGGCTTTTTACGTTCAGAACGTTCGTTGATTCAAACCATTGGACGTGCAGCACGTAACTTGAAAGGTAAAGCAATTTTATATGCAGATCGCATTACCGATTCAATGCAAAAGGCGATAGATGAAACAGAGCGTCGTCGTGCCAAACAAATTGAATTTAATGAATTGCACGGCATTACTCCACGTAGTGCAGTGCGTCAGGTGATTAAAGAAATCGACACAGGTGAAGTGCTGAACGATGAGCAAATTGATGAAAAAATCAATGCACAAAGCCGTGCTTTAAGTGACGATGAACAGCACATTTTGGCTGATCCTAAACTGTATGCCAAACATATTGCCAAACTTGAAAAAGAGATGTTGAAAGCATCTAAAGAACTGCAATTTGAACAAGCGGCTCGTTTACGTGATGAAATTTTGCGTTTAAAAGCGCAAATGTTGCAATCTGGCTAAATTGGGGCGAATTGCACTGTCAGTGTAAGTGCGAGTTTGCATACTAAACTTGCTATGTAAAATTTGAGTTGCAAAAATTACATATCCATACAGTAAATTGAAATGCTTGCGGTTATTTTTGAAGAAGATAAACAAAATTGACTGAACATTAGAGTTTAGAGGTTGGGACAATGGCTAAAAAACTTCCGTTTGCAGGTGCGCGACTTGCCAAAATTGCCCTTGGTGGTGTGGTGCTGATTGGTTTGGGTGCTGCGACTATGGCATATTCCAAAACCAATGAACCGATGAAAACGGTAGAAAAAGTCGAATTAGATAAATATTTAGGCGTTTGGTATGAGGTTGCAAGAAAGCCTTTATATTTCCAAAACAAATGCGGTTCAAATGTAACAGCAGCATATACATTGAATGAAAATGGCAATGTGCAGGTGGATAACCGTTGTATTGCAAAAGATGGCAAACAAATGCGTGCTTTGGGCGAAGCTTTTGTACAAAATGCGCCTTTTAACAGCAAACTCAAAGTTAGCTTTTTACCTGAAGTCATTCGTTGGTTGCCTGTAGGGCGTGGTGATTATTGGGTGTTAAAGCTAGATGATGACTATCAAACTGCCTTGGTGGGTGAACCACGCCGTAAATATTTATGGGTACTTTCACGTACGCCGCATCCTGATCAGGCTGTCGTGACTGAATATCTGAACTATGCCAAATCACTCGGTTATGACTTAAGTGATGTGATTTATACCAGACATACGCAAACTAAAAAGTCAGACTAAGTTGCAGCAGCTCCAGAGCTACTTATAGATATAAGCAGACAAACGTATGCAGACCAATTGACCACGCAAAAGCTGCGTGGTTTTTTATATCCTGTCATTTTAAATTTTGAACATTCGATCAATCTCTAAAACAACGTATATATGAGTATAATGCCGACTGATATAGGGGAGAGTCGGATGTATAAAGGCATTGCACTATCGGTTTTAGCATCGGTCACTTTTGGGGTGCTGTATTTTTATACCCAATTACTCAAACCTTTAGACAGCGAAGAAACTTTTGCGTGGCGTATGTTGGCAACTTTGCCATTCCTAACTTTGTTTATGTGGTGGTCGGGAGATTTAAAACATATTTCCGCGATTTTTCAGCGGCTCAAACAACAACCACAATTCATACTTTGGCTGATTTTTAGTTCTTTTTTATGCACTACGCAATTGTGGTTATTTTTGTGGGGGCCGATTAACGGGCGTGGTTTGCAGGTTTCTTTGGGTTATTTCTTATTGCCTTTGATCATGGTTTTGCTTGGCTGTGTGCTATATAAAGAAAAGTTATCGACTTGGCAGATGGCAGCAGTTGCCTTAGCCGTGCTAGGTGTCAGTCATGAAATCTGGCGCATTGGCACGGTGGCGTGGGAAACCTTATATGTGGCATTTGCCTATCCTTTATATTTCTTTTTACGTCGGGTCTTTCAAACCGATCACTTGGGCGGGTTTTGGTGGGATTTACTGCTAGTTATTCCTGTCGCGGTATATTTAGGCTTTTATTATAGTGACAGTGTAAATGTCATCGCAGCTTTTCCATATTTAATTTGGTCGGTACTTGGATTGGGCTTTTTAAGTGCATTGGGACTTGGCAGTTATATTTTGGCCAGCCGCCATTTGCCTTTTGTGATTTTTGGTTTACTGAGTTATTTAGAACCTGTGCTGTTGGCTTTTGTGTCTATGTTGTTAGGTGAACGAGTTGAAGCAGGGGAATGGCTGACTTATATCCCAATTTGGTTGGCAGTTGCATTATTGGTGGTTGAAGGGTGTTTGCATTTAAGAAAACAAAAAATGAATCAGCAAGATTTACAGCAGAAGATTCAACAGTCATCTGGACAATAAAAGCCGTCGCTGTGGTGAGATATTCAAATTTCCAAGAGGATAATCGAGTTTGGCATCATCCTCTTTTTCTTCTAAAAAATTGAACTTTTGTTGAAAAAACTAAAATCACAAAAATAATTACAACTATTTTATGAATTTATAGTGAATATATAGGAAAATAGTCGGGTCAGTACCAGCTTTTGATTCAATCTTGACGACAATTCCATTACAATTATCGGGTTTTGAAATTCATGCCTAGATATACAATTAATTAGAGGACGTATCTGTGAGCAAAGAGACTATCATCGCCCTACACGCAGAGCACCAAGGTCGCTGGAAAAACCGTGAAGAAATCGCGGAACGTATGATTGCTTTACTCGGTCAGTTGTACCGTGAAAAAAATATCATGGTTTCAGTTTTTGGTCGTTCTTTAGTTAACCGTTCTGTGATTCAAATTTTGAAAGCACACCGTCGTACTCGTATGATGGACGTAGAACTTTCAGTTGTTCACACTTTCCCATTGCTTGAAGCTTTGGCAAAAGTAGACAACATCGGTTCAGCAGAAATCGACTTAGGTAAACTTGCTGTTGAATATAAAGAAAAAGGCGGCGATGTAAATGCATTTGTTGCAGACGCTGTGAAATCTTTAGCGGGCAATCCAACAACTGTAGAAAGCAAAGATGTTGTACTTTACGGTTTTGGTCGTATTGGTCGTATCCTTGCGCGTTTAATCATTGGTCAATCTGGTCTTGGCCGTGGCTTAAACCTTAAAGCAATTGTGGTACGTAAATCATCTGATGGTGATTTAGAAAAACGTGCGTCTTTATTGCGTCGCGACTCTATTCATGGTCCATTTGCAGGCACTATTTCTGTAGATGAAGAAAATGAAGCAATTATCGCAAATGGTAACTTCATTAAAGTGATCTATGCGTCTAACCCATCTGAAGTAGACTATACGGCTTATGGCATCAACAATGCATTGGTGATTGACAACACAGGTAAATGGCGTGATGCAGAAGGTCTTGCACAACACCTTCAATGCCCAGGCGCTGCACGCGTAATTTTAACTGCACCTGGTAAAGGTGACATGAAAAACGTGGTTTACGGTGTTAACCAAGCTGACATTCTTGATGAAGATACCATCATTTCTGCGGCAAGCTGTACAACAAACGCGATTACACCAACTTTAAAAGTGTTGCATGACAAGTACACCGTTGTGAATGGTCACGTTGAAACTGTTCACTCATTCACTAACGACCAAAACTTGATTGATAACTATCACAAGGCAGATCGTCGTGGTCGTGCAGCAACATTAAACATGGTTATTACCGAAACAGGTGCAGCAAAAGCAGTGGCGAAAGCATTGCCTGCATTACAAGGTAAATTAACAGGTAACTCTGTACGTGTTCCAACGCCAAACGTATCACTTGCAATCTTGAACTTAACGCTTGAGAAAGAAGTAGATCGCGAAGAAGTGAACGAATACATTCGTCAAATTTCAATTCACTCTAATCTTCAAGGTCAAATTGGTTATACCAACTCGACTGAAGTGGTTTCAAGTGACTTCATTGGTTCGCGTACTGCAGGTGTATTTGATGCGCAAGCAACCATTACTTCAGGCAACCGTTTAACTGCTTACGTTTGGTATGACAACGAAGTGGGTTATAGCTGCCAAGTATTGCGTATTGCTGAACAAATGGGCGGCGTAAGCTATCCTAAAGTTCCTGCTGAAACAAATGCATAATTTGTAGATACAGAATTTAAAATCAAAAAGAGCTTCAAATGAAGCTCTTTTTTTTGCATTTATTTCATTCTTAAATATAAGGATGAGTGTTGAAATTTCCACCTAATACGCTATCCTAAACTTACCAAAATAAAGTCTATGCTAAAAAGTAAGTAAATTTGATTTTGCTTTCAAGCTTTCAAAGCCTGAACAATAGAAATAACAGAAGGATACCGTTATGCAATATGCAACCAGTCACTTACTCGGGCAAGTCCTTGCTAAAGATTGTCCATCACGGATTCGTTTAGAACATTTAGCCAATAAATGGTCAATGTTGGTGTTGCATTGTTTAAGCGAAGGTTTGCACCGCTTTAGTGAGCTAAGACAGCGCATTGAAGGGGTGAGTGAAAAAATGCTGGCGCAAACCCTGAAAACTCTTGAGCAAGATGGGTTAATTTTACGTACAGTTTACCCAACGGTGCCGCCTAAAGTGGAATATCAACTCACTTTTGAAGGCTCACAAATTGCAGCAAGAGTGAATCAACTGATTGAGTATTTAGAACAGCATTTGCCTGAAACTTCACAGCAATCTTCTCACTAATGGATTACTCATCTTTTAGGGAAGTCGCTGTAGATGTTCCTACTCCAAAGCACATTCTGGATGATTAAATAGTGCGTCGATGTGAAAAATCATAACGATCAATCAGCAAAATCCCGATGGCAAATACCAAAATACTGACAACACAACCCATCCAGCCCCGGTGTTGCCATGCGTAGACCGCCGTCAGTGAACCAAGTGCTGCACCTGAAAAATAAATAGTCATATATACCGCATTAATGCGGGAACGTGCGGTGGCATCAATTCGGTACACCAAGTTTTGATTCAATACGTGAAAAGCAGTTAGACCAAAATAACTCATCAATACGCCAACGGCATAAGCCACAATATTCTGCTGTGCAAAAAAGAGTGGAATGCAAGAAAACAACATCAAGCCAATACATAATATTGCGACAAAATTCTCACGACCTTTGCCGACCGTTTTACCCGACCAACTTGACGAGAAAATTCCAATCACACCCAATAAACCAAAAAGCCCAATTTGAAAATCACTAAAATAATAAGGCGGATTGGCTAAAACAAAAGTCATGGAAGTAAAAACCAAGGACAAAATGGCAAAGCCCAAAGCGCCCGCGCACGCTCTACGAATTAAATGTGGTTGGGTTATAGCCAACTGAATTAAAGAACGATAAATGCCTGCCACAGTCAAATTTTTATTGGCAGCTGTAGAGGGAAGTTTTGTCCACATTAAGCCTGCAAAAAGTAGGGTGATGATGCCGCTGCTGAAATAGACAGCTTCCCAAGACCAATAGGTCGATACAAAACCCGCGAAAGTGCGCGATAAAATAATCCCCATTACCAAGCCACTCATCAATTTGCCGACAATGGCAGCACTCGATTCAGGTGGACTGATGCTAGATGCAAATGGAATAAGCACTTGTGCAGAAATCGCACCAAAAGTGGCACATACGGTAAAGAAATACAGCATGGCTAAATTGCTGCTAAAAGACAGCAAAATTTGCGAAAACGCAGCAAAAACCATCAGACTGACAATCAATTTACGCTTATTTAGCAAGTCACCTAAAGGCACGAGTAACATTAAACCTAGTCCATAGCCTATTTGTGCCAAAACCACAGCAAAGCCTGCCTGACTGGTGCTAATTCCTAAACTTTTTTCAATTGAATAAATTAAAGGCTGATTAAAATATGCCGATCCCGCACACAAGCCACAGGCGGTTGCTATGAGTAAAATAAATTTAGGCGATAAAGCAGGCGTGGTTGTGGTGGCAACAGCATTAGACATGGCGGCAGAAAGCAAACAAGGGTTAAAGCACTATAAGAACTTAGATGAGGAAGGAGAAATAAGAAAAAACGATCATATCATTGCTAAAAGAAATGAGTGTTTTGAACAATCAAGGATAAAAAGCATCTACGCATACGATTGCATAAATATAATTCGAGAAATTCTCTAAAATATGGCAGAATATACGGCTTTTAAAGTTTTAGAGGATTGGCAAGATGCGCTTTGTTGATGAAGCAGTCATTACCGTAGAGGCTGGCGACGGTGGCAATGGCGTAGCCAGTTTTCGCCGAGAGAAATTTGTACCATTTGGTGGGCCAGATGGCGGTGATGGTGGTCGTGGCGGCAGTATTTTTATTCAAGCCGACGACAACGCAAGCACCCTTGTAGATTATCGTTATACCCGTAAATTTCGCGCTGAACGTGGTAAAAACGGGTCGGGCGCAAACTGTGCAGGTCGTGGCGGTGAATCTGTCGTTTTGACCGTTCCAGTGGGCACAACCATTGTAGATACAGACTCTGGTGATATTATTGCAGATTTAGTCGAAAGCGGTCAGAAAGTATTGGTCGCTCAAGGCGGTGATGGTGGTTTAGGGAATACTCACTTTAAATCATCTACCAACCGAACACCGCGTAAATTCACGCATGGTACCAAAGGTGAATTCCGTGAAATCCGTTTGGAGTTGAAAGTCCTTGCCGATGTAGGCTTGCTAGGCATGCCAAACGCGGGTAAATCGACCTTTATTCGTGCCGTGTCTGCGGCAAAACCAAAAGTTGCTGACTATCCATTTACCACCATGGTGCCAAATTTAGGCGTGGTGGATGCAGATCGTCATCGTTCTTTTGTCATGGCAGATATTCCAGGACTAATTGAAGGTGCAGCAGAAGGCGCAGGTTTGGGGATTCGCTTCCTGAAACACTTGGCGCGTACTCGTATTTTACTGCACATTGTGGATGTTCAACCTATTGATGGTTCTGATCCTGCGTACAATGCCAAAGCAATTCTGCAAGAGTTGGAAAAATTCTCTCCAACTTTGGCAAAGTTACCAATCGTGTTGGTGTTGAATAAACTTGATCAACTTCCTGAAGATTCACGTGAAGAATGGTGTAAACACATTCTTGAAGAATTGCAGTGGGATGGTCCTGTGTTCAAAACTTCAGGCTTAATGTCTGAAGGTACACAGCAAGTGGTGTATTACTTGATGGATCAAATTGAGCAACAACGTGAACGCGAAGTTGAAGATCCTGAGTACGCAGCAGAAATGAAAGCATTCCGTGATCAGCTGGAAGCTGAAACACGTGAACAAACCATTGCCGCGAAAGAAGCGTATCGTGAGATGCGCCGTCAGCAACGTCTTGCAGGTATGCTGGGCGATGATGACGAAGACGATGATGGTGAAGATGGCGAAGTAGAAGTGTACTACGTACGCTAAGCGCTACAAAAAGTGACTGAGGACAAGATGATAGAAGTGGTAGATGGGCAACGTCAGCTCAAGGGTTGTAAACGAATCGTTGTTAAAATCGGATCATCTTTACTCACAGCCAATGGGCAAGGTTTAGATTTGGATGCAATCTCGCATTGGGCGGGACAAATTGCAGATCTACACAATGCTGGACACGAAATTATTTTAGTGTCATCGGGAGCTGTGGCTGAAGGTATGGTGCGAATGAAACTTGAGCATCGACCCACCGATCTACCCAGTCTTCAGGCATGCGCTGCCATTGGTCAAATGGGCTTGATTCAAACTTGGTCAAGTGTGCTGGAAAAACACCAGATTCAAACTGCACAAGTCCTATTAACCCATGATGATTTGGCAGATCGTCGTCGTTATTTAAACTCGTGCGATGCATTGCAAAACCTGATTGAATGGCGCGTGATACCAGTCATTAATGAAAATGACACAGTGTCTACTGACGAAATTCGCTTTGGTGATAACGACACTTTGGCTGCGATGGTGGCAGGGCAGGTACATGCAGATTTGTTGATTATTTTGACCGATCAGCAAGGCATGTTTGACTCCGACCCACGTTCTAATCCAAACGCAAAACTGTTCCATACTGTACGTGCTTTGGATGAAAGTCTGTTTGATATGGCGGGTGGTGGCGGCAAGTTTGGGCGCGGTGGCATGCTGACCAAAGTCCGTGCAGCGCGTTTGGCGGCTAAATCGGGTTGTCCAACTTTAATTGCCAGTGGTGAAAGTGACAATGTGCTTGCGCGTTTAATGGCGGGCGAAATGTTGGGTACACTGTTCATTACTGACAATGACCGTATTGCAGCGCATCAACAGTGGTTGGCGGCACATTTACAAACGGCAGGACGTTTGGTGATTGATGATGGCGCAGTCAAAGCCATTAAAGAAAATCATCGCAGTTTATTGCCTGTGGGTGTAAAAGCGGTAGAAGGGCATTTTGAACGTGGCGATGTGGTGGAGTGTGTAGATACACAAGGTCATCGTGTCGCTGTGGGACGTGTTAATTTTAGTTCACGTTCTGCAGATTTGGTCAAAGGCTTGGCTTCTGACAAAGTGCATCAGGTGTTAGGCGAGGCACGTTCGTTGGAGATGATCCATCGCAATCACATAGCGATTTATTGATGATGCTGTAAGTTATCATTCAATTGAAGTTATTAAAAAACCCGCTTGGAATATCTAAGCGGGTTTTTTATTACTTAAACAACGCATGTCATGCTTCAAGTTTATTTAAACTGAATCGTTCCATTTGCATTGACTGTAATTTTAGATTCACCTGCTGCCATATCTTGATCAGCTACAGCCGTTTCTGCGACAGCAAATTTAGCCATACTCGCGCGCATAACAGGTTGCGGAAAATAAGAATTGGTGTTTAGGTTCAAATTAACCAAGTTATAGCCCGATTTATTCCAAGCCTGACTGAGCATTTGCGCACGTTGTTGAAAGTTTTTAGATGCTTCGACCATCAACTCATTTTCAACTTTTTTACGTTGTGCATCCGACACGCTAAAATTAATAGATTGGGTCTGAAAGTTTTGTTGTAGCTCGCTCACCAATTGGCTTGCTGCTTTAAAATCGGTACTTTGTACCCGTACCTCTGCACGACCGCGCCATTCTTTTAACTTACGACTGTCATTGTCGTAAATTGGATAGGTGGTTTGTGAGCCCGTTTCAACTTTCACTTGTGGATACTTACGTGCAGTTGCAATGGCTTGGCTCATTAACTGGTTAATTTGTGATGCAAGTTCAGCAGGCTGTTTGTGACTTTTTTCAATATATAACACAGCGTGCATTTGATCATTTGAAACTTCGCGTGTAGCTTCGGCTTGAACATTGACGATATTGTAATTTAAAGATTCATTTTGTTGGGCAAAAGCAGTGCTTGCAGCACCAACAGCCAACAGGGTAGCAGCGAGAGAAAGTAAGCGCATATTTTGACCTATTATTCAGGGGATCAGGATTTATGAAAAGCGTTTGAATTGATTTAAATAGTAACTTTGCTTTGTGAGGATTTTTAGTTGAATTTGTGGTGGCTTTGTAAAATATGCGTTAAAAATTGCAGCAAAAAAGCATTTATAAAATTCAATAAAAATAATGATCTATACTATTTTGAAAATAAATGCTGCATGACTTGAGAGATTGTGCAAAAAAACGTATAAAGGAAGTGGAAAGAGTTAAATTTTCTTTCCTTTGTCACAATGTAAGATGATAATTCAATCGAATCATCTGCAAGATATGTTTTTTCGATGAAATTAGGCAATATTTGGGTTAAACCTGTTTATTTTCTAGAAAAATTAGGTATTATCCCGCTTCCTAGTCTTGAAGAACAAAACTCTATCTCGCTAGATCAAAAAAGCACCGAGTCAAAGGACCGCAAGTCACCAGACTTATTTCTTTCAACCCATATCAGAGATGGTAATTCGATATGAGCGTTACTTCTGTAAACCCTGCCAACCATTCCACAAACGAATACTACTTGACTCGCCAAAGTCAGATGGAATCGAATGTGCGTAGTTATCCTCGTAAATTACCGTTAGCGATAGCGAAAGCACTGGGTTGTTGGGTTACCGATGTTGAAGGTACTGAGTACCTAGATTGTTTGGCTGGGGCAGGAACCTTGGCATTGGGCCATAACCATCCTGCGGTGGTTCAAAGCATCCAAGACACTTTAGCGAGTGGTTTGCCATTACATACCCTAGATTTAACGACACCTTTGAAAGATGCTTTTACTGAAGCGTTACTTTCACACATGCCTGGTGGTCAAGAAGAATACTGCTTGCAGTTCTGTGGTCCTACAGGTGCAGATGGCACAGAAGCGGCAATCAAACTTGCAAAAACCTATACAGGTCGTAGCTCAGTCATCAGCTTCTCAGGTGGCTATCATGGTATGACTCATGGTTCATTGGCGATGACAGGTAACTTGTCTGCAAAAAACGCAGTCAATGGTTTAATGCCTGGTGTTCAATTTATGCCATATCCGCATGAATACCGCTGCCCACTTGGTATTGGCGGTGAAGCGGGTGTAGATGCTTTAACGTATTATTTTGAAAACTTCATTGAAGATGTAGAAAGCGGTGTAACTAAGCCTGCAGCTGTGATTCTTGAAGCAATTCAAGGTGAAGGCGGTGTAGTAACTGCACCAATTAAATGGTTGAAAAAAATCCGCGAAGTGACTGAAAAGCACAACATCGTTTTAATTTTAGACGAAGTTCAAGCGGGCTTTGCACGTTCAGGCAAAATGTTTGCATTTGAACATGCAGGTATTGAGCCAGACGTGATTGTAATGTCTAAAGCTGTTGGTGGTGGTTTGCCATTGGCTGTACTTGCAATTAAACGTAAGTTTGACGCATGGCAGCCTGCAGGTCACACGGGTACTTTCCGTGGTAACCAATTGGCAATGGGTACTGGTCTTGTGGTGCTTAAAACCATTAAAGAACAAAACCTTGCACAAAATGCGCAAGAGCGTGGTGAGTTCTTACAAGCTGAATTGAAAAAATTAGCTGTTGAATTCCCATGTATTGGTAACGTGCGTGGTCGCGGTTTAATGATTGGTATCGAAATTGTAGATGAACGCCAAGAAAAAGACCGTTTAGGTGCTTATCCAGCAGACTCTCAATTGGCTGCTGCTGTTCAAGCTGCATGTTTTGACAACAAATTGTTGCTTGAGAAAGGTGGTCGTGGTGGTACGGTAATCCGTTTACTTTGTCCACTCATCATTACTCAAGAAGAGTGTGTAGAAGTCATCGCTCGCTTCAAGAAAGCAGTTGCTGAAGCGTTAGTCGCAGTTCGAGGCGCATAAGTTTATGGTAGATTTTGCAGAACATCGTAAAGCGTTACTCTGCAATGATGCTCAATCCATTGCTGACTACAGTGCAGCAATGGAACAAGCGACTCAAGCAGTCGCGGCATGGTTGCAAAATGACAAAATGTACACAGGCGGCAGCATTAAAGAATTGCGTGAAGCGATTTCTTTCCAGCCTGCAAAACAAGGTTTGGGTGTACAAAAGTCATTGGAACGCATGGTTGAGCTTTTCTTAAACAAAAGTTTAAAAGTTCATCATCCACATTCTTTGGCACATTTGCATTGTCCAACTATGGTGGCAAGCCAAATTGCAGAAGTTCTCATTAACGCAACCAACCAATCTATGGACTCTTGGGATCAAAGCCCTGCAGGTTCATTGATGGAAGTACAACTAATTGACTGGTTACGTCAAAAAGTTGGCTATGGTGCAGGTCAAGCGGGCGTGTTCACTTCAGGTGGTACGCAGTCTAACTTGATGGGTGTGTTATTGGCGCGTGATGCGTGTATTGCAAAGAACTGGAAAGATGAAAACGGTAATCCGTGGTCTGTTCAGCGCGATGGTATTCCAAGCGATGCAATGCGTAATGTGAAAGTCATTTGTTCTGAAAATGCACACTTCTCTGTGCAAAAGAACATGGCGATGATGGGTATGGGCTTCCAATCGGTTGTTACTGTACCTGTTAATGAAAATGCACAAATGGACGTGGTTGCACTTGAGCAAACCATGGCGCATTTAAAAGCTGAAGGTAAGATTGTTGCATGTGTGGTTGCAACTGCGGGTACAACCGATGCGGGCGCGATTGATCCGCTTAAAAAGATTCGTGACATCACCAATCAATATGGCGCGTGGATGCACATTGACGCAGCTTGGGGTGGTGCATTAATTCTTTCTAACAGTCATCGTGACATGCTTGATGGTATTGAGTTGTCTGATTCTGTGACACTGGATTTCCATAAGCATTATTTCCAAACTATTTCGTGCGGTGCGTTCTTACTGAAAGATGAAGCGAACTATCGTTTCATGCACTATGAAGCAGAATATTTGAACTCTGCTTATGATGAAGAACATGGCGTACCAAACTTGGTGTCTAAGTCATTGCAAACAACGCGTCGTTTTGATGCGTTGAAACTTTGGATGACGATTGAAGCATTAGGTGAAGAGCTTTACGGTTCTATGATTGATCATGGTGTGAAGCTAACCCGTGACGTTGCTGATTATATTAAAGCGACTGCAGGTTTAGAATTGTTGGTTGAACCACAATTTGCTTCAGTGTTGTTCCGTGTTGTGCCTGAAGGTTATCCTGCAGAGTTCTTGGATAGCTTGAACCAAAACGTGGCAGATGAATTATTTGCACGTGGTGAGGCCAATATTGGTGTAACTAAAGTCGGTAATGTTCAATCATTGAAGATGACGACTTTAAGTCCAGTGGCAACACTTGAAAACGTGAAAAACTTGTTAGGCCTAGTATTGGCAGAAGCAGATCGCATTAAAGATGCGATTGTCGCGGGTACTTATACGCCACCAATCGACTAATGCTTTCATTATTCAGATTGTTATGAAATACAACAAAAGAAGTCACTACGGTGGCTTTTTTTGTGTCTGATTAAAAATATTGCAGTGAAGTGTTGTACCGTTCTTGCTTGAATTTTGTGATGGATTGGGTGTTTTGGGCTCAAATAATGCACTGCGGATGTCATAAAAATTACGCAATTGGCGAATAAACCATCAATTTTGGTAGAAAAAACCATAAATAATGATGACATTGGCATGAATTATTACAATTTGAAATTTAAATACTGAAAAAAATAAGCACTCTAGTGTTTTATTAGTTATTGATTTTAAATCATTTAAAAATTATTTCAGATACGAAAAGCAAATATAACCAAAGCGTAACAAAGCTGTAACATGGTTGTCATATTATAAAACCACAATGCAGTTATCGAAATAAGTACAAAACTTAATAACAAGTGACGTACTCCGAACTTGCATACTATGAGAGAGAACAGAATGCGCTTTACTAACATCGCCATTGCTTTAGCCGTATCTGCAGCAGCTGTAACAACTGCTAACGCAGCTCGTGACACCATCCAAATCGCGGGTTCTTCAACCGTTCTACCATACGCAAGTATTGTAGCAGAAGAATTTGGTAATACTTTCCCACAATTCAAAACTCCAGTTGTTGGTTCAGGCGGTTCTTCAGGTGGTTTGAAGCAGTTCTGTACAGGTGTGGGTGATAACACAATCGACATCGCGAACTCATCTCGTAAAATTAAAGATTCAGAATTAGTTGCTTGTAAAAAAGCAGGCGTAAACCAAGTTTTAGAAATTAAAATTGGTTACGACGGTATCGTATTTGCTTCTAACGCAAACAAAGCGGCTTACAAATTAAAGCCTTACCATGTATATGCAGCAATTGCAGCTCAATTACCATCTAAAGGTAAAATGGTTGCTAACCCATATACACGTTGGAACCAAATTGACAAAACACTTCCAAACGAGCCTATTACACTTGTAATTCCAGCGTCTAACCACGGTACACGTGAAGTGTTCCAAGAGAAAATGGTTGATGCAGGCTGTGAAGCTTATGCTGCAATCAAAGCATTAGACAAAGATGCGCAAAAGAAAGTGTGTACTACTTTCCGTAAGGATGGTCGTGTAATCGAAATCGCGGGTGACTACACAGAAACACTGGCACGTTTGAAAACTTCTCCAAGCGCAGTAGGTGTATTCGGCTTAGGTTTCTATGACCAAAACCGTGACCGTTTACGTGTTGCAACTGTAAACAACGTAGCGCCATCTGAAAACACAATTTTAAATGGTTCTTACCCTGTATCACGTCCATTGTTCTTCTACGTGAAAGGTGAGCACCTTAAATCAATCAAAGGTTTACCGCAATTTACTGAATACTTCTTGAGCAAGAAAGTATCTGGTAAAGGTTCTAAATTAGACAAAGCAGGTTTGATCTCTATGTCTGACAAAGAGCGTGCACAAGTTCTTGCTAACTTCAAAGCTGGTAAAGCGGTTAAGTAATTTGAGTTAAAGCAGCTGATGGCAGGGAACAACCTGCCATCGGCTTTTTGCTAAGAAATGTTTTTTCAAAAACACAAATTGAAAAAACAGTGGAGAATACATGAATCTGCTACTCATAGGTGTGTTATTGGCGATTATCGCCGTAGCCTATCAAATCGGGTTAAGCAAGAGCCGTAACCTAGCAGGTAAGGGAAATAACTCTGCAATGTTACATTCACGCCCAGGATATTATGGCGCGTTGGTAGCATTATGGTGTGGTATTCCTGCTTTTTTAATTTTGATTGTTTGGAACTTGGTTGAACCAAGTATTCTAGAGCAAGTGGTAATTAATAATGTGCCAGCGCACATTGCTGCAAGCCTAGACCCTGCAAGTACAAGTGTTTTGGTTGATCGCGTACAAGCCATTGCATCTGGTTTTGGTGTAAGTGATACACCTGCTGCATACGAAGTTGCAGCGGCAGAGCAATTAGCGAAAATTGAAACCATTGGTTCTTATGCCAAACTTGCGGTGGTGATCTGTGCGGCCTTATTTGGTTTGCTGTGGGCAAAGAAACGTGTTTCACAACAATTCCGCGCACGTAACCAAGTTGAAAAAATCATCAACATTTCTTTGGCATTATGTTCTGGTGTTGCGATTCTAACTACGGTTGGTATTGTGATGTCCATGTTCAGTGAAGCGATGCGATTCTTTAGTTTCGTTAGCCCACTGGATTTCTTCTTTGGTACAGTCTGGAACCCTGGTTTTAGCACCTCGGGTAGTGCAGATGGCAGTTATGGTTTACTTCCATTACTGTGGGGTACATTGATGGTGAGTGGTATTGCTTTATTAGTTGCAGTACCTATTGGTTTAATGATCGCCATTTACCTTGCAGAATATGCATCGCCTAAATTCCGTGCATGGGCAAAGCCGACCATTGAAGTTTTAGCAGGTATTCCGACCATTGTGTACGGTGTATTTGCCATGATGATCATCGGCCCGTTCCTTAAAACTGCGGGTGCAATCATTGGACTAGATATTAATGCCACGAGTGCATTAACTGCTGGTTTAGTGATGGGCATCATGATTATTCCTTTTGTATCTTCATTGTCTGATGACATTATTACGCAAGTGCCGCGTGCGCTACGTGATGGTTCTTTAGGCTTAGGTGCAACCAAATCTGAAACCATTCGTCGCGTGGTGATGCCAGCTGCATTACCAGGGGTGATTGGTGCATTCTTACTTGCTGCGTCACGTGCAATTGGCGAAACCATGATTGTGGTGTTGGCTGCAGGTAATAGTCCTTTACTACACGCAAACCCATTAGAAGCGGTATCTACGGTTACGATTACGATTGTGAACCAATTAACAGGTGATACAGATTTCGCAAGTCCGCAGGCATTGGTTGCTTTCGCACTTGGTTTGACCCTGTTCGTGATTACCTTAGGTTTGAACATTGTTGCACTATACATCGTGCGTAAATATCGTGAGCAATACGACTAATGAGTACTTCAAATACATCGTCTTTGGATCAGTTAGATCCACAAGCTGCTGCCGAATTACGTGAACAACGTAAAAAAACCATCGCCAGTTCATTGGGTAAGCGTCATCGTAAGGAAAAAACCTTCCGCTTGATGGGTTTCTCGGCAGTTATTGCAGGTTTATTCTTTGTCGTATTGTTATTCGGCAGTATCTTATCTAAAGGTTTGCCTGCGTTCTGGCAAAGCAGCATGAGCCTTCCAATTTACTTCGATCCAGCGATTGTCAATGCAGGTCCAAAACCTAAGGCGATTGCAGGTGAGTCACCAGCACAATACGAAGACCGTATGATTGCGTGGCAAACCGAAATGGGTATGGTCGATTGGGATGCTTTAATCGTGAATGGTATTGTGGCGAAAGACAAAGCGCTTGAAGCTAAGCGTGATGATCTTGGTTACTTATATACCAGTTCTGAAGCATACCGTATTCGTGACATGGTCTTGGCTGATCCTTCTTTAATTGGTCAAACCAAAGAAGTGAAAGTGCTTGCAGATGCGAACGTTGATGTATGGTTAGAAGGCAAGATTGACCGCAGCTTACCAGATGAGCAGCAACAATTAAGCCCTGAAGTACGTCAATTGGCAGATCAGCTCGAATCACAAGGTATTATTAAAAGTACTTTCAATACCAATATTTTTGTTAGCCCAGACTCACGTAGTTCTCCAGCGACTTCTGGTTTGGCAGGTGCATTCATGGGTTCATTATTCATGATGCTGATTGTGATCTTTATTTCGATTCCAATTGGTGTTGCATCAGCAATTTACTTAGAAGAATTTGCGCCAAAAAATGCGATTACTGATATTATTGAAGTGAACATCAATAACTTGGCCGCTGTACCTTCTATTGTATTTGGTTTGTTGGGTGCCGCGATCTTTATTGGTTGGATGCATTTACCATTGTCTGCACCATTGGTCGGTGGTTTGGTACTGAGTTTAATGACTTTACCAACCGTGATTATTACCACGCGTGCATCATTAAAAGCAGTGCCACCGTCTATTCGTCAAGCTGCTTTAGGTTTGGGTGCTTCTCGTTTACAAACTGTGTTCCACCACGTACTCCCACTTGCATTGCCGGGTATTTTAACGGGTGCAATTATTGGTGTCGCACAAGCTTTAGGTGAAACCGCACCATTGTTATTAATTGGTATGAGTGCTTTCGTTGCCAGTGTACCAGCAACTCCACTTGATCAATCTACTGCGTTACCTGTGCAAATTTTCTTATGGCAGGGTAATGAATTGCGTAACTTCTTCGAGGGACGTACCGCTGCAGCCATTATCGTACTACTTGCGCTAATGATTGGCTTAAACAGCCTTGCAATTTGGTTACGTAAGAAGTTTGAAGTACGCTGGTAATTGAGGGCAGAGAATATGAATGCTGTAGCAAGCACAGAAAAACAGAATTCCTTAGAACAGGATAAGCAAGTGAATCCACAACAAAGCCAATTTACATCTACCGATGTAGAACAGAAGCAATCATCGACTTCGTTTGTTTCACAATTTGATACGCAAACTTCAAGCAAAAAAGAAGCGAAATCTTCAAATGTAAAGTTAAGCACCAATGACGTGCATGTGTATTATGGTGAATCTGAAGCGATTAAAGGTATTGATTTAAATATCTATGAAAATGAAGTGATTGCCTTCATTGGTCCATCAGGTTGTGGTAAATCTACGTTCTTGCGTACTTTAAACCGTATGAACGACACGATTGATAGCTGTCGTGTAACGGGTAAAGTAATGTTGGATAACCAAGACATTTATGACCCGAACCTTGACGTGGTGTTATTACGTGCGCAAGTGGGCATGGTGTTCCAGAAACCAAACCCATTCCCAAAATCAATTTTTGAAAACGTAGCCTATGGCCCTAAACTGCATGGTTTAGCACGTGATAAGTACGATTTAGAAGAAATTGTAGAAAACAGCTTGCGTAAAGCAGGTTTGTGGGATGAAGTGAAAGATCGTTTGAATCAACCAGGCACAGGTCTTTCTGGTGGTCAGCAACAACGTCTTTGTATTGCGCGTACCATTGCGGTAAGTCCAGAAGTAATTTTGATGGATGAACCATGTTCGGCACTTGACCCAATTGCAACGGCAAAAGTAGAAGAGCTAATTTCTGAACTTTCTACTCAATATACGATTGCGATTGTAACGCACTCAATGCAACAGGCAGCGCGTGTATCTGACCGTACCGCATACTTCCATTTAGGTGATTTGATTGAAGTGAATGCAACTGAAAAAGTATTTACTCAGCCAGACCATCAATTAACAGAAGCATATATTACAGGTCGTTTTGGTTAATCTGCTTAAGTCCTGAAAGCTATTAAAACAGAATCTTAGGATTCTGTTTTTTTGTTATAGTATTGATTGTTTTGTACGCGCAGCGAAAATAAAAAATGCAGTTTCCTTCACAAGAAGAACGACAACAGGCAAAATCAGCACGCCAAGCCACGAAAAAAATAATCGATGCCTTGTTTGGATTTCAACATAGTGCAGAGACGATAGCAGCACTTTTGGTTTTGCTGAGTATTTTATTGGCAACGTTTTTTAACCATGATGGGTGGTTTCCAACTTCTCAAAGCCCCAATATGAGCAATTATCATCGTTGGTTGTATGATCAATTTGTGATAGTTTCAGGTGTGATAGTGCTTGTTGTTTATTTTAGGGTACAGCAGCAAGCAAGTGATCCCCATTTTCGGCAGGCTTGGCGAGACTATATTGATGCCAATGCTAAATTTAAGTTTTATCGCTATGTAAAAGCACAACAAAAAAATAAGTTACCGTTCTTGCACAGTGCAGTAGGTGAATTTCTTTGCGTAATGTGTTTCTGCGTAGGTTTAGTGTGTTTCTATTCAATGCTTACACCTTCAGATCATGAGCGTAGAGGTAGTTTTCTACTGTTTGGTTGGTGGCCGATCAACGCACTTATTATTGGGATTTGCTATCAGGGGCAAATTTGGTTTGCTGTACGTTTAATGGCTGTTCGGCAGATTTCTAAACGATATTTACGATTGATTCAAAAAGAAGCTGCTTTAAGATAGAAAAAGTATTGAAAAAGTCGAAATTGACCTAATGTAGTCCTAATAAACCGAATTAAATTGAGAACTCATTTTTATGTTATTTCATTTACCTAAACTACCTGCCGAAATTCGGATTAGTCATTTGAATGCGCGAATTAATGAACAACGAAAAAAAATTGCGCAAACCACGGCATCTAAACTCGAGCTATTACAACTTTCACAACAAATGGCACGTGAAGCGCGCGCCCGTAAAAAGAACAATCAAAAAATTTATGTGTTGGATTTTAAAGGTGATACTGCTGCGTCTGCTGTAGAGCAATTGCGTGAAGAAATCACCCTAATTTTGGCAACGGCCAAAGCTGGACGTGACCGTGTTGTGGTACGTTTGGAAAGTCCAGGCGGTATGGTGCATGGTTATGGGCTTGCAGCTGCACAATTGGTACGTTTGCGTGATGCAGGTTTCCATCTCACGATTTGCGTCGATAAAGTCGCAGCAAGTGGTGGCTATATGATGGCATGTATTGGTTCAGAAATTGTGTCAGCGCCATTTGCGATTTTGGGTTCTATTGGCGTAGTGGCACAAGTGCCTAACTTTAATCGCTTGCTCAAAGAAAAAAATATAGATTTTGAGATGTACACAGCAGGTCAATACAAACGCACTGTGACCATGTTTGGTGAAAATACCGAAGAAGGCAAGGCTAAGTTTGAAGAAGAATTGCAACAAACTCATGTACTATTTAAACACTTTGTCGAAAAATACCGTCCACAACTGAATGTTGAAAAAGTGGCAACAGGTGAGCATTGGTATGGTCAGGATGCACTGGATTTAAACTTGGTAGATAAGTTACAAACCTCAGATGAATACTTACTAAGTTTGTTGCCACAGCATGATATTTATGTGATTCAAACCCGTAAAAAGCCAACTTTGGGTGAAAAACTGGGTTTGCAAGCTGCACAAATGGCAGACAGTTTGATTCCTGCAGTGATGAATAAACTGGTTGATAGCCTAAGCAAAGCCAACAGCAGTTTGTTGCAAATCCGTGATCCTAAACTGTAATAGTGATGATCTAACTTCTAAAATTTATCTAAAAATTGCGCTCAATTGAGCGCAATTTTTTTATTCACTTTTATTCAAAAATATAGAGTCTTTGATTTAAGCATCTTAATTTTCAATTCAGCTTGATGTTATATCTTTGTGATAAGAACAAAACCACCTTGATAGATTGAATATGCAAACAAATAGTGTGCCCGCGAAGCAATCAACATCTACAGATTTAATGATTCGCTTTTTGCATGTGGTGATGCTGCTAAGTTTTACAGGGGCTTACTTAACAGGTGATGCGGAAGAATGGCATCAGTTACATATGGCTTTTGGCTATACGTTGGGGATTAGTTTAGCTTTACGAATCGTATGGCAGGTGTTGAGTATGTTGAACAGCACACAGCCGACAGGAATTTCTAAACGTTTAGGCATGATTCAACAATTTGTAAAACGCGATTGGAAACAGCCACAGCAGTTTTTTTCATTACCGTTTTTAAAGTCAGGCAGTTCCAGTGCGTTTCAATTCAGTATTTTGTTGATTTGGTTGGCATTGCCTTTAACTGTGTTGGTTGGATTTTTCACCGATTATACCCAAAGTCATACTTTAAAAGAGCTACATGAATTTGCAGCAAATTTATTCTTAGCTGCGGTATTGGTGCATTTAGCGAGCTTAACTTTAAGCAGCGTATTGTTTAAAAAATGGCTTGCCAAAACCATGTTTTGGGGGTCGGGTAAACCTGCAGTATTAACGGTGTTGATCTGGATGATTTCAGTCGCAAGTTTAGCTGGCTTCTGGTGGTGGTATTGGCAATAAATTTGGATTTAGTACGAAAGAGGCATCCTGTTAGGGTTTCTTGATCAAGTAGAAGCATCCCATCAGCATTGCTCCTATCGTTGCTAAAAGCATATCCATGTGTGCATCCCAAATATCACCTTGCTGACCATTATAATTTTCAGCATCTTCTGGCGATAAGCCAAGCGCAATGAGCCATTCCACCCATTCATAAATTAAACTGCTTGCCATGATAAATTGAATGACCAAAAGATATAAAACGATAGGTTTGTTTTTTGGAAACCAGACTTCAAACAAGCGCAATAAAACAGGATAGAGCAAAATACCATAAGCCAAATGCACAAAACGGTCATACATATTGCGTGACCAACCCATGCTCTGATCTAAATTGAAGCCAAAGCTGTGCAAAATCCAATCATTATAGGGCACATAAGAATACAGATAATGTGCTCCGACAATATGAATCAGTAAAAATATTAAATACAGCACAAAGCTAGAAAAACTCAGTCCTACTTTTTTAAACGCAATCAATAAAGCCGCGAGCATAAAAACTGTGCCTGCCTGATGCAGTAGATACGATTCAAATTCCAGTGGTTGAATACTGGCAGCAAGCATGGCGAGTATAACCAAGCCTAAAGCACAGTAATGTTGAATGCGGAATTGATTTTGCATGTGATGTTTAAGTTGGAAGATTTGTTTTATTCTAATAAAAATGCGAAGCCGAAGCTTCGCATTTTTGTATTGTGATGAATGCTTTTACAAATTAGATTTTAGCAATTAAATCTTGAATTTGTTTTGCTTGTTCAGCTGCATTACCTGTGTAAGTTGCAGGCGTCATTGTCGCTAAACGTGCGCGATCTGCTGCAGGAACGCCTTCCAACTCATTACCATTCACGAAATCTACCATCATGTCACGTGTCATAGCTTGACCACGTGTAAGAGCTTTTAATTTTTCGTATGGTTTTTCGATGTTGTAACGACGCATCACAGTTTGAATTGGCTCAGCCAATACTTCTTGAGCATTGTCTAAATCTTCAAGAATACGTTGTGCGTTCAATTCAAGTTTGCCAATACCTTTAGAGCAAGCTTCAAATGCGATCAAGCTTTGTGCAAAACCAACACCCATATTACGCAATACAGTCGAGTCAGTTAAGTCACGTTGCCAGCGAGAGATTGGTAATTTTTCGCCTAAGTGAGCCAAGACTGCATTGGCGATACCCAAGTTACCTTCAGAGTTTTCAAAGTCAATTGGGTTTACTTTGTGCGGCATGGTTGAAGAACCAACTTCACCTTCTTTCAGTTTTTGCTTGAAGAAACCAAGTGAGATGTAGCCCCAAACGTCACGGTTGAAGTCGATTAGAATGGTGTTGAAACGACGTAGCGCATCAAACAATTCTGCCATATAGTCGTGTGGCTCAATTTGAGTCGTGTATGGGTTAAAGCTTAAACCTAAAGACTCTACAAATGCTTGAGAATGTGCAGGCCAGTTGATTTCTGGGTATGCAGAAAGGTGAGCGTTGTAGTTACCTACTGCACCATTGATTTTGCCCAAAAGCTCAACTTGCTTGAACTGTTTGATTTGACGTGCAAGACGATATGCCACGTTTGCCATTTCTTTACCCAAAGTTGTTGGGCTTGCAGTTTGACCGTGAGTACGTGACAACATTGGTTGATCTGCGTGTTTTTCTGCCAATGCAACAATCGAATCAATGATTTGCTGCATCGCTGCAACCAATACTTCACGACCATTTTTAAGCATTAAAGCATGTGACAAGTTGTTGATGTCTTCTGAAGTACAAGCAAAGTGAATGAACTCACCTGCATTTTTTAACTCATCAATGTTGGCAATTTTTTCTTTTAAGAAATATTCAACTGCTTTTACGTCATGGTTGGTGGTGCGTTCAATTTCTTTAATGCGGTTGGCATCATCTTCAGAGAAATCTGCAACAATTGCATCTAATGCAGCATTCGTTGCAGCACTGAAAGCAGGTACTTCGGTAATTTCAGGACGATTGGCAAGCGCTTGTAACCAACGCACTTCAACAGTCACACGAGCATGGATTAAACCAAACTCAGAGAGGAAAGGGCGGAGTGCATCACATTTGCTTGCATAGCGCCCATCTAATGGAGAAAGTGCGGTTAAAGCGTTCATATCGATTCCTTAAACTTTGGAATTAAACCTAAAACAAAAGCGTGTTCAGCATGGTTTAAACCACCTGATACTGTAAACGCGCCAGATCTTGAATATCACGTAATAATTTACGTTTGCTAAATACCATGCCCCATGAACTGCCACCAAGTTGACGCCAAAGGTGTGCCATTTGTAAGCCTGTAAAAAGCGAAGCTCGAATTCGGTTGGTATGTGCAGAATCCTTAAATGCTTCTGCATTGCCACGTACCATAATGCGCGGGTTAATTTGTCCCGCAGTATCGACATAAGTTTGGGCTAAATTGGCAATAATACTGGGATGCAAATAGTTATGATCAAAAAATGAAAGTTGTTTTAAGATTTTTTGCTGTGACTGCTCAATAATTTCGACGTATTTAGGATTGCTATACACTTTCTTTTCTAATTGTAAGAGTGCCATCGCATACGACATGGGTAGTTTGGTATTGGATAGTTTAGGTAAACGCGATTTAGGAGCAGTATTAAAAGGTTGGTTGATGCTGCTTTCTAGCGTTTTTAAACCCAAAGAAATATCGGCCAAATGATTAAAAAAATCCAAAGTTTGCGAACTGTGGTTGCTACTTGGACGGATATTTAAACTGGCTTTAATCAATTGCTCAAAATAAAAGTTACCGCTTTCACCAATACTTTGTCTGCCTGTGAGTGCAGTCATGTGCGTGAGCTGGGTGGCTTGAAACACACCCGCTAACGCCAAGGCACGATTTTGGCGAACATTCAGAGTTGGTGACTGTTGAAACGGTAACTCTGTCATCCAAAACAATCCTTAAATAAAATCGGGTTTAGGTGCATTGGTATGGTGAATCACACCACCACCTAAACACACTTCGCCTGAATAGAATACGACACTTTGACCAGGAGTGACTGCACGTTGTGGCTCATCAAATTCCACACGTACACCGCCAGGCATGCTGTCATCATTGAAAATTACACAGTCCTGATCATCTTGGCGATAGCGAGTGCGACAAGTACAACGGAAGCCTGACGCTGGAATTTCTTGTTCACCTGCCACCCAATCAATTGCTTCGCTCCATAAAATAGTGCTTTGCATGAGTGGATGTTCATGACCTTGACCAATCACTAAACGATTGTTTTCAATATCTTTATGCAGGACAAACCATGCACCTTCAGCAACACCTTTTAAGCCGCCAATACCAATCCCGCCACGCTGACCGAGCGTATAGTACATTAAGCCGTGATGTTCACCAACCTCTTTGCCATCGTCTAAAACAATTTTTCCAGCTTGAGCAGGCAAATATTGTTTTAAGAAATCATTAAAGCGACGTTCACCAATAAAGCAAATCCCTGTCGAGTCTTTTTTCTTGGCAGTGACTAAATCTAGTTCTTCGGCAATTTTTCGGACTTGCGGCTTTTCAATTTCGCCCACAGGGAACAAGGTTTTATTGATTTCACGACCATGCACTGCATGTAAGAAATAGGTTTGATCTTTATTTTTATCTAAACCACGTAACAGTGGAGCGTATGCTTCACCTTTGGAGTTGTACTGCGTTCCACCACGACGAGCGTAGTGACCTGTGGCGATAAAATCTGCGCCTAAATTCATGGCGTGATCTAAAAAGGCACGGAACTTAATTTCTTTATTGCATAAAATATCTGGGTTTGGCGTGCGTCCTGCGGCATATTCGGCAAGAAAATGCTCAAAAACCCGATCCCAATATTCCATCGCAAAGTTGGCTGTATGCAACTTAATGCCTAGCTTGTCGCACACCGCTTGCGCATCGGCAAGATCTTCCATCGCGGTGCAATATTCAGTGCCGTCATCTTCTTCCCAGTTTTTCATGAAAAGCCCTTCAACCTGATAACCTTGTTGAAGTAGAAGTGCAGCAGAAACAGATGAATCTACACCACCTGACATACCGACGATGACACGTTGTTGCATAGGATTAGGCATCCAAACTAGAAATAAGGGGAGAATTTTGGTGCTCGTAAATGAGCGATAAAGGATAAGATTGACCACTGAGCGCATCTTGAACCGCTTTCAGTACCAACGGACTTCGGGCACGTGCCGATTCAGCCAGTTCGTCTGCAGACATCCATACTGTACCAATAATATCGGGATCGAGCTGGGCTTGCGCATCATGTTGCAGCGATTCGGCTAGAAAGCAGAAGCGATAATAGGTGCGGTCAGGAAACATAGGCGGAGTATAGCTATAAATACCGAGTAAGGCATTAATTTTCACCCGATGCCCAGTTTCTTCCATGGTTTCACGTATTGCTGCTTCAATTAAGCTTTCGCCAGCTTCAACATGCCCTGCAGGCTGATTAAACACGCTATGCGTCACACCTTCTGTATGTTCTTCAACAAACAGGAATTTTCCGTTTTTTTCGATAACGGTGGCGACAGTAACGTGAGCAGTCCAAGCGGTCATTGAAAAGCACCATGGGGTAAAACGCATATTCTACAAAATTTAGGGGGATGTGGCTATGTTGAAAGGGGATTTCTTTAAAACTATAAATGTAGGTTTGTGTAGTTGTGGGAAGATGTGAGGGGTACTTTGTTCTTTGATTCATTTGGTGATGCTGGATGTGATCTCATTTGCGCTAGGTGTTGTTGCCAAAGTCAAAGCTATTGCACAAATAGAAAAAGAGGCAGATATTGACCGTAAAGCTTTGTATAAAACTCTAAGTCAAGATTCAGCCTCTCGATTTGATAAGATTAATCATGTCATTCATACACTGAGTTTAAAATTAACGGTGCAGAACGTGTAATCCCTCAAATTACAACAATCAAAAAGAACTTTGAGGGGTGGATTATTGATAATTCCCCGCCACTTTTACATAGTGCCGTGCAGAATAAGGCAAAAACTCTTTTTCCTTGTCGGTTAAAGGACGAACTTTTTGCACAGGGCTACCCACGTACAAATAGCCACTTTCCAAACGCTTACGCGGTGGCACTAAAGACCCTGCGCCAATCATTACATCATCTTCAATAATGACATCATCCAAAACAATTGTGTTGATGCCCAATAACACCCGATTGCCAATGGTGCAGCCGTGTAAGGTCACACCATGTCCAACTGTGACATCTTCGCCAATAATCAGCGGTGAACCTTCAGGTTTGTCGGCTTTTTTATGGCTAACATGCAGCATGGCATGATCTTGCACATTGGAATTTTGACCAATCCGAATATGGTTAACATCACCACGAATCACGGCAAATGGCCAAACCGATACATTTGCGGCCAAATGCACATCACCAATCACCACCGACAATTCATCTACATAACAGCTTGCGTCAATTTTTGGGGTTTGCTCTAAATAAGCACGCACATTTTTTTTCATGATGGACAAATCTTTAGCTTATAAATTTAGGATTGAGGACAGTATAAAATAAAAAAGCACACATGCGGGCATGTGTGCTTTGCGCTTTAGTCTAAGCTTATGAATCTTAGAATAAGTTGCTAAAGAATTGTTTGATATGGTCTAGCATACGTGCAAAGAAACCCGCTTCTTCCACTTCCTGCAACGCCACCAATGGTTTTTCAGCAATCACTTTACCATCTAAGGTTGCGACATATTTACCAATCACTTGACCTTTTTTCAAAGGAGCAGTCAATTTAGGTTGAACCACCAATTGAGTTTTAATTTGGTTGGCTTTGCCTTTTGGCATGGTCACGTTAAAGTTTTCTGGCAAACCAATTTGTGCTTCTTTGCTTTTACCGTACCATACTTTTGCTTTAGCTAAGACTTGGTTGGCAGGCTGTACACGTACAGTTTCGTAGTTTGCATAACCCCAAGCTAACAATTCACGAGTTTGAGTTGCACGAGCTTGCATGGTTGGCGCACCAAAAATCACCGAAATTAAACGCATTGGGCCACGTTTAGATGAAGTGGTTAAGCAGTAACCCGCTTCGTTGGTATGACCTGTTTTTAAACCATCCACGCTTGGGTCGGTATATAACAGGGCATTACGGTTGCCTTGTTTAATTCCATTAAAAGAAAACTCTTTTTCAGAATAAATTGGGTAGTATTTTGAGCTGTCATGGATGATGTGCTGCGCTAAAGTCGCCATATCTTTTGCGGTAGAAAAGTGACCTTCAGCAGGCATACCCGTAGAGTTCATAAACTGGGTATTGCTCATGCCAATACGTTTGGCTTCTTCATTCATCATGTGAACGAATGTGCCTTCATTACCTGCAATGTGCTCTGCCATGGCTTTAGATGCATCGTTGCCCGATTGCACGATAATTCCGCGTAGCATTTCAAGTACGGTTGCTGTGCCATTTAAAGGAACATACATACATGATTCTGTGCTGCTGCCACGACACCATGCAGACTCATTCATGCGGACTTGTTCATCTTCCGTGAGTTCGCCTTTTAATAACTTTTGTTCAATGATGAAACTAGTCATCATTTTGGTCATTGAGGCAGGGGCGAGTTTTTCGTTTTCATTTTTTGAAGCTAAAATTTGTCCCGTCTCATAATCCATCAAAACGTATGATTTGTTATTGAGTTCTGGTGGTGTAGCTAAGACAGTTGCTGCATAAGAAAAGCTTGGTAATAGTAATAATGCAGCAAGGGCGCTTTTTGGGGTCATTCTAAGAGGTTCCAATACTTGAGGTATGCACAAAAGAGCTAGCATTTTAGGGCAAAGCTCAGCCGACTTCTATGGGAGAAATCGGCTTATTGATAAAAGTATTGTAACCAAATTGTATTATCTGCTATATGCTGTCAATTCTTGGCAAATTGCTTGGTTTTTGGCTGTTCCAGCAGCTTTGGCATCGGCACGGGCTTCTTTTAAAATTGGCTGGAAGCTTTTTTGTTTGCTGAGTTTACTTAAGGCAGTAACAGCGTCTTTTTCTTTAGGCATATATTCTTGGGCAAGTTTTGTATAACCCTGATGAAATTGATCTTGTTCTTTGACTAGTGAAGGGCAAACTTCAGATAACACATAAATAGCGGCTAATTCTTGCTGAGTCACTTGTTGTAATGGCGTCACTTCAATATTTTCTTCTTGCGCAATTGCGGCTTGACTTAAACCCAAACTGAGCGCAACTGCGCCAAAAAAATGAACTGCACGTGAATTTTTTAAGCCAGAAAATTGCATATCAAGTACCTTAAATATTGTTTGAACTGAATCTACCGATTCATTTAAGTGCTTATAAGATGAATCATTTATTTGCGAATTGAAAGAGTGAAAATGTATTAAAGCTGTGTGATCTGAGCGCAAATCATGTATAAAAAGTGAAGATTAAAGTCTGAAATTTGAAAATCAGTGGCTTGATATAAAGCGTAAAATAATAGTGGAAAAATACCAGATATAAAAACTAAGCATAAAATTTAAGGCAAACTTTGAAAGTTTGCCTTAAAGGGTGAGTATGCAAAATTATTTACAGGCTCAAAATAGTATTTAAATCATGTGATTTAAAGTGCTAATTCTAAAGCTTCCTGACACACTACTTTTTGCTCTTCTTTGGCTGTATCTTTTGCTGCTTCACGCGCTTCAGCTAAAACGGATTGATATTCTGCGTCGGCTTGTAGTTTGGCAAGCGTCATGTTCGATTCTGAATAATCTTGTAGATAAGTTTGAATCAGTGCTTGAATATTGGCATCTAATTTTGCATTTTTTCCAATCAGTGCAGGGCACATTTCAGTCATGACTTGTGCCGCTGCAACATCTTCTTTCACAATCGTATTGGCTTCTGCTGCAGTCAAATCTTCTGCAATTACAGACTGCGTTAATACAGCAGCAAAACCTAGACCCAATAAACGACGAAATGACAAAGCTAAAATCATGAGAATCACATATATTTTTGGATGGATGTTAAGCGCTAAATATATATAATCTTTTGTATATTTCAATGAAATGTGCTGATCAGTCATTTTGTTGTCGTGTGCTTATTAAATGTGCTTAGGCATGAATCAGGCACAAACAAGTTTAAGATTGAACCGACGTTGCTATATTTTAGTATATAACCTTTATATTTGTTTTATCTGAGATTTTTCTGTGAATATTTTGATAGCCAATGATGATGGCGTGTTTGCACCTGGTATCCAAGCTTTGGCGAAAGCCTTAAAACCTTTGGGTCGCGTGGTGATTGTTGCACCCGAAAGTGAACGCAGTGGTTTTTCGAGTGCGCTGACTTTAGACCGACCATTACGTCCTGTGCAAATTGCTGAAGATGTCTGGGCAGTGAATGGTACACCTGCAGACTGTGTCTATTTGTCGATGAATGGATTGTTCGATTTCGAATTTGATTTGGTGGTCAGCGGCATTAACAGCGGTGCAAATCTAGGGGATGATGTACTGTACTCAGGCACAGTCGGTGCGGCATTTGAAGGACGTTTGATGAAACAGCCTGCGATTGCGGTATCACTTGCAGGGCATAATGTACGTGCTTATCAGCATCCGCAAGATTATATGCAGGCAGCGCAGTGGGTACATGACTTTATTGCTCAAGGTTTACCAAGTTTACCTGCACGACATATTTTTAATGTGAATATTCCAGATGTGCCAGTGTTGCAGGGCACAAAAATTACCTATCAAGGACAGCGTACCCAATCTAAGCCAATTACTAGTCAGGTCGATCCACGAGGGCGTCAAGTGTATTGGATTGGTTTGTCGGGCGAGGCAGTGGCTGCACCGAAAAAAGGCTTAACTGAAATTGAGTCTGATTTTTTTGCGGTAGCAAATGGCTATGTCAGCGTGACACCAATTCAGATGGATGCCACCAATTATGACGTTTTGCAATCATTGCACAGTCAATTTTCCCAAATTGGCTAACTAATGTTATAACTTTGTGAAAAAGTAGCTTGTAAGCCTCATTACAAGGACTTTTTTGCTACTCTTAGCGCAATAGAAAATATTTAGAATTTGTAGAGAGGAAAGAATGCCTGTGGTGTTTCAGTATCGTTTATTTAGCACACCAACAGCATTGTTGAAAACCTTAGTGTTATCAAGTGCTGTTGTGGCTACCGTCGTGTTGAGTGGTTGTGCCTCTAAACCTCAAGTGAATAATTCTGCGCGTTATGCAACAGCGCCGAATTTTTATACTGTGCGTTCGGGTGATACTTTAAGTGGTATCGCTGCACGTTATGGTTTGAGCTATCTCAGCATTGCAGAAATGAATGATATTGCACCGCCGTATCGTATTTATGTCGGGCAGTCGATTCGTTTGAAAGCGGGCAATGCACCACGTACAACAAGCACTCGCCCTGTAACACAGGCTGCACCAATTCAACGTCAAACAGTCACATTACCAACGACACCTGTGACACCTGCACCGGTAACATCGACTACAACCACGACCACTAGCTCAACCACACCAAGTACACCTGTGCGTAGCAGCACATTGCGCTGGGTGAAACCATCACAAGGTGCTGTGATTGCACAGTTTAATTTGGCAAGTAATATCAAAGGAATTCGTTACGGTGGCAATGTGGGCGATCCAATTTATGCCGCAGCAGATGGGCAGGTGGTTTATGCTGCAGATGGATTAAAAGAATATGGGAACTTGATTTTAATCAAGCACATTGATGGTTATATCACCGCCTATGCACATAACAGTAAGATGAATGTGAGCAGTGGTCAAAATGTCACAGCGGGTCAAAAGATTGCTGAAATGGGTTCTTCTGGTGCAACACGTACCATGTTGGAGTTTCAGGTACGTCTAGATGGCAAGCCAATCAATCCAACTAATGTTTTACCAATAAATTAAATATCACGAATACAAAGCATAAATTTCACCGTATAATACAATAAGTTGCTTTTATCGATAGATGAGGGCAACGATTATAATTTCAGAGGGAATTTATGTTAGATCAACTTCGAGCAATGGGTGTATTTGCTTGTGTTGTTGAAAAAAGCTCGTTTAGCGGTGCAGCACGTGATTTAGGGATCACCACCAGCGCCGTCAGTCAGCAAATCCGTTCACTAGAACAAGATATGGAAGTCACGCTTCTGCATCGTTCTACTAGAAAACTGAGTTTGACTGAAGCAGGACAAGCTTTTTTCCACAGTTGTCAAGAAATGCTCGCCGCTGCTGAGCGTGGTAAAATACGCATTAATGAGTTAAGAGATGATTTGGTCGGTGATTTAAGAATTGCCACCACTCCAGAATTAGCCGCGAACCATGTGATTCCCGCACTTTCTCATTGGCTGTCTGCCCATCGTGGCTTGTCTGTACATCTAGAAACCGACAATCAATACATTGACCTGATTGATGGTCGTATTGATATTGCGCTGCGTATGAGTCCAAAAATTGAAGATCAAAACCAGCATGTGATTCCTATTGCACTTATTGACCAAGTTTTAGTCGCATCACCTAGTTATTTAAATCAAACCGCGCCCATTTCACGTCCTGAAGATTTAAAACATCACGAGTTAATTCCATTAACCATTATGAAGAATTTTCAGCAACTCAATTTTAAGCATATCAGCACTGCTGAAAATGTGGATGTAGAGTTGGGCTCGCGTCTATCGACCAATAATGTGTTGGTGTCTAAATCTTTGTGTATGCAAGGGCATGGGCTTGCGCGAATTTTGCATTTGGATATTCAAAAAGATTTGCTTAATGGCAGTTTGGTTGAAATTTTGCCTGAGTGGAAATTACCCGCATTTACCTTGTATGCAATCATTTCCAAACATGAGCAACAACCGATGAAAGTACATCGTTGTTTGGAAGCCTTAAAACAATATTTTTCTCAATTGCCGGGTGGGCGAGTGTTTCAAGAAGCATCTTAATTGAATGTTGATAATATACTGATCGACCATTTAGTTAGCAAAAAGCCGCAGTTCAAACTGCGGCTTTTTGTTAGGGATTTATTTAAGCCAAGAATTTTTTAATCATTGCTACAAGGCGTTCAATCAATTGATCTGCCTGGGCTTGAGTAATATTTAATGTTGGCAATAAACGCACTACAGAACCTGCAGTTACGTTAATAATCATTTTGTATTCATCGCGGGCAATATCGACCAACTCTGCACATGGTTTTGGTAATTCAATACCAATCATCAAGCCAAAACCACGCACGCTTACATTTTGGTCTGCGAGTTGTTGACGCAATTGTTCCACAATGTAGCCACCCATTTTTGCTGCATTTTCTACCAAGTTTTCTTTCTGGATGGTGTCAATAACAGTGTAAACCACGCGTGAACCTAACGCAGTACCACTGTAGGTTGAGCCATGATTACCAGCAGTAAGAACGCCCACACCACGACCTTGAGTCATGACTGCACCAATTGGGAAGCCATTGCCCAAACCTTTCGCTGTAGTCAATACATCAGGCACAATATTGGTGTGCTGATAAGCAAAGAATTTACCTGTACGACCATTTCCTGTTTGTACTTCATCCAGCATCATCAGCCAGTTGTGTTGATTACAAATACGGCGGATGTCTTCTAGGTAGCTAAAGCCTTGTGGTGCAGTATTCACACCGCCTTCACCCTGAATCGGCTCGACTAAAATAGCCACAATATCAGGATGCTGAATCGCAGCTTCTTCAATGGCTTCGACATCACCAAAAGGCACACGAATAAAGCCTTCAACCAAAGGTGCAAAACCTTCCTGAACTTTTTTATTGCCAGTTGCAGACAGGGTAGCCAAAGTACGACCGTGGAAAGAGTGATCTGCAACAATAATTTTAGGATTGGCTACGCCTTGCATATGACCGAATTTACGTGCAATTTTAATTGCACCTTCGTTAGACTCTGCGCCACTGTTTGAAAAAAACACTTCTTCCATGCCAGCAACTTGCGCCAATTTTTGTGCAGCAGCAGTCTGCCACGGCACTTCAAACAAGTTACTGGTGTGAATTAAGGTAGCCGCCTGATCTGCAATGGCTTCGGTAATTGCAGGGTGTGCGTGACCTAAACCACATACGGCAATGCCTGTAAGTGCATCTAAATATTCTGTGCCATCTTCAGTATAAAGATAAGAACCTCGACCGCGGACAAAGCTGATCGGCTGACGGCCAAATACAGGCATCAAATGTGATGGTTGATCAGTTTGCACAGGAGCAAGGGTAATGTTATTCATGACTAACTCTTATCTGTTAGGTTGGAGGGAAAAACTTATATAAGCAAAATCTACTGCAGATGAAAAGCCTAATTGTAAATAAAATTGGATTTATTGCTTTAGACGTACTGTTTTGCTCGGTTTTGGGTATAATGCCACACAGATGAGTTGAGGATTTACCAATGACTGAACAAGTACGCGATACCGAAGCGTTAATTCGTGAACAAATTGCTAAACATGCTGTTCTTCTTTACATGAAAGGCACACCACAATTTCCACAATGCGGTTTTTCTGCGCGCGCAGTAGAAGCACTCAGTCAAATTGGTCGTCCTTTTGCTTATGTGAATATTTTAGAAAATCAGGATATTCGTACCACTTTGCCAAAAATTGCCAACTGGCCAACTTTCCCACAATTGTGGATTAACGGTGAGTTGATTGGTGGTAGCGATATTATGTTGGATATGTTCCAGAAAGGTGAGTTAAAGCCTTTAGTTGAGCAATACAGCCCAGCACCTGAAGCTTAAAGTATTGGACTTGGGTCACACTAGACCAAAGTCATCCATACAAAAAAGTTGATATAAAAAAAGCGCCTTGGCGCTTTTTTTATATCTGGAATTCACTTGAATAGCTGATTTGAATCACTGCACTTAGTTTACCGCAGTACTTTCAGTTGCAAGTTCAGCAGTTTCAGCCGACTCAGCAGTGACTTCATCAGAAGTTGCCGCATCAGATGGTTCAGCCGATTTCTGTTTTTTCTTGGCTTTTTGCGCTTTGTCCTTTTTCTCTGGGTCTTTTTTGTCCTTTTCTTTCTTGGACTTTTTCTTTTTCTTTGGCTCTTCTTCAATTTCAGCACCATCTTCAATGGCTTGCCAATACTCAAGTTGTTCCATCACTGCAGCGTAAATTGAACCTTTACTGTAACGTCCTTTTTTAGTGAGTTTACCCACAGGACGCGCCATTAAAATTTCTAAGGCTTGGTCAATGGTATCAATGGCGTGAATGTGGAACTGACCTTGTTCTACCGCTTCAATCACATCTTTACGCAACATAAGGTGCTGCATATTTTGACGTGGAATAATCACGCCTTGCTTGCCAGTTAAACCTTGCAGTTTGCAGGCATCAAAGAAACCTTCAATTTTTGCATTCACGCCACCAATTGGCTGTACTTGACCAAGTTGGTTCATGGAGCCTGTAATGGCCCAAGATTGGTCAATAGGTAGTTGGCTGATTGCAGAAATCAAAGCAGAAAGCTCTGCCACTGTTGCACTGTCACCATCAACCTGACCATAACTTTGCTCAAAGGCAAGGGCAGCAGAAAAATGTAAAATTTGCTCACGGCCAAAATGTGCTTTGAGGAAACTGGCCATCAACAACACGCCTTTGGCATGTAAAGAACCGCCAAGTTCAACACTGCGTTCAATATCTAAAATATCGCCGCCGCCTTGATAGACTGAGGCGGTTAAGCGCGAAGGTAAGCCAAACTCGACATCGGCATAGTGAATGACCGACAGGGCATTAATTTGCCCTAAACGATGTCCGCGAGTTTCTATTAACTGCGTACCGCGTGATAAATCTTGCCAGTACAGTTCTCTTAAATAGCCTAAGCGATATTTGCGATGATCCAGTGCGGTATTGATATGCTGTTCGGAAACCGTTTTATCGCCCGCCTGTGCCGCATGGTGATGCGATTCACGAATTAAATCCCCCAAGGTGAGGGCATGTAAGGAGAGTGAGCTTTGATCTTCAGCTTGACGACTTGAGTCAGTAAGTAAAGCTGCCAAAGCAGAACGGTCAAATGGTAATAATTTGTCAGATTGCACATAGTCGGCAATCAGCTGCATATATGCCTGCTCGTTTTCGTCATTACGTTGTAATGTATCGGTAAAGTCGGCACGGATTTTAAACACGCTGCCAAGTTCGGGTTCTAGCTCTAAAATTTCATAATAAATTTCAGGCTCTGCCAGTAAAATCACTTTAATATTTAGTGGAATGGCTTGTGGTTCAATTGAAATGCTGCCTGTTAAAGTTAGCATGTGTTCCAAAGATGAAAGTTTCAATTGCCCCGATTTTAAAGCGCGTTTCAGTCCTTGCCATGCATAAGGCTGTTCCAGTAACTGCTCTGCTTCGAGCATCAAAAAGCCGCCATTGGCTTTATGTAAGCTACCTGCACGAATTAAGGTGAAGTCAGTGGTAATGGTGCCGTTTTGCGTGAGTTGTTCTACATGCCCCAATAAATTGTAATGGGTTGGAAAATCTTCAAAAATAACAGGTACACCGCTGTTGGGTTTGTGCGTCACAATAATATTGGCTTGGTAGCGCGCAGGAATACGGCTAAAGGTGCCAGGACGGAAATCATCTTCTTCCTGTTCTAAAACAAACTCGACATTATTAATAATATCTTCGGCATAGTATTGTAAATATTCAGTCAAACCTTCGACACTAGGATATTTATTGTGAATAATATCAATGCGTGGCATTACCACTTGTTTGGCAATATCACGGTTCAGGTCTTGTACTTTGTCACGTGCGTCATCTTCTAAATCGCCTAAATGCAAACCCAAACGCTCCAGTTTTTTATTCATATAACGAATATTGGACGCAATTTCTGCACGGGTTTTGCTGTCCAAGGCGTTAATATCTTCCTTAGACATTTCCTGCATTTTGTCATTTTTCAGATGCACGGGTACAAAGCAATGTTCATCTTCCTGCGCAATCAGTTTTAAATCGAGTTCTTCACCTTCACTGGTCAGCTCAATTAAGGCTTGTTGCTGTTCATCACCCGCTTGCTGACGAATCATTTCAATGCGGTTGTGATAGGTTTCTGCGGTAAAGCGACGTTCGAGTTGCTTTAAAATAGTTTGCCAAGTTTGATGTAACAAACTTTGAAATTTAGGCGCTTGACCTGCAGGCAGTTGCAAGGCAATCGGTTGGCGCGGGTGTTTGAAATTATTGACATAAACCCAGTCATTCGGTGTGGGCATGCTCTTGGCATGTTGCTGCAGCAAACGCTTGACCATGGTACGTTTGCCCAATCCCGCCGTACCCACTGCAAAAATATTGTAGCCAGAATATGGCAGGGAAATACCTGCTTCCACCGAAGCGCGTGCCCGATCTTGTCCTAAAAAATTATTCAGCGGTTTAATGCGTCGGGTCGAAGCGGGAATGTTATCGTAATTTGGAATATGGGTTAGTTGTGTTGCTTTGAGTCGTGTATTTTCTAAAGTCGTTTGTATTTCGCTTTGTTCAAAGGCAGAGCTGAGAAGCGGTTGTTGTTCATCTTGCGCTGCTGTTGTTGTGTTGGTTGTCATTGATGGGGTGATTTGATCAAGTCTTTGGGTCACTGTAGAAATCCAAAACGAAATATTGCAGTTAGAAGTTTAAAGGTATACAGGTTTAAGCGGAAAATTCAAGCTAAGCCGTAATTTTTACTACAAAATGACAAAGCTGTTGTGGATAATTTCATAAATACTGTTGAAACAGAAGCTATTCCGCGATTGAATAACAACAATTTGACTTGATAGAAAATAATAATCGAATGACCACACAACAGACTGGGCAAACTTCAGCACAAAATACAGGGTGGAAAGCTGCATTTACGGCATTTTTAGACCGTCGTGCGCTGATTATGCTGTTTTTGGGCTTCTCTGCAGGTATTCCAATTTTACTGATTTTTTCCAGTCTATCTTTGTGGTTGGGCGAAGCAGGCATTGACAAAAGTGCGGTCACTTTCTTTAGTTGGGCTGCCTTGGGTTATTCCTTTAAATTTGTCTGGGCACCATTAATTGATGAATTACCCGTACCCTATTTAACCAAAAAACTGGGGCGACGTCGGGCATGGCTGCTCATCGCCCAATGTTTAATAGTCTGTGCAATTGCAGTCATGGCATTTTCTGACCCAGCTTTGGGGCAGGCACATTTATATCAAATGGCATTGGGTGCAGTATTACTAGGCTTTTCTGCAGCCACGCAAGACATTGTGATTGATGCTTACCGTATCGAATTGGCTGAAACTCAAATGCAAACCGTGTTGGCATCGACTTATAACGCGGGCTATCGCATTGGGATGATTGTTGCAGGGGCAGGTGCTTTATTTTTGGCTGCATCTTTAGGTACTGCTAAAGGCAACTATATTTATAGTGCATGGAAAATTACTTATTTGGCGATGGCTGCGGTGATGCTGATTGGCATTATCACGACTTTGGTGATTCGTGAACCGCAAGTGAATCGGGTCAGCAAACATTATCAACGACGCGACTATTTTCGTCTGGTTACGGTGTTTTTTGTTGCGGTATTCAGTTTTGTATTGTGCTACGTCTTTTCGGGTAATTTTACCGAAGCCTTAAAACAACAATTCCAACTCAAAGATGCATTTTTATTATTTTCTATAGAAGCTTTACGTTTTATTGCATCGGGTGCGGCTGCTGTAGGCATGGGCACAATTTTGGTCAAATTGGGCGCAGTCAATAAACAGATGGCATTTGAAACATGGGTGCATCCTGTTGCAGATTTCTTTAAACGCTACGGCATGAAACTGGCACTGGTGTTATTACTCTTGATTGGTTTTTATCGAGTTTCAGACATTATTGCAGGTGTAATTTCCAATGTGTTCTATCAGGATTTGAACTTTAGCAAAGAACAAATTGCCGAAGCGGTTAAGGTTTATGGGGTCATTTTCAGTTTAGTGGGTGGCTTCTTGGGCGGTTTACTGGCACAGCGTATGAACATTATGAAATTAATGTTTGTTGGCGCGGTGTTGGCATCATCCACCAATCTTATTTTTATTGGTCTGGTGAAGTCAGGACAGCAACTGAGCGATGTGCAAGTTTCTGTGGGGCAGCAACAATATCAAACCCAGGCCGATGAAGTTGGATATTGGAAAGTGGCTGTGCCTAGTCAGGTTTTAGCAACACAGGATGAAATTCAGGTACGTGCGCAATACCAAACGGGCGATACGCCGTCACGTTTAGTGTCGATGCCGTATTTGCACCAAACTGAGATTGAAACTGCACAACTCCAGTTTTTACCACTGACTTCGGATAATCGTATTAGCGAAAATGAAGCCAGCAACAGTATTGTCGTACGTGGGCAATATGCAGGGCCTGCCTTAACCGAACAGCAAAAAATTGTACTGCAGCTAGATGGTCAAAATTTTGATGCAAAACTAGATGCACAAGGAATTTTTACGGCAGCGATTGCAGGGCAGCTTTTGGCAGACTCACCAAGTAAACAACTGCAAGCCGTATTATTGAATAGACAGCAAACAGTACAACAACACAGCCAAACCTATCAGGTCGATTTAAACACACATGAAGGCAATGCTTTGGATGTAGATATACAACCTTTGCCGATCGTTCAATCATCTTCAAACAATATGGTTGAAATTCAGGGCAAGGTGATTAAGCCATATAGCACAGCATGGTTATATTTTGCGATTATTGTCGATAACTTGGCTTCAGGTTTAGCGGGCGCGGCTTTTATCGCATTTTTATCCAGTTTAACCAGTGTGTCATTTACTGCTGTGCAATATGCAATTTTTAGCTCACTCATGACCTTGACTCCTAAGATTTTAGGTGGTTATTCAGGTACTATAGTGACCAATATTGGTTATCCAAACTTTTTCCTCATGACCACATTAATTGGAATCCCTATTTTAATTTTAGTGGTGTGGGTGGCGAAATTGTTACGTGACCATCAACACATACAAGCAAAACCGATTGAACAAAAGGATGAATGACATGCGCATGCTGCATACCATGTTACGTGTAGGTAATTTAGAGCAATCATTAAAATTTTATACAGAAGTTTTAGGCATGACTTTGCTGCGTAAGCGTGATTATGAAGAAGGTCGTTTTACCCTTGCTTTTGTAGGCTATGGCGATGAAGAAAATCACACCGTTTTAGAGTTGACGCATAACTGGGATACAGACAGCTATGATTTGGGCAATGGCTATGGTCATATCGCAATTGCGGTAGAAGATGCCTACAAAGCATGTGAAGAAATTAAAGCGCGTGGTGGCAATGTGGTACGTGAAGCAGGGCCAATGAAAGGTGGCGTGACTGTCATTGCTTTTGTTGAAGACCCAGATGGTTATAAAGTTGAATTGATTCAGCAAGATCAGAACGCACGTAATAACTAAGTCTTCATCAGTGAAGCAGTAAAAACCAAACCTTTATGGCGCAATAAACTGAATGTTGTTCAGTATTCATTTTGAAAATATTGAACATCGCCTGAAAATGCTCGCTTTTTGAATATTGCTCAGTAATATACCTTTATCGAAAGGTAAAAATTGCTGGGCTTTTTTGCAACAGTAAAAGAATATACAGGATGTGTTTATGTTGAAGTTATTGGCATTGGATCGCTTTACCATTCTTTTGTTTGTGATGGTCATCCTCGCCAGTGTCGTGCCTGTGTCAGGGCAAGCAGCCGAAGTTTTTAGTGTGATTACGACAGTTGCCATTGCAATCTTATTCTTTTTGCATGGGGCGAAATTATCACGTGAAGCTGTCATTCAGGGCATGATGCATTGGAAATTGCATGCGTTGGTATTTACTTTTACCTTTGCGTTATTCCCAATTTTAGGTTTGCTGGCAAAGCCAATTCTAGTGCCAATGCTCGGGCAGGAGCTGTATTGGGGCTTTTTGTTCATGTGCTTTTTGCCTTCAACCGTGCAATCTTCAATTGCCTTTACGTCAGTGGCAAAAGGCAATGTTGCCAGCGCAGTCTGCAGTGCGTCATTCTCTAATTTAATTGGGATGTTTATTACCCCAGTTTTAGTAGGCATCTTTATTTTAGGGCAGTCTGAACACGGTTTTGACCCGACAAATTCGATTATTCAAATTACTTTATTGTTATTGGTGCCATTTATTTTGGGGCAGTTATTACGTCCTTATGTTTTTCCTCAGATGTTGAAATTACCAAAGCTGGTCAAGGTATTTGATCAGGGTTCGATTTTGATGGTGGTTTTTGGTGCATTTAGTGGGGCAGTGGTAGCAGGATTGTGGCATCAAGTTAGTGGTATGACTTTATTGCTGTTGATTATTGCTTGTTCCGTGTTATTGACCCTTGTGATGTGGTTGGCGTGGGTTGTGCCGCAATGGTTGGGTTTTGCACGTGAAGACCAAATTGCCGCATTTTTTTGTAGCTCCAAAAAAACCTTAGCCAGTGGTGTACCGATGGCGCAAATTTTATTTATTGGGCAGCCGTTGGGGATGATTGTTTTACCGATCATGATTTTCCATCAAATTCAGTTGATGGTGTGCGGTGTGATAGCCAATTATCTCGAAAAGCAGCCTGATTCGACTGAACCTCAGGAATTAAATTCCTAAGAATAATTAGCTTTAAAATATTTTATTCCGTATAATATTGCCCAACTTGTTGTGCTTAGCTCTGACGGTATCCGTCTCGGTGGGCCAAAAGAATGGTCTGTTGTGGTGTTGGTCTGCTTTTAAAGCATGTCCTCATTTTTTTAATGAGAGTGACCAATTGCGATGACAGCTTAAGCCTTCTTAAATCTTAGGAGTAATCGACGATGCGCGCCGATATTCACCCAAAATATGAAAAATTAGTTGCAACTTGTTCTTGCGGTAACGTAATCGAAACTCGTTCAGCAGTTGGTAAAGAAACTCTTTATCTTGACGTATGTTCTGCATGCCACCCGTTCTACACTGGTAAGCAAAAGAACGTTGACACTGGCGGTCGTATCGACAAGTTCAAACAACGTTTTGCTGGTATGTCACGTTCTATCAAACGTTAATATCCAGTACGAAAAAAACGGGCAATTGCCCGTTTTTTTGTGCCTTAAATTTTAGGGTCTACAAATAGACCCTAATGCACAAGACCTTATTGGTCTTGCACATCAATTAAATGATCGAGTTTTTTCTGGAAATAATCACCCTGAATAAAGCGCGCATCGACATTCCACGCATTCGCAAACAGGTTCATATCATTTAAGTCACGCAATAACACTTCTACAGGTTTAATTTCACTATAAATGCTCAATTGTTCCTGTAATTCTTGCGTCGAGTCATCAGCAGCCAGTTTTTCAGTCAGTGCACTGTGCAAGGTCAAGTAGTGAATATCGACTTGTTTCAAGATAGATTCACTATAAATCGAATGACCAAAATCACGCAGAGAAATTTCAGCGCCGTGCTGACGTAATAAACTGATTTGTTTCTGCGCATCACCTAAGTTTTGGCTGATGTCTTCTTCAGAGAATTGCAAAATTAATGGATGGCTGAGGCGGCTACCAATAATCGTTATCAGTTTAGACACAAACTCAGGGAAGCTGCGGTCTTGTAATAAAACAAATTTGTTTAAATTGATAATCAGCTTCGCTTCAGGATATTGGGTGATGAAGTTGTGCAATTGTTTACAAGCTTCGACCAAAATCCAACGATCCAGTTTAATGGATAATTCTGGGTCTTCAGCCAAATCTATTAAGCCTGTCAGTGATTTCCATTCACTATTGAAAATAAAGCCACTAGTTACTTCATAGGTATATAAATTGGTGTCTTGCTTATCATAAAGTTGTTGATACTTCAGATGAATTTCACCACGATCAAGACTTTGACGTATCGCTGCAATAATCGCAGATTCACTATACGATTGTGGTACAGCTGCAGCAGATTCAATTACATTTAAGTTAGATTCACCAAAGGACAAGTCTAAGGTTAAACCTGAGTTATGTTGTTCTTGCTGTTGTGGTAATGCGTTGGCAAAACCTTGGCTAATCAGTTGCTCAAAACTGCTTTCATTTTGAATGTCTGGAGTGAATGGCACATAACCAATACGCAAATTAAGTGGGTAAGTATGTTGATCTACCGTAAGTAATTGCGGTTTCGTGAGTGAATTTAAGCCAATCAGTTTCGATTCTAAAATTGCAGGCGATTCTGCTTGGAACAAACCAACCACTAAACCATTACTCACATTAAATAATGGTACATTGGTCTGTTCTTTTAAAAAATTTTGAATGTTGGTAAAGTAATTTTTTGTGGTTTGCCAGTCGGCTTGGAAAATTGATTCAGGACAGTTCGCCAAAGAAAACACCACCAAAGCATTGGCACTAGAAGGCTGTTTGGCTAAAGTGCGATTTACCAATTGGTATGTGCTTGGTTTTGCCGCTGCTTTGTCTGCTGTCGTTTGAGCAGGGACAGTATTTTGCGCCGTATTTTCAATATCTATGGTGATTTGTATGGCGTCGTCAGCTGCTCCAACAAATTCAATTTTGAGTGGGTTTTGTTTTGCTAATAGCGGGTTTTGGCTATGAATATCAAAACGGCCGTGTTCAAATTGTCCTTGACTGACTTTCTTAAAGCGGAATTTAAAATCTGTAATATCTTGCGGTTGCAATAAATCCAATAATGGCAAGCCAATAAGGTCATCTTCACTTTTTAAACCAAATAGCTGTAAATATTCAGCATTGGCTTGTGCATGAATTCCTTCCTGAATAATGGCTACTGCTTTGCTACTGTCTTCGACCAACGCCTGAGCTTGTGATTGCGCATTTTCCAGTTCAGTCATAAGTTGTTCTTGTGACTGCTGTAAGCGACTAAAAGACAGTGCGCGAATTAAGCCAAAATAGAAGCGTTCGGGGTAATCTAAATTGATAATGTCATAGATGCCTTTGCGCACATAACTGGTGTATTGCGTGGCATCGTAATCGTCTGGTTTGAGCAAAAGTAGCGGTAAATTTGGTTGCTGTGATGCACGAATTAAAGTGAGTGCCTGATCGACTTTTAGGTCATAAGCACGACCAAAGATCACCAAATCCCAAGTTAAATGTAATTGTTTTTCAAAGTTTTTAATGTCATCTAATAGATAAGCCTGAACACGGTGCTCATTTGCAGTGAGTTGTTCACAAATTTGATTAAAACGTATTTGGTTGTCATCGATTATGAGTAAACGTGTTTCGGTACGTTTGAGCTTTTTAGACAATAATGGATTTCTCACTTTAATGCTTCCCATAAATCGTGATTTTTAACTTCATTCACTTGTTTCTGAATAAAACCATCAAGTAAAGGCTGTTGTTGGTCATTCAACAACTCAAAATCAAAGCGCATAAAGCTTTGGGTAATCAATAACGGCTTAATTAAGAACACTTTTAGTTCTTCTTCACCTAAACGTAGCTGTACGGTTTGTTTGTCACGTAATAATTGCAGACTTGGCAAAATCAATGAGGTATTGACTTCATTGACCTGCGTACTTTGTACCAATAATGCTGGATGATAATGTCCTGTATGCCGATCTGTTTTAACAAAAACAGCACAAGGGTAAATATCTTGGGTTAAAATTTCCAAGCCAAGTTCTAAGCTTTTTTCAGCAGATTGTTTAATCCAGCGAATGACACCACCACGCCACGGACTTTGGCTATTTTCCTGAACCAGAATAAATTCACCTGTTTTAAGGTTTTTCGGTGTTTCACCCGTCCATTTAATACGATAGCCATTGACACTAATATCTAAAACATCGGCATTGTAAATTTGTTTGGCTTCACGGTCTAAGGTTTTAACAGCGCTAATATCTACCGTAGAGTTGGTATGCATGGCATTGATAAACTGGCTTTCATTCTGGAATTGGTAGTTATCGCCCAAAGCCAGCGTTTCATTGAAGTTTTTACCATTAGACAGATAAAAATGTGCCACAGTCAAACCAAAGCAAATTTTAATCCGTGCCGAATATTCATAACGCTCATGCACACGTTCTGCTGTATTGGTCAAAATATTGTGCAAGTGGAAATGCAAAGCAGGGGTTAAGAATAGCTTTTCATTGCGTGATAAATGTTCACCTTTACGACCTTGAACTTCATTTAAATGATCGAGTAGGGGTTGAGTTGCAATAAAAATATTGGCATGAAAACCTTGGCTTTGGTGCGTATTGTAAATAGGTGGATGATCTTTGCTTGCATCGACCACATAACGTGAAAGCGTCGTTTCTTTGGGTAAAACTTGAATCAGTTTTGCCCAATCAAAGCTACAGAGATATAAGCCTTGAATTTCTGCAGGTCGAATTTGATGGGTATTGAAAATTTCCAATAAAATCAGCTGTGCATAGGCTTGAGCAATATTAATCAGTTGATGTTGTGTGCCTTGTAACTGATTAATATTATTTAAATAATAATGTTGTTGAATGGCTGTATCTAAAAGTTGGTGTGCAATTAACCACTGATTTGGCAAGGCGTGGCTATAAAGCATGTGTTGTTGATAGCGCAGTAGAGCTAATTGTTGTAAAGCATAATAGCTAGATAGAACTCGTGCAGTTTGTAAGTTCTTTTTTAAATTAAAGGCAAATAAAGAAAATTTTTGTTGGGTGAGTTGTTGGTGGCTACGTCGGGAAATATTAATATAGACTTTGGCGAAATGACTGCGTAATAACAGCGCGAGTTCAATAATATGATCGTTGCGGTCATTACTAATCAAAGCCTGGTTGAAAAAATGCTTTTCCAGACTGGTAAGCACATTTTCAAGTGTCGGATGAATAGCTTGAATTAAGTCAAAACGTAATGTTTCCTGACATTTCAGTTCTGAAATTTCTAAAAGTGCATTAAATAGAGCTTGGGAAGAATCACCCAATTGTAAAATGGATAAATCCGCTGCCCATGCCTGAATGCTTTTAACCGTATTTTGACAAAAACTCAATTGCTCCAGCTTTAGTTCGCTGGGAACTAGAAAAAGATCTGAAGTATTCATATTCATGATTGTTATTTAACTCAATAAGTTGAAACCCCAAAAAGCGGTGTCTTGTTTTTTTCGCCCGCAATTTCCCTAACGAGTTTAGGAACTAAATAGCCGGGTAAGTTCGCTAAAAGCTCTTTATAGATGTGATCAATGTCTTGCGGCATTAAATCAAAATGATGCGCTCCTTTTACTTTATCTAACACGTGTAAATAGTAAGGCATCACCCCTGCATCAAAAAGACGATAGCTTAAATCGACCAAGACCTGAGCAGAATTATTGACCCCATTTAATAAGACTGCTTGATTCAGAACGGTGATGTTTTGTTCGACTAACTTGGCAAGTTGCGAACAGGTAAAGTCATCTAATTCTGATGCGTGGTTCGAGTGTACCACTAGAATAATACGCAGCCTACTATTTTTTAGTAAGGAAATCAGCGATTCATCGACACGGTTGGGAATAACAATCGGAACTCGTGAATGAATTCTCAAAAATTTTATTTGCGGAATAGACGCCAATCGCTCAATCCAGATATTTAATTTACGATTTGACAAAGTGAGCGGGTCGCCACCACTTAAAATCACTTCATTAATATCGGGCTGACTTTCAATGTAATTACGGATATTGTCCCAGTCTTCAGTTTTTGGCAGATTTTCCTGATAAGGAAAGTGCCTGCGGAAACAATAACGACAATGTACTGCGCAAGCACCAGTCAAGGTCAGCAAAAAGCGTGATTTATATTTGTGTAAGACTCCAGGTTGTTGATTGGCTTGTTCCTCACCCAAAGGGTCGGTCACAAATCCAGGATGATCTTCCAGTTCTAAATGATGCGGCAGAACCTGTAACAGTAAAGGATCGAGTGGATTGCCTTTTTGCATTTTGGCCACAAATGCACGCGGGATACGCAATTTAAACTGATTGGATGCCAGTAAAGCACCTGACAGCAACTGCTGTTCAGACAGCTCTAAAATATTTAACAATTCGCGTGGGTCGGTGATCAAGTCACTGAGTTGAGATTGCCAGTTTTGTTCTTGGTACAGGTAGTTGATCATGCCAGAAAAGATTTAAATATGAGGTGAAAGGAACCAAGTACACATCTATTTAGCGTAGATGAATTCTTTGTTCATTGAGCGTGAATGCCGCGAATGATTAATCGCTTTGAATCAGAATCATTACAAAACAGCTGATTTTACTGATATCTTGAGGTGATCGGTAGTGGATTTTCATTGCTTCGTTATGGCTTGCTCATTTACAATACGTCCGATGAAAAAAGATGTTGCAAGATGGCGAGCATCGCAAAGCTGCGTTGGTCATTTGCTTTGTAACATAAATAGTTAAGTTAGTCAGTTTGGAGTGTGCCAGTCATGGCCTATTATTCTACGAATGATTTCAAGTCAGGCCTTAAGGTTATGCTTGATGGTAACCCATGTTCAATCATGGAAAATGAATATGTAAAGCCAGGTAAAGGTCAAGCGTTTAACCGCGTAAAACTTCGTAACCTTCGTTCTGGTAAAGTTTTAGAAAAAACATTTAAGTCTGGTGATTCACTAGAAGCAGCTGACATTGTAGAAGTAGAAATGGAATACCTCTACAACGATGGCGAAATGTGGAACTTCATGGATCCTGTATCTTTTGAGCAAATTGCTGCTGACAAAACCGCAATGGGCGATGCTGCAAAATGGTTAAAAGATGATTCAAACGAAAAATGTACCATTATGTTGTTTAACGGTGTGCCTTTAACTGTAAACGCACCAAACTTCGTGGTATTAAAAATTGTCGAAACTGATCCGGGTGTACGTGGCGATACTTCTGGTGGTGGCGGTAAACCAGCGAAATTAGAAACAGGTGCAGTGGTACGTGTTCCTTTATTCGTACAGCAAGAAGAAAGCGTTCGTGTAGATACACGTACAGGTGAATACCTAGAACGCGCATAATGATTTATTGATAAATCATAAGTAAAAGAGGGGGATGATTCGCGTCATCCCCCTTTTTTGTTGATTTGATTATGTGGTAAAAGAATAGGTGAAAAGTATAGGAAACTGTTGGTGCTCCATTTAAGTGTACGGTAGCGCACACTATGGATGTAAGGGCAGCAGACATCAAAATAAAAGGAGCAGGATCAACCAAGGATTTAGGAATTAAAGCAAGGGTCTGTAGACATTTCATAAATGGCTTGCGCTGTAGGCTAAAACTGAGCAGATCAGGCATGAAACGCAGGGAATAGCGAGACTATTGCCAAGTTTCATAACGCAATCTGAGAAAGTTTTAGCGACAGCCTTAGCAAAAACAAGCACTGCTTTGTTTGCAGTGCAAGGCGCAGCGAAGGACAAGCATATTTTTTTGCTGCTATTTCGTTATGAGTCAGTCATTTAGAATGACTAAATTTCCTGCCTCATGCCTTATATCAGTTAAAAAATATGCGTAGTCGCAAACATAGACGAAGTGTCTACAGCCCCTAAATCTCGACAATAAAAGTAACGCTTAAAAAATGTAACAAGAAGAGAGATTGACATGGAAACAGTTCAACCGAAGTCAGGTCTGACTTCAAAAATTATATGGCTTTTGGTCGCTATATTGGGTGCAGTATCTTTTGGGATATTGGCAGTCAGTAGAGGCGAACACGTCAATGCAGTCTGGTTAGTTTTAGCTGCGGTCTGTGTCTATAGCATTGCATACCGCTTCTACAGTTTATTTATTGCCACCAAAGTATTTGAGTTAAATGAGCGACGCTTAACGCCCGCACATCGTTTGGCTGACGGTTTAGATTATGTGCCCACCAATAAAAGTGTGTTATTTGGTCACCACTTTGCCGCGATTGCAGGTGCAGGCCCTTTAGTTGGGCCTATTCTTGCAGCACAAATGGGTTATTTACCTGGCACGATCTGGCTTTTAGTCGGGGTGGTGTTGGCAGGTGCAGTCCAAGACTTTTTGGTTTTGTTTATTTCTACACGTCGTGATGGGCGTTCTTTGGGAGAAATGGCAAAACAAGAGTTGGGTTCATTTGCTGGTGTGATTGTCATGCTGGGTGCGCTGGGCGTGATGGTGATTATTCTCGCCGTACTCGCTTTGGTTGTCGTGAAAGCTTTAACCAATAGTCCGTGGGGTGTATTTAGTATCGCAGCCACTATCCCAATTGCAATTTTCATGGGTATTTATATGCGTTTTATTCGCCCAGGGAAAATTGCCGAAGTGTCCATTATTGGTTTTGTACTGATGATGATGGGTATTATTTATGGCGAAAATGTTGCACAGCATCCATTCTGGGGGCCTTTATTTACTTTAAGTGGCACAGAATTAACGTGGTGTTTAATTGCCTACGGTTTTATTGCTTCAGTTTTGCCAGTGTGGTTGCTATTGGCACCACGCGATTATTTATCGACCTTCTTAAAAATTGGTGTTATTGCAGGTTTGGCTGTCGGGATTGTGTTTGCAATGCCTGAAATGAAGATGCCTGCGGTGACCCATTTTATTGATGGTACTGGGCCAGTGTTTGCGGGTTCATTGTTCCCGTTCTTATTTATTACCATTGCCTGCGGTGCGATTTCAGGTTTCCACGCCTTAGTGTCTTCAGGTACGACGCCAAAACTGGTCAATAACGAAAAAGACATTCGGATGATTGGTTATGGCGGCATGTTGATGGAGTCTTTCGTGGCGATCATGGCAATGATTTGTGCCACGGTGCTAGACCCAGGCGTGTACTTTGCCATTAATGCACCCACTGCAGTTTTAGGTACAACGGTGGAAAGTGCGGCAGAAGCGGTACGAAATTTAGGCTTTGTAGTGACTCCAGAAGCTTTAACCATTTTGGCAAAAGAAGTCGGTGAAAGTTCGATTCTGTCACGTACTGGTGGTGCGCCAACTTTTGCAATTGGTATGGCACATATTATCACTGAGATTTTTAATAACCGCTCGATGATGGCATTCTGGTATCACTTTGCCATTTTATTTGAAGCCTTATTTATTTTAACTGCAGTAGATGCAGGCACACGTGCTTGCCGTTTTATGGTGCAAGATACTGTAGGTATTGTTATTCCTGCAGTGAAAAATTCACATAACTTCTTTGGTAACTTGCTTGGCACAGCAGTTGCGGTGGCTGGTTGGGGCTTCTTCGTCTACCAAGGCGTGGTCGATCCTTTAGGCGGTATTAACAGCTTATGGCCACTGTTTGGTATTGGTAACCAAATTTTGGCAGCGATGGCACTCATTTTAGGTACAGTGATTCTGTTTAAAATGAAAAAAGAAAAATATGTTTGGGTGACGATTATCCCAACGGTTTTCTTGTTCATTACTTCAATGACCGCAGGCTGGCAAAAGATTTTCCATGACAATCCAAAAATTGGTTTCTTGGCGCAAGCGGATCGTTTTAGTGCAGCAATTCAACGTAATGAAATTTTAGCACCTGCTAAAACAGTGACTGAAATGCAAACCATTGTGATGTCCAATCAAATTAATGCCGTGTTATGTGGTTTCTTTATGATTGTGGCATTTGTGATGTTGTTCGCTGCCATTGGGGTGATTCGTCGTGCATTGGCAAATCCAACGCCAACCGTACATGAAGCCGAAGCGATTTATCGCGATCCTGAAACGATTCAGCCGAATAGCGGTCATTAGGAGTGAGCACATGATTAAGCTTAAATTTGCCCAACAAGGTAAAACGGTGATTTACAACATCATTAAAATGACCATCATGTCGCAAAAGGATTTGATTCTGAATCCGAAAAACTGGTCGCGTATCGCTACTTTATGGCAGCGTTTGCAACAAAGTTTTCGTTTAATGGTCGGTGTACCCGATTATCAGAATTATTTGGAACACATGCGTAAGCATCATCCAGATTTAGAAGCCATGGATCCGAAGACTTTTTATCGCTACTGTGTCGATGCGCGTTATCCATCGGCAAAAGGTGGTTTGAAAAAGTGTCCGTGTTAATCCCGTATCACGATGGAAACGTATAGAGATACGAGCTGTTTAAAACTTACTTTTTTAGGCAGTTTAGAATATCTCGAGGATTTCTTTGGAAATTTAGCAAAACGGTGTATGTTTAAACATGCGCCGTTTTTTATTGGGGATAAGGGGATTTACTGTGATTTGGGGTACAGAAAAAGTTCAAAAACAACAACTGACGCAAGCGCAGCAACAGCTCAATGCACAGATTGAATCTTATGCTGGAAAAATTCAGGCTTTTTTGACTGAAATAAATACCATTATTTTAGATAAAGAACAGCAGACCAAATTGGCGTTAAGTTGTTTGTTGGCGGGCGGGCATGTGCTTTTTGAAGATTTACCCGGATTAGGTAAAACGACTTTATCGAGTGCCTTATCGCACTTGGCGGGTCTGCAATTTCAGCGTATTCAGTTTACCAATGACATGCTGGCCAGTGATGTGATTGGCGTGAATATGTTTAATCAAAAAGAACATCAATTTGAGTTTAAGCAAGGCCCTATTTTTACCCAAATTTTATTGGCAGATGAAATTAACCGTTGTTCGCCTAAAACCCAAAGTGCCTTGTTGGAAGCGATGGAAGAAGGCGCGGTTACGGTGGATGGTGTGCGTTATAGCTTGCCGCAACCTTTTTGGGTGATTGCCACACAAAATCCACTGTTTCAAAGTGGTACTTATGCGCTGCCAGAATCACAGCTTGATCGTTTTTTAATGCGTCTGTCTTTGGGTTATCCATCGCGTTTTGCTGAAAAAATGTTGCTGCAACAAAACTCCAGACATGCGCTGATTGCCAGTTTGGCCCATATTTTTACTGAAACAGAAATTTTAAATTTACAGCAATTGGTCACGGAAATTTATGTGTCAGATACCGCGCTAGATTACTTACTCGACTTAGCCACAGAAACCCGTAAAGCGCGTCACGGATTATCTACCCGTGGTGTTTTGGCATTGAAAAAAGCAGCACAAGCACATGCTCTAATTGAGCAACGTAGTTTTGTCACTGCCGATGATATTCAAGCGGTATTTGTGGCAGTTGCTGCACATCGTATTGGATTGAGTGAGGCAGAAACTTTGTATGTGATGCAACAGGTTAAAGTGAGTTAGTACACGCATGTTTAAGCAGGCATGGCAAAACTGGATCAAGACACGTTTTAAATTTGATCGACACAAGGCCTTAAAACAAAAAGATATTTTGGTTTTTATTTACCAACAGGGCTATCTGTATTTAGTGCTGATTTTGATCACGTTTATTGCAGGCGTGAATTATGGCAATAACCTGATTTTAGGCTTTTGCTTTTTGATCAGTGCCATTTTATGTATCAGCTTTTATTTGACCTTTAAGCAGTTGCATGAATTAGAGATAGAAATTGTGACTACTGAAGTTGGGCAAGTGGGCGAAGTATTGCAATTACAATTGCATTTCAAACAAGAGGTCGCGCAGGCACGCTATTTATGGATTAAAGCCAATCATCAATTAGAAAAGGTTCTTATTCAAGACACCCAGCAGCAGTATGTATTGACATTTTTTGCGGAGCAACGTGGGCAGTTTAATTTCCCTCATTTACACATTTATTCGGTTTATCCTTTTGGCTTGGTACGTGCGTGGACTTATTTGAATTTGACACGTACCGCGTGGGTTGCGCCCAAAGCCGCCATGTATAGCGCAGAGAATAAACAGCATCAACACAGCTTTCAACCTGATTTAGACGAGTTTCGTGAGCTGCGTGATTTTCAATTGGGCGATTCTTTGCAAGCTGTGTCGTGGAAGCAAGCGGCACGAGGGCAAGGCTTATATGTCAAAGTTTTTGAACAATATCAGGATCAACAGAGTATCGACATTCACTATGAACACATGCCTGCACCGACCCACGAAGAAAAATTAAGTTTGATGATGGGTTTGGCCGAGCAATGTGAACAACAACAGTTGAATTATGCGATGTTTTTGCCACATGCGACCCTTGAAAAAGGCGTAGGTGAGCGGCAGTTGAAACAGGCAAAAATTCTTTTGGCACAGGCTTGATGATCATGCACAATTCGATTCAGCAATCTATTCTGCTTAGCCTGATCTTAATTTTGGCTGCTCACATGCTGTTTAGCCCTGTGGCATTGAGTGTCATTTTCGGACTCATGTTGTTGCTGTTGTATCTTCACTATAAAAACAAGACAGCGCGTATTTCTAAAGTTTGGACTTATGGATTGACCTGTTGTGCCTTAGCCAGCATTTATTTGAGTTATAAAAGCCTGATTGGTGTAGAGGCAGGGGTTGCTTTATTAAGCACCTTTTTGTTTGCCAAAGCTTTAGAAAGTCATACTCAGCGCGACCTGATTATTTTATTTAATTTTGCGCTTTTTGTGAGCGCCAGTTCATTTTTATACAGCCAGAGCATGTGGATGACCGTGTTGGTCATTCTATGTTTAATCAGTTGTTTAATTGGGTTATATCGGATTCAAAAAAGTGCATTTTCAGATTATGCGTCGCGTCATTCGAGCAGGCAAGATGCAAAGCATGACCTTAAAAATGTCGCCAAGTTTATCGCATACGCTTTGCCATTCTTTTTATTATTGTTTTTATTCTTTCCACGTTTACCGCCATTGTGGCATGTACCTATTCCTGATGCCAAAGGCGTGACAGGTATTAGTGACACGATGTCACCGGGCGATATTGCCGAATTATCACAATCTTCTGCTTTGGCATTTCGTATTGTGGGGAATATGCAGCAACTGCCGCCACGTTCAAAACTATATTGGCGGGCGATGGTACTTGATCAATATGATGGTCGCACATGGACAAGCAATTTTAGCAATCAACAACCCGTTCAGGCAGCACAATTACAGCCAGAGCAAGTCGATTTTCAGTATCAATATATTGCAGCAGACCCACGTGCACAGTGGATTATGGCGCTGGAAAAATCTGTACCGAATCAACACGGTTATGTATTACGCCGTGATTGGAGTATGGTGCCACAGCGTCAAAATGGTCGGATTCAACCGATTGCTTTGCAGTGGGTTGGGGAATCCGCACGTATTCAAGGGGATGATGCACAGAACGAGCGTTATCGACGCTTTAGCCAGCGTTTAAATGTTCAGGTACAGACGCAATCTGACCCAAAAGCTCAGCAATTTGCCCTGCAGATGTTTGCTCAAAGTCAGCAACAACCTGAACGCTACGTGCAGAATGTATTGCAGTGGTATCGCAATAATGGCTTTAGTTATACCTTAAAACCTGGAATGCTCGGACAAAACCGAGTCGATGAATTCTTGTTTCAGAGTAAGCAAGGTTTTTGTGAACATTATGCCTCAAGTTTTGCCTTATTGATGCGTTATGTCGGGATTCCAGCGCGTGTAGTCGTGGGCTATCAGGGTGGGGAACTTGCACCCGATGGACAAAGCTGGGAAGTACGACAGCAAGATGCACATGCTTGGACAGAAGTGTTGCTCAATCAACAATGGGTACGCATAGACCCGACAGCCATCATTGCACCTCAACGTATAGATGATGGTATGCAAAACCTAATGGCAGATGATCGGGCCGTTTTGGGTGCTGACACACAAATGTGGCAATACCAACATTCTAATTTTATTCGTTCTTTACGGGTGTGGAGTGATTATGCAAGTTATCAATGGCAAAGCAAGGTCGTGGGTTATGATGCCGAGTCACAGCGTCACTGGTTTGGACGCTTAGGGCTGCACTCAAACTATGCTTTGGCAGCGGTGTTGGTTTCAAGTATTCTCATGATCTTAGCAGGGTATTTTGGCTGGATTTTTTGGAAAAAACGTCAGCAAGGTTCTCGCATAAATCGTGCCTTAGACAAATTTTCTAAAAGATTGCCCGCTCAGTTGCAAAAACAGGATGCAGAAACAGTGAGTGTGTGGATGCAGCGTTTAGCAGCGCAGGTAGATGCAAATGAACAAGAGGCATTTAAGCGTTTAGGCGTGTGCTATCAACAATATTCTTATGCGCCTGAACATGACCGTGTTTCAGAGCAGGTGTTTTTTGATTTGCTTAAAACTTGCTCGGATGTGTTGAAAAAACACAGAAAGGACTTGTCTTAAAAATCAAAACTGAATATGATGCGAAGCACTTTAGGCGTATAGCTCAGTTGGTTAGAGCGCTACGTTGACATCGTAGAGGTCTCCAGTTCGAGTCTGGATATGCCTACCAATACATTAAAATTATATGTTGTTACATAACTTCATATAAGTAATAAAGCTCTGAATTATAACGATTTAGGGCTTTTTTATTGCTTTTCTTAAAGATACATAAATTCGCTTATAGTTTAAAAATATGTACACAGTGGTGTACACATGTAAGTTTTCGGCTTATTTTGCACTAGAGCTTTGAAGCCTCTTTCCACATTTCATTTGTGCACTGATTCGTGAGCGAGAATATGGCACCATTAAGCATTTAACGGTTATGCTAGTCACGGTTTTTGAAATTATGCTGGCAAAGGTTTTATCGATGAGCCTTGTGGTGCTTTTAGCAGCTTTTTTAGGCTTAAAAGTAGTGGTGCAGGGGGCATTACAGGTACCCATAGAAGGAAGTTTGCTGTTATTTTTCTTTGGAGCCTTGCTGACCTTATTTGCAACAACCTCAATGGGTATATATATGGCAACCGTGTCTAAATCGATGCCGCAATTCGGTTTGCTGATGATGCTTATTCTGATTCCCTTGCAAATGTTGTCTGGGGCAAGTACACCACGAGAAAGCATGCCAGAAATTATTCAAAATATCATGTTGATTGCAACGACAATGCATTTTGTAACATTGGCGCAAGCAATTTTATACCGAAATGCAGGATTGGATGTGGTCTGGCCTTCCTTTCTATGGTTAATCGCAATTGCAACAACATTTTTCTATGTATCTTGGAAACGTTTTAAAAATACCATTCATACAATGGCTTAATGTAATAGATTGAGTTTGATCGCTGAAGCACAAATTTTGACTGGGGCGTATTAAGAGTTACACCGCGCATAATTTTTGCTAATATGTATGAAAATTGTTCAATAAAAGTAAATGACATGAAACACATTCTTGTGCCAGTTTTGGTGGTGTTGGTCGTTTTATTAGGTTATCTCGTTTACTTGGAAGAGGAAACGCGAAAGCAGGCAGAACTGAACCGAGTTTTGACTGAATCTGCAAATTTATCGCTAGAAAAAACAGAAGCGGCTACACCACAGATTTTGCAAGTCACAGAATAAGCGTAGAAATTTCTAACATAATGTGTGGTAATTGCTTTATTCATCACACTTTTGTGTGCTTCACTTTATCGTAAAATTTTATCTTTAATTCAAAAAACTAGAATTTTTAAAAAATCCCTATGGTATAATTTGCCAATTGAAACTGCTTCATCACAACTCAAAGGTATTACTTTTGAGAGTGACTGAAGTAAAAAAAAGATGAACAAAGCTGCATAAAATTTATGCGGCTTTTTTATTTAGCATTCCGAATTTTTGATTTTGATAAAATCAAATGCTTGATTGTGAATTAAGTTTATCTTTTTCATGTAATTTTACATGCTCATTGGGCAAATCCATTGCCGCAACTGACACAGGCTTTTAAGTGCTGACTTAAAATTGCGTCATGCTGCAAATTCAGTTTATTTACAGGGGCTAGGTCATGACGACTCCTAATCCATCCTCAGCGGGAATGCTTGAGCGCTTATTCAAATTAAGCGAAAACAAGACCACATTCCGTACCGAGATTTTGGCGGGTGTAACCACATTCTTAACCATGTGTTACATCATTATTGTCAATCCGATGATTTTATCTGAAACAGGAATGGATCATGGAGCTGTCTTTGTCGCCACCTGTTTAGCCGCAGCTATTGGCTGCTTGGTGATGGGAATTGTTGCCAATTACCCAATCGCACTCGCACCAGGCATGGGGCTAAACGCCTATTTCACTTACTCGGTTTGTTTAGGCATGGGTGTGCCTTGGCAAACGGCTTTGGCTGCAGTTTTTGTATCAGGGATTATTTTCATTGCCATTAGCATGTTTAAAATCCGTGAAGCCATTGTTAATGCCATTCCCATGTCATTAAAACTAGCCATTGGCGGTGGTATTGGTTTATTCCTAGCTTTAATCGCCCTAAAAAATGCAGGTGTTATTGTTGATAATCCTGCGACTTTGGTGGGCTTGGGTGACTTAAAACAACCATCAGTACTGTTAGCGCTACTTGGCTTTTTAATGGTTGTAGTAATGCATCACTTTAAAGTACGTGGTGCAATTATCATCAGTATTTTGGTGCTGACTGCTATTTCAACAGCTTTAGGTTTAAGCGAATTTAAAGGTGTGGTTGGTGAAATTCCATCTATTGCACCTACTTTTATGCAAATGGACTTTGAAGGTCTATTTACAGCAAGTTTAATTGGCGTAATTTTCGTATTTTTCTTAGTCGATTTATTCGACTCTACAGGTACTTTAGTGGGTGTTTCACACCGTGCAGGCTTGTTGCAAGATGGTAAATTACCCCGTTTGAAAAAAGCACTTTTTGCCGATTCTTCTGCAATTGTTGCAGGTGCGGCATTGGGTACATCTTCAACAACGCCGTATATTGAATCATCTGCAGGTGTTGCAGCGGGTGGTCGTACAGGCTTAACCGCAGTGATTGTTGGCTTGTTGTTTATTGCCTGTTTGTTCTTGGCACCACTTGCGCAATCGGTACCAGGTTTTGCGACTGCACCTGCCTTGTTATTTGTGGGTGTGTTGATGATTCAAGGCATTGTGCATATTGATTGGGATGACATCACCGAAGCCGTGCCTGCATTCTTAACAGTCGTGTTCATGCCATTTACTTATTCTATTGCCGATGGCATCGCTATGGGCTTTATTAGCTATGCGCTGATTAAACTACTCACTGGCAAAGCCAAGTCTGTACCTTATATGGTGTGGATTATTGCTGCACTTTGGGCATTAAAATTTGCCATGTTTGGCGGTTAATATTCTTAAACTGAAAAGGGGTGTAAACTCAGTTTGCACCCTTTTTTATTTTGATCAATTTTTTAATATTCTCCCATAAAATAGCAAAAAGGACAGAACATGAATCAACTTGAGCTAATCTGTGCATTACCTAAAGCAGAATTGCATGTGCATATTGAAGGTACTTTTGAACCTGAATTGATGTTTGCCATTGCGCAGCGCAACCAAATAGACATCCCTTATCAGTCCGTAGAAGAAGTCAAACAAGCATATAACTTTCATAACTTGCAGTCTTTTTTAGATATTTATTATGCAGGCGCACAAGTGTTGGTGCATGAGCAAGATTTTTACGATTTGGCTTGGGCATATTTTGAAAAATGTGTTGAAGACCGTGTGGTACATACCGAAATGTTTTTTGATCCGCAAACCCATACCGAGCGTGGTGTGGCATTTGCAACCGTGATTAATGGCTTACAACGTGCTTGTGATGATGCGCAAACAAAATTAGGCATCAGTTCAAATTTAATTATGTGTTTCTTGCGTCATTTAAGCGAAGATGCAGCATTTGCCACACTTGAACAGGCTTTGCCTTATAAAGATCAAATTATCGCAGTGGGTTTGGACTCAAGCGAAGTTGGACATCCACCTTCAAAGTTTGAACGTGTCTTTGCCAAAGCACGTGAAGCAGGCTTTTTAGTCGTGGCACATGCAGGCGAAGAAGGGCCAGCCGAATATGTTTGGGAAGCATTAGATTTACTGAAAGTAAACCGTATTGATCATGGTGTGCGTTCTGAAGAAGATCCTGTATTAATGCAACGTCTAATTGCAGAGAAAATGCCGCTCACGGTCTGTCCATTGAGTAATTTAAAGCTATGCGTAGTGGATGATATGGCACAGCACAACATCCGCCGTTTATTGCAGCAGGGTGTTAAAGTGACAGTTAATTCAGATGATCCATCTTATTTTGGTGGTTATATGAATGATAACTTTGTTGCTATTAGCCAAGCTTTAGATTTAAGCAATGCTGAATTAAAACAATTGGCGGTTAATTCTTTTGAAGCTTCATTTATTTCGGCTGAAGAAAAGCAAAAATGGATTGAGCAAATTCAAGCATTGGGATGAGTTAAACTGAATTTAGATTAGCTTAGACTACAAAAAAGCAGCTTAATTTAAGCTGCTTTTTTGTGGGAGAACGATTTGAATCGCTTTAAACTCAAGCTTTAAAAATTATTTACCTTGTTGCGTCATACTACGCAATACATCGTCTTTATCTATAAAGTGATGTTTAAGTGCTGCAAGCATATGCCCAACCACCATTGCCCCTGCAAACCATGACAAATAAGTATGCACAGGTTTAACAATTGCTAATAGTTCGGGGTTCTTATCCACCAAGGCTGGAATTTCAAATAAATACAACACAGGCACAGGTTTACCCACGCTCCAGCTAAACAAACAGTCCGTGATTGGAATCGCAATCAGCATAAAATACAGACCTAGATGTCCTAAATGCGCTAGTGTTTTCATCAACGGTGACATGCTGTCAGGCAGTTGTGGCGCAGGGTGGGTGTAACGCCAAAATAAGCGAATCACCAATAAAAATAATCGCCATGAGCCAATGTAAAACTTGTGCGGTACGGGTGTAATATGAATGAGAACTGTTCATGTTGTGTTTCAGGCGAATAGTGTGCTTGCATGCTAAACAACAGCATGTAGCGAAAAAAGTATCCACCTGCAACGGAGTGTTGAAAATCTGCAACGCTGCAAAAAAAATAGCGTTCTTGAGGGGGCTGTTGATATTTCATAAATAGTTTGCGCTGTAGGCTAAAACTGAGCAGATCAGGCATGAAACGCAGGGAATAGCGAGACTATTGCCAAGTTTCATAACGCAATCTGAGAAAGTTTTAGCCACAGCCTTTCAGGACAAGCATATTTTTTGCTGCTATTGCGTTATGAGTCAGTCATTTAGAATGACTAATTTCCTGCCTCATGCTTTATATCGGCTAAAAAACGTTGCGAGATATATCTCTCATGTCGCAAACATAGAAGAATTATCAACAGCCTCTAGCCTAAGCACTTGAATGTAGAAATTGCAAAAAGCTATTCCTTCGCCAAACAAGTTTAGGCACAATAGCGGCATTGTTTCACCCAAATGACTTGAATATTAAATACAGGAAATATCCATGAAAAAACTACTCGCTGTATTGGCACCTATCGCTTTGGTTTTATCTGCATGTACCACCACTACAGGTACTACTACAGGAACGACAACTGCACCGACAGCAACTCAACAATTGGGTATGGCGGCGATTAAAATTGCAATTAATGCCAAGTGTGTGACTGAATTAAACAACATTCCTGCATGGCACACTGCGACACGTGTTATGACACCAACGCAAAAGCAAAATGTTCAAGCGGAAATTTGTGGTTGTGTCAGTGAAAAAGCACCACAAAACGTGACTGCAGTAGATTTAGCCACTGCAGCAATTGACCCTGCTGCACGTGCAACGATTGTGAGCAATGCAGTATCAAGAACCATTAATGCATGTGTGGCAGAAGCAGTAAGATAAGTTTACTGATTCTGTAAAATTAAAGATGGTGCGTGTTGATTCGCATCGTAAGATAGGCTGAAGATTTCAGCCTATTTTTCTGGAAAAAGATGATGAAAATTGCAGGTGTAGATGAAGCAGGGCGTGGGCCTTTAGTGGGTTCTGTTGTCGCTGCGGCAGTTATTTTAGATCCGAATAACCCGATTGAAGGTTTAAATGATTCTAAAAAACTGACAGAAAAAAAGCGTGAAAAGTTATTTGTTGAAATTCAGGAAAAGGCTTTGGCTTGGGCAATTGCAGAAGCATCTGCAGCCGAAATTGATGAACTGAATATTTTGCAAGCGTCGTTATTGGCGATGCGTCGTGCGGTGGAAGCCTTATCTATTCAACCTGAGCATGTCTTAGTCGATGGCAATAAAATTCCGCAGGGTTTAGCGATGTCTTGTGATGCCGTTGTTGGGGGAGATGCATTACATGCAGAGATTTCGGCAGCCAGTATTTTAGCTAAAGTGGCGCGTGACCGTGAAATGGTATTGCTTGATCAAGCATTTCCACAATTTGGTTTTGCCAAACATAAAGGTTATCCAACCAAAGCACATTTTGAAGCCATTGCACAGCATGGCGTGATTGCGGCACATCGACGTAGTTTTGCACCTGTGCGTAAAGCTTTAGAATTAATGGAAAACTCACAGTAATTTTCATGCAAAACTTGTGCTGAGTTGCCTGTAAAATAGTCTTTACATGCTTCGAATCAGCGAGCAACTCTGAAATGATGCGAGTTTTTAAAAAGCATTCAGCAGAAAAATTTAAAGCGGCAAATGAGCCGCTTTATATTCAATTACCTTAATCGTTTAACGATTAAAGTCATTTTGCGAGTAGTTATCTTCTTCAAATGAAGGTTGATAATCTTGATCTAAATGTTGCAAATGCTCATGCATGGCACGCTCGTGTTGAATACGTTGATAGATTTCTTCACGATGAACCGATACTTCTTTCGGGGCATTTACACCAATACGAACTTGGTTACCTTTGACACCAAGCACAGTCACGCTGACTTGGTCCCCAATCATTAATGTTTCTCCGACACGTCGGGTCAGAATCAGCATGTTTATCTCCTTGCAAAATGCTAAACCTGCATTGATTTTTAAAGCAATTTAAAAGTCACAACCAAATAAAAACCAGTAAATTTTAACGGAACGTATCATTATTTATTTTATAAGATACAGCGCTGCCAAAATTTATGAAAGCATGTTGCTCAATATAACAGAGCCACTATAAAAAAAACTATAGTGGCTCTATTTTTTTGTACTTTTTCGCAAAATTTGTCAGACAATTACATTTTCTGACAGGGGCGTATTAAGCGCGTGCGCTAGACTCACCGCTTTCACGATCTAGACCAAATACAGTGTGTAAAGTACGTACTGCAAGCTCTAAATAGTTTTCTTCAATAATGACTGAAATTTTAATTTCAGAAGTAGAAATCATGAGAATGTTGATGCCTTCATCTGCAAGTGCAGTAAACATTTTGCTTGCAACACCTGCGTGTGAACGCATACCTACACCTACGATAGATACTTTCACGATGTCACCACGTGTAGCGACTTCACGTGCACCAATTTCTTTGGCAGTTGCTTCAAGAATTGATTTTGCTTTGGCAAGTTCGCCACGGTTTACAGTAAAAGTAAAGTCGGTAGTACCATCTTCTTCTACGTTTTGGATGATCATGTCAACTTCAACATTGGCAGCGCCAATAGGTGACAAGATTTTAGATGCAATACCTGGCTCATCAGGCACACCTAAAATAGTTAATTTTGCTTCGTCACGGTTAAACGCGATACCTGAGATGATAGGTTGTTCCATGTTGTCTTCCAATTCAGTAGTAATGAGTGTGCCGACATTTTGTTTAAAATCTTCGTCGAATGCGCCATCATTGTCATTATCAAAACTTGATAATACACGTAAAGGTACTTGGTATTTACCTGCAAATTCAACCGCACGAATTTGCAATACTTTAGAACCTAAAGAAGCCATTTCTAGCATTTCTTCAAAAGAAATACGATCTACTTTTTTGGCTTTTGGTGCAACGCGTGGGTCTGTGGTGTAAACGCCATCTACGTCAGTGTAAATTTGACATTCATCGGCTTTCAATGCAGCAGCAAGTGCAACGCCAGAAGTATCAGAACCGCCACGACCTAAAGTCGTGGTGTTACCTTCAGCATCAAACCCTTGGAAACCAGCAACCACAATCACACGGCCTGCGTCTAGGTTTTCAGTTAACACGTCAGTATTAATCGCTTCAATACGTGCTTTGGTAAATGCGCTGTCAGTTTGAATACCAACTTGGCGACCAGTTAGTGATTTTGCTGCAACGCCAATAGAATTCAGCGCCATCGCTAACATCGAAATCGTCACCTGTTCGCCTGTAGACACCATTTGGTCTAATTCACGCGGATCAGGGGTTTCGGTAATGGCTTTCGCGAGAGCGAGTAGGCGATTGGTTTCGCCACTCATGGCAGAAACGACAACCACTACTTTGTGGCCATGATCATGCCAGCGCTTCACACGACGAGCAACATTTAAAATGCGCTCGGGAGTACCCATTGAGGTACCGCCATATTTTTGAACGATTAGTGCCATAGTTGTTCCATATAAGCCATGACCCTGAATTTACCTGCTCAGGGTCAGTTACACAAAAAGTGAGATTATTTTGCCGCAAGCCAAGCAGTTAAACCTGCCATCACCGTTGCAAAGTTCTCGTTAAGTGGCGCGCCACCTTGTGCCAAATCAGGTTTACCACCACCTTTACCACCTAGTTCTGTAGCCAAGCGTTTGATGATGTCTCCTGCTTTAATCGTAGCAGTAAAGTCTGGTGCAACAGAAGCGATTAAGCTGACTTTATCGCCTTCTACACCTGCAAGTACAATCACTGCTTGGTCGAGTTTGGATTTTACACCGTCGTGCAAATTACGCAGTGATTTTGCATCCATATTTTGTACAGTGGTAATGAGCGTGGTACGTCCAGCAAGTTCTTGTACTTGACTTAAAAGTTCAGCTGCTTGGAAGTGCGCTAATTTTTGATTGAGCTGTTCAATCTGCTTTTGAAGGCTAGATGCTGTATCGACCAATGTATTCACTTTTTCTAAAGTTTGGTCTTTTTGTGCTTTCAACAAAGCATTGATGCTGTTGATATCGCGTTCAGTTTTTTGAACGGCTTCAACGGCTTTGCTGCCTGTAATTGCTTCAATACGACGTACACCAGCTGCAACACCACCTTCAGAGATGATTTTGAACAGACCAATATCACCTGTACGTTTCACGTGAATACCGCCACAAAGTTCAATGGAGAAGTTTTTATCTTCAATGATTGAACCCATAGAAAGTACGCGAACTTCATCGCCATACTTTTCACCAAATAGCATCATTGCGCCTTTGGCTTTGGCTGCTTCAATATCCAGTAATTCAGTAGAAACTGCGGTATTGGCAATGACTTCTGCATTTACCAAACGCTCAATTTCTTGCAATTGTTCAAATGACACAGGTTGGTCATTGGCAAAGTCAAAACGTAAAATATCAGAAGCAACCAACGAACCTTTTTGCTGTACGTGTGCACCTAAAACTTGACGTAGGGCAGCGTGCAATAAGTGTGTTGCAGAGTGGTTGCGTGCAGTAGCTTCGCGGATGTCTGCTTTTACAATCGCTTCCACCGCTTGCGCAGCTTTTAAACTGCCCATGGTAACAATACCTTGATGAACAAAAGCACCGCCAGATTTTTTGGTGTCTTGAACTTCAAAAATACCTGTTTCGTTTTTGAATAGACCTGTATCACCAATCTGACCACCGCTTTCTGCATAGAACGGGGTTTGATTGAGTACGATTAAAGCTTCATCGCCTTCAACTACTTCATCGACTTGTTCGCCATCTTTGTAAATAGCCACAATTTGACCCTGACCAGTCGTTGCGTCATAGCCATCAAATTGAGTTTCACCTTCAACTTTTACAATTGAGTTGTAGTCAACTGCAAATTTACCTGCATCGCGTGCACGTTGACGTTGCGCTGCCATTTCAACTTCAAAGCCTGCTTCGTCAATGGTCAAGTCGCGTTCACGTGCAATATCTGCCGTTAAATCTGTTGGGAAGCCGTAAGTGTCATATAGTTTAAATACCACTTCACCAGGAATGACCGAGCCTTTAAGCTGTGCCAATTCACCCTCAAGCAATTTCAAACCTTGCTCAAGCGTTTTGGCAAATTGTTCTTCTTCTTTCAGTAATGCTGCTTCAATACGCGCTTGATTTGCTGCAAGTTCAGGATAAGCTTGACCCATTACTTCAATTAAAGGCTGAAGCATTTTGTGGAAGAATGAACCTGTTGCGCCAAGCTTGTTGCCGTGACGTACTGCACGACGAATAATACGACGCAATACATAACCACGACCTTCATTCGATGGATTCACGCCATCGGCAATTAGGAAGCAGCAAGAACGAGCGTGGTCAGCAACTACTTTGAGTGAAGCAGGGTAGTCTACAGGCTTGCCAGTTTGCTGTGCAGTTACTTCAAGAGCAGTCGTGTCTAAACCAATGATTTCAGCAGCAGCTTTTAACAGGTTCTGGAACAGGTCGATTTCATAGTTTGAGTTCACGTGTTGCAGAACGGCAGAAATACGCTCAAGGCCCATACCTGTATCTACAGAAGGTGCTGGAAGAGGGTGTAATACGCCATCTGCAGTGCGGTTGAACTGCATGAATACGTTGTTCCAAATTTCAATGAAACGGTCGCCATCTTCTTCAGGCGTACCTGGTAAGCCACCCCAGATATGATCGCCATGATCATAGAAAATTTCAGAACAAGGGCCGCAAGGACCTGTATCACCCATTGCCCAGAAGTTGTCTGAAGCATATTGGCCACCTTTGTTATCGCCAATACGGATAATACGAGAAGCATCTAAACCAATTTCTTTGTTCCAGATGTCAAATGCTTCATCATCGGTGTGGTAAACCGTGGCATATAAACGGTCTTTTGGTAGAGCTAACCATTGTTCACTGGTTAAAAATTCCCAAGCAAATTTAATTGCATCACGTTTGAAATAATCACCAAACGAGAAGTTACCCAACATTTCAAAGAAAGTATGGTGACGTGCGGTATAACCCACATTGTCTAAATCGTTATGTTTACCGCCTGCACGCACACATTTTTGTGACGATACAGCACGTACATAATCACGTTTTTCTAACCCAAGGAAACAGTCTTTAAACTGGTTCATACCTGCATTGGTAAATAACAGGGTTGGGTCATTGGCGGGTACTAGAGAACTCGATGCGACACGTGTATGCCCTTGCGATTCAAAGTAACGCAAAAATGCTTCACGAATTTCAGCTGATGTCATAAAACGAGTACTCACAACCAAGTCACTCCATAATTTCCGATTGGGCTAAACGCAAGACAGTCTGACAAAAATAATTCTTTTGCTGTCATGCAGGCTTAAAATTTTAAAAACGCCAAATTATAACGGAAAAAGCCATTATCACCAATCATTTTAGTGTGAATAGATGACAATTCTGACGCAAACTTGGTTGCGATTACGCAGAATAAATCTTTGCAATAGAAGATGATGAACATTTACATTCAAAGTAAGCGTTTACTGTAGGTCACGGAGTATGCCGAACTGCCATAAAGTAGAATACAAAATTTAAGAAAACGTAAATGTAAGCTAGAAAGTCAAAGCTGATATTTTTGATTTGCCGAATTAAACAACAAATTGCGTGAAAATTCGCAGAATTGATCTGATTTTTTTCAGTAAGGCCTCAAAATCTATTAACATAGTCTGTGCTTAAATTTTGATTTCATTATGAAAGGATCGGTCATGCAACGAGTGGCAATCAATGGCTTTGGTAGAATCGGGCGCAATGTGCTGCGGGCTTGGTTTGAAAATCCCAAAGACTTTCATTTTGAAATCGTCGCCATAAATGACATTGCCGATGTAGAAACCTTGGTTCATTTATTTAAATACGACAGTACCCATGGTCGTTTTAAAGGGCAGGTGGAAATTAGCCTTGAAAATGAACAGATTTTTTTGAATATTTCTGCAGGTTTGGCGCAATTAAAAGTTCAGGTGTTGAATCAGGCTCAACCTGCACAGTTGCCGTGGCAAGCTTTAAATGTAGATGTGGTATTGGAATGCACAGGGTTGTTTCGTTCCCGCGAGGCGGCAACGCAGCATATTACTGCGGGCGCCAAACGTGTGATTATTGGCGCTGCACCATTCGATACTGTAGATGCTGCGATTGTTTATGGTGTCAATCATCACGAAGTCAAAAATACTGACCAAATTATTTCCAGTGTGTCTTGCACCACGCAGGCTTTAGTACCACTGGTTAAAATTATTGATGACGCTTTTGGAATTGATACCGCATTAATGACTGAAATTCATGCAGTCACAGCCGATCAAACTGTATTGGATCAGGCGCATCGCGATTTACGTCGTGCGCGTGCATCAGGACAAAATATTATTCCTACAACTTCTTCTGCCCTAGGTGCTTTAAAACAAGTCATGCCAAAAATGGCAGATCGGATTGATGGTTACTCGATTCGTGTGCCGACCATCAATGTTGCAGCCATTGATTTAACTTTTATTTCTCAGTCGCCAATTACGGTGCACAAATTGAATCAGGTGTTGTGTGCTTCGGCAGCGCATGATTATGCCGAAATTATGCAAGTGACCGATGAGCCTTTGGTATCGAGCGACTTTAACCATTCACCTTATTCTTTAATTGTCGATTTAAGTCAAACCATGGTCGTGGGTCATCAAGCCAAAGTTTTTGCGTGGTATGACAACGAGTGGGGTTATGCCAACCGTTTACTAGATTTGTGTGAATCTTTTAGTCAGCGGGCGGTGTAAGCGGCTACTTTTTAAGACATATACAAAGTGTGAAAAGCGTGTAATAGTGATGACAGATTTTACACTTCGTATTCACGGTTAATTCACTGATTGATATAACAAAGTTTGCATAGAAAATTTGAATAGAGTAGTGGCATGATGATTATTTTATTGTGGGGATTTATTTTTTTGCTGGCACTTGCTGTCATTTTTCTGATTTGGTTGCAATTTAAAAATCAGGCAGACAGCAGCAGCGACGTGCAGCATCAACAGCAAGTCGAGCAAAAAGTATTACATTTAGAAGAGCATCTAAAAAAGACGTTGGAGATTATGCAAGATTTGGCTAAAAAGATGCAGGTTCAGCAAGATGCGCTAGATAAAACCGTGCAAAAAACCGCACAGCTTGAAATGCAAAATGCTGAGTTGGTCAGTTTATTGGCAAAGGCGGTGAAATCAAATCAGGACTTTTAAATGATGGCTTTGAAAGATGTGGTGTATTCATATTTTTTACCGCATATTTCAGAAAAAGTCAGGTGCATGAGCAAAAGTATCATGCTAAACTAGGAGAAATCGGGTGTGCTCCCGATTTTTTTATGCGGATTCGTTCCGCGCAAACAAGAATTTAGGTTTACAACATGCCCATTTCAGAGACATGGTTATTACCTGATGGTGTAGCTGATGTATTACCAGAACAAGCGCAAGTGATTGAAAGCTTGCGTCGTAAGTCACTGGATTTCCTCGCATCTCGAGGTTATCAGTTGGTGTACACGCCATTCATAGAATACATTGAATCTCTATCTTCTCTTTCAGAATCGAATCAAGATTTAGACCTTGCCACATTTAAAGTGATCGACCAACTTTCAGGTCGTTTGCTGGGTGTTCGTGCCGATATGACACCACAAGTGGCACGTATTGATGCGCATGTACATCCTGTAGATGGCATTGCACGTTACTGCTATGCAGGTACGGTTTTACATACCAAACCACAAGGTTTTAATACCACACGTGCACCATTGCAATTGGGTGCAGAGTTATTTGGTTCAGACAGCATTGATGCCGATGTAGAAATGGTTGATCTGATGCTCAGCTTGCTAAAAGAAGCAGGTTTGGCAGAAGGTGTGCATTTAGACTTGGGTCATGTCGGCTTGTTCCGTAGCTTGGTTAAACAAGCAGAATTAAGCAAAGCCACTGAACGTCAATTGTCAGATTTATATCAGCGTAAAGCATTGCCTGAATTGGCAGAATTTACCCAAGATTTAAATTTCGGTTCAGATTTTTATGCTTTAGGTCGCTATGCCAGTGATTTAACTGCTTTGCAGGCTCATTTAAGTGCTGATGTGTTGGAAAATACCGAATTTAAGCAAGCGTTTGAAGCCGTGAAAGCAACACAAGCTGAAATTCAGGCACGTTGGCCAAACTTGCATATTGGTATTGATGTGGTTGAGCTGCGTTCTTATCACTATCACACAGGTTTAATGTATGCAGTGTATGCGCCAAATCGTGCTGCACCATTGGCACAAGGCGGTCGTTATGATGGCATTGGTCAGCATTTCGGACGTGCGCGCCCTGCAACAGGTTTCTCTTGTGACTTGTTTGTATTAAGTGCAGGTCGTTTTGAATCATCGTCTGTTGTTGTTGCGCCTAAAGGCTCACAACCTGATTTAATCGCGGCTATCCAAAACACACGTGCGCAAGGCTTTAGTGTAATTCAATTGTTGGGTAATGATGATTTAAACTCGGTTCCATACGCAACGCACCAATTGGTTCTTGCAAATGGTGAGTGGACAGTCGAAAAAATTTAATCGCCAAGGCATGTTTCATGTTACAGGTCTTGGTTTTCAATTTTAACAGCATGATGTAATGAGGCTATTATGGGCAAGAATGTTGTGGTACTTGGTACCCAATGGGGCGACGAAGGTAAAGGTAAGATCGTCGACCTGCTCACAGATCAGGCGGCGGCAGTCGTTCGTTATCAAGGCGGACACAACGCAGGCCATACTCTCGTGGTTGGTGGTAAGAAAACTGTATTACACCTCATTCCATCAGGTATTTTACGTGAAAACGTACTGTGCTTAATTGGTAATGGTGTAGTACTTTCTCCTGAAGCACTCATTAAAGAAATGGGTATTTTGGAACAAGAAGGCGTGCCAGTGAAAGAGCGTTTACGTATTTCACCAAACTGTCCTCTTATTTTGCCGAACCACATTGCACTTGACCAAGCACGTGAGAAAAAACGTGGTAATGCCAAAATTGGTACAACAGGTCGTGGTATTGGCCCAGCTTATGAAGACAAGGTTGCACGTCGTGCGATTCGTGTTGCTGACTTGGTTCGTGGCGGTGAAGCACTACGCGCTCAATTGACTGAATTATTGGACTATCACAACTTCCAATTGACACAATACTACGGTGTTGAAGCAGTTCAGTTAGATGAAGTTTTAGCGCTATGTGACCAATGGCGTGAAGTGATTGCACCATTAGTGGTTGATGTAACGACTGAAATTCATAATTACCGTAAAAACGGTGACAACATTATGTTTGAAGGTGCGCAAGGTTCATTACTTGATGTTGACCACGGTACTTATCCGTATGTGACTTCATCGAATACAACTGCGGGCGGTGTAAGCTCTGGTTCAGGCTTAGGTCCATTACATTTAGACTACGTTTTAGGGATTACCAAAGCTTATACCACACGTGTAGGTGCAGGCCCATTCCCAACTGAGTTGGTGTATGATGCAGCAAATGACGTAGGTGATGCGATTGGTAAACACTTAGGTACTGTGGGTCACGAGTTCGGTGCTTCTACAGGTCGTCAACGTCGTTGTGGTTGGTTTGATGCCGAAATTTTACGTCGTTCAGTCGATGTAAACTCACTGTCTGGTATCTGCTTGACCAAGTTAGACGTATTGGACGGTTTAGAAGAAATCAAAATCTGCGTAGGTTATGAAAATACCGATTCAGGTTGTGTAGGTTCTTCTGATGCGCTTGCATACGAAAACTTAAAGCCAATTTATGAAACAATGCCAGGTTGGTCTGAATCAACTGTGGGTGCGACCAGTGTAGAACAATTGCCTGAAAATGCAGTGAACTACATCAAACGTCTTGAGCAGTTAATTGAATGTCCAATCGACATTATTTCTACAGGTCCAGACCGCGCAGAAACTATCGTATTACGTCATCCATTTGATGCTTAAGTCGTTGTGATTTAGCATAGCATTTAAGCTCTGATGATGTACTCAGCCCTGTCTAAATGATGGGGCTTTTTATTGCTGTTGTTTCAGTTTCAATAGCGACTCATTTTTGGAAACATTATAGATGATGCTGAGTGAGTTGTTTTTTCAAGACTAAAGTTGCAGATGACTGGCGCTGTGCAGAGCAGGGTGGCTTGTTACAATGGCTTTAGAAAATTAAATTTAATTAAGGTTATGCAGGATGCATAAAAATATTACCAGTACGATTTTTTATTCTTTATTGTTTGCGATGGGCGGCGCACCGACCATTGCCATGATGCTGATTTTATCGCAAAAGCATGATCCGAATATTATGTATCAGGCATTTATTGGTTTAAGCGTTATTTTTGCCTGTATTTTGGTGCCACTGATTCTGATTCAAAATGCTTACCTACTCTACAAACGCAAAAATCCAGAAATGGAAGAAAAAGTAGAAGTAGTGTCTAAAATTTACTTGGGTTTAAATGTTTTCTGTTTAGTATTTTGGTTGTGTTATCAATTTCTTTACTAGGGTAGTGATTGATCGCTCAGACATACAATCTGTACACAGCTTAGGCGTTGTTTACATAAATGATATGTTTATGAAGTGATTATAGATTTAAAGCCTTGAATTGATTTCATATAATTGATTGGTATGAAGATAGCTCGCAAGGCGGAGATTATTATAATGAACAAAAAACTGATGTTAAGTTTATGTGCCGCAGGCGCAATCACAGTTTCAGGGTGTACGACTGTTGCAGACATGGCGGGTGCAGATACTGCGACCTTAAATGCAACTGCTACCAAAAGCTATAATGAAATGGTGCAAGACGCACGCAATAAAAATCAGTTAGACACGAGTTCAACCACGTATAAACGTATCAATACTGTGTTTCAGCGTTTGATTCCACATGCCAACCAAATGAACCAAACTGGTCAGCCTTTCCAGTGGCAATTGGCGGTACTCAAATCTGATCAAGTCAATGCTTTTGTCGCACCAGGCGGTAAAGTGGTGTTCTACACTGGTATTGTGAATAAACTGAATTTAACCGATGCCGAAATTGCCGCAATTATGGGGCATGAAATGGTGCATGCCTTAGAAGAACACGCGAAAAGTAAAATTGGTGCACAGGCCTTAACCAATATTGCCTTGAACGTAGGTTTAAGTGCAGCAGGTAATAACGTTGGTCAATTGGGTGCAGCAGCAGCACAATTGGGTACGCAAATTGGGATTGGCTTGCCATATTCGCGTAATTTGGAAGGTCGTGCCGATCAGGGCGGTTTAATGCTGATGGCACGTGCAGGTTATAACCCGCAAGCTGCAATTACCCTTTGGGAGAAAATGAACAAGCTTGAAGGTGGTGGCGGTGCGTCATTCTTATCGACTCACCCATCGAACAGTCAGCGTATTGAAGCAATGCGTAAAAACTTGCCAGCAGCACAAGCGCTATATAACCAAAGTCGTCGTTAAGATGACCTTAGCCAGTTCAACTGGTTAAGATAAAACACAAAAAAGATGCGCATGGTTTTATGCGCATCTTTTTTTATGAAGACTTTTTGACTTTAAACAGCATAAAAATGATGAATTATTGCTGAGTTCATATTTTTAATTTCATTTTAAAGCAGTGCTTAAAATAAAATTAGGGCGCTGGATTGGGTTGTTGACGATGAATGGCTTCAATGCCTTGTAAAATTTCATCTGATAAGGTGATGTCAAAGGCATCAATATTTTCTTTGAGTTGCGCCATATTCGTCGCGCCAATAATGGTACTTGTCACAAAAAATTGCTGCTTGATAAATGCCAGCGCCAGTTGCGTCAAACTCAAGCCGTGTTGTTCTGCAAGTTGGGCGTATTGCTCGGTTGCCCATTCGCTTTGTGGATTACTGTAACGGCTAAAACGTGAATATAGCGTGACACGTGCATTGGCAGGGCGTGCGCCATGACGGAATTTACCAGTTAAATAACCAAAAGCCAAAGGTGAGTAGGCGAGTAGTCCAACACCTTCATAATGGGCGATTTCAGACATGCCAATTTCATAAGTACGATTCAGCAGGTTATATGGATTTTGTACGCTGACAAATTTACTTAATCCTAATTGTTCTGCCAAGTGTAAAAACTTCATGGTGCCCCAAGGGGTTTCATTCGACAGACCTATATAGCGAATCCGTCCTTTTTGAATTTCTTGTTGCAACGCGGTTAAGGTTTCAGCAAGGTCGGTTACTTCTTGCGTATTTTGTGCTTCTTGGTTGCCATAACCAAGTTTGCCAAAAAAGTTGGTTGGGCGTTGTGGCCAGTGCAGTTGGTATAAGTCGATATAGTCGGTTTGCAGGCGTTTTAAATTGCCATCCAGTGCAGAATGAATATCCTCTGCGTTAAAGCGGGTTTTGCCGTCTCGAATATGACTGCCGCCTTGCGAAGGGCCTGCAATTTTAGAGGCTAAAAATAATTTGTCACGTCCGCCACGTTGCTGTAACCAATTGCCAATGATGGTTTCGGTTGCACCTTGAGTTTCTACTTTTGGTGGTACGGGATACATTTCTGCGGTATCCCAAAAATATAAGCCTCGTTCTAGCGCATAATCGAGTTGTTGAAAGGCTTCTTGCTGGGTATTTTGTTCACCAAATGTCATGGTGCCTAAACAGATTTCTGGAACTAGAATGCCTGTTTTTGCCAAAGGTCTAAATTGCATCTTAGCATCTCGCTTAACATTGTCTTTATGAAGTCATGTCCTAAGAGGCTAAACCATTTTGAGCCGCTTGTGGCAGTTAAAATTGCTGATGCTTTGTAATGGTCGTAAGAATTATATTTTTATAGTTGAAAATGGCTATAAGTTATATACAGGCAATAAAAAAGCAAATCCGAAGATTTGCTTTTTTAATGAGCATATAGATGGTTTACTCGTCATCAAAGTTGCCATCAGTGGATTCATTTTGCTCCAAAGAAGCATCAAAAATCAGAATGGCTTTACCATCAGTTTCAATCATGCCTTGTTCTTCAAGTGTTTTTAGAACACGCCCGACCATTTCACGTGAACAGCCGACAATACGACCAATTTCTTGGCGTGTAATACGAATTTGACGACCGTTTGGCAAAATCATGGCTTCTGGTTGCGCAGAAAGATCAATCAAGCAACGTGCAATACGACCAGACACATCTATAAAGGCAAGGTCAGTTACCTTACGTGTAGTATTTTTTAAACGACGTACCAGCTGTGCAAAAACGGCATAGCTTAAGTCAGGATATTGTTTGCTGAGTTCGTGGAAGTTTTCATAAGTAATTTCTGCAATTTCACAGACATCACGAGTACGAACTTCTGCAGTACGTTGTGGATTCGATTCAAACAGACCCATTTCCCCAAAAAAGTCGCCTGGATTCAAATATGCCACAACAATTTCGCGATCATCATCTTCGCGAAGAATAATTGATACTGAACCTTTTAAAATCAAATATAACGATTTAGATTCAGTCCCTGCATCAACAATAGTTGTCCGTTTTGGATAACGGTTGATGTATGCACGTTTTAATAATGCTTTGACTGAGTCAGGCAGTTGTCCAGGGGACAATGCATCAGTGCTCAGCTGTGAAAAGTTTGAAGTCATGCTAACGGTTCCGAAAATGGATAAATAATAGATCGCACAAGACCTAGTCTGAACTTGTCACACAGTAGAGATGAAATTCCTTATCAACTCAAGTTATGTTAGTGTACAAATACCCGTGTCAATTTATAGTTTTTTTTAGGTAGTTGCAATGCAAACAAGTGTTCAGTGGTTAGAGAACGTTGCTTTTGAAGCCAAATCAGAAAGTGGTCATTCTGTGGTGATGGATGGATCTGCAGAATATGGCGGTGAAAACCGTGGTCCACGTCCTATGGAGTTAATCTTAATGGGACTTGGTGGTTGTGCTTCATTCGATATTGTGACTATTTTAAAGAAATCACGCCAAGAAGTGACGCATGTTGAATGTCAGTTAAAAGCAGAACGTGCCGATAGCATCCCTGCCGTGTTCACCAAAATTCATTTGCATTTTGTGGTCAAAGGCAAGGCTGTCAAGGAAAAGCAGGTTGCGAAGGCGGTTGAACTTTCAGCAGAAAAGTACTGTTCTGCAAGTAAAATGCTATCTGATGGTGGCGTCGAAATTAGCCATGATTTTGAAATTATTGAACAAGATTAAGCTTTGACTGATAGGTCATACAATGGTTGGTATATTTTGCCAATCATTGTAACTAAATATTTCAAATGGCATAAATAACAATCAAAAGCCTTTAATTGATTGATATGCAAGTGTATGTCAATGACTCAACTAAAATAAAAAATTACCAGACTAAACTTGAAATTTACTTTAATCAGTCCAATATTATTACTGAAATCTATCTGTTAATTTTAATTAAGATTTTGAAAAATATATAAAAAATTTAATTGAAATTTACGCCTGCGTTCCCATATATCCATCAAGTACACAATTTGTTGTGAGGAATAACAAGAATGCGTTTTGAAAAGTTTACCAACCGACTACAGCAAGCTTTATCCGATGCCCAATCTCTCGCGATAGGGAAAGATCATACTGCCATTGAAGGCATTCACTTATTGGCGACTTTGCTCGAAGAAGCTTCCAATGTCAGTTTATTACAACAAGCAGGCGCAAACCTACGTGATTTGCAAAGCAAATTACAGCAAGCGATTGCTGATGCACCGACTTTGGCCAATCCAACAGGCGATATCAACTTAAGTCCAGATGCGGTTAAAGCCTTGAATTTGGCTGACAGTTTTGCCCAAAAAGCAGGTGATGAGTTCTTGTCAACCGATTGGTTGATGCTGGGTTTGACCGAAGTGGGCGCGACCAAAACACTACTGAACAGTGTAGGCGTGACCTCAGATAGTTTGCGTAGCGTGATTGACAAAATTAGAGGGGATGAAAAAGTCATGAGCAATAATCACGAAGATCAACGTGACTCACTCAATAAATATACCATCGATTTAACCGAACGTGCGTTGGCGGGCAAGCTAGACCCTGTAATTGGTCGTGATGATGAAATTCGCCGTACCGTTCAGGTGTTGTCACGCCGTACCAAAAACAACCCAGTACTCATTGGTGAACCTGGTGTGGGTAAAACTGCGATTGTTGAAGGTTTGGCGCAGCGTATTGTGAATGGTGAAGTGCCAGAAAGCTTAAAAGGTAAACGTGTTTTATCTTTAGATTTGGGCTCATTGTTGGCAGGTGCGAAATATCGCGGTGAGTTTGAAGAACGCCTAAAAGCGGTCTTAAAAGACTTGGCGAAACAAGAAGGTGAAGTCATCTTATTTATTGATGAATTACACACACTTGTGGGTGCAGGTAAAGGCGATGGTGCCATGGATGCAGGCAATATGTTGAAACCTGCATTGGCGCGTGGCGAATTGCGCTGCGTCGGTGCCACTACTTTAGATGAGTATCGTCAATATATTGAAAAAGATGCGGCTTTAGAGCGTCGTTTCCAAAAAGTATTGGTCGATGAGCCAAGTGTAGAAGACACCATTGCAATTTTACGAGGTCTGAAAGAACGCTACGAAGTGCACCACGGGGTTAAAATTTTAGATTCGGCGATTATTGCCGCCGCTAAAATGTCGCACCGTTATATCACTGACCGTCAACTTCCCGACAAGGCAATTGATTTGGTGGATGAGGCAGCGTCACGGATTAAAATGGAGCTAGATTCTAAGCCTGAAGCCTTAGATAAATTAGAGCGCCGTTTAATTCAATTAAAACTGCAACTTGAAGCCGTGAAGAAAGATGAAGATGCAGGCAGCCGTGCTGAACTTGCACATCTGGAAAAACAAATTATTGAAGTTCAAAATGAATACAATGATTTGGAAGAAGTTTGGAAAGCGGAAAAAACCTTGGTTGAAGGCACTAAGCAAATTCAGACTCAGCTTGATCAGGCACGTATGGCATTGCAAAAAGCGCAGCGTGAAAATGACTTGGCGGAAATGTCACGTTTACAATACGGTGTGATTCCTGAGTTGGAAAAACAACTGGCACAAGATGAGTTGGTTGAAGAGAAAGAAGAACCAAAATTATTGCGTAACAAAGTGACGGACAATGAAATTGCTGAAGTCGTGAGTGCTGCAACGGGCATTCCTGTATCGAAAATGCTGCAGGGTGAACGTGAAAAATTGCTACACATGGAAGATTTCTTGCATAACCGTGTGGTGGGGCAAGATGAAGCTGTGGTGGCGGTGTCGAATGCGGTACGTCGTTCACGCGCAGGTTTGTCTGATCCTAACCGTCCAAGTGGTTCGTTCCTGTTCCTTGGCCCAACAGGGGTAGGTAAAACAGAATTGACCAAAGCGTTAGCGAACTTCTTGTTTGACAGCGATGACGCCATGATTCGGATTGATATGTCTGAATTTATGGAAAAACACTCGGTCAGCCGTTTGGTCGGTGCGCCTCCAGGCTATGTCGGTTATGAAGAAGGTGGTGTATTAACCGAAGCAGTACGTCGTAAACCGTACAGTGTGGTGCTGTTTGATGAGGTGGAAAAAGCCCATCCAGACGTATTTAACATCTTGTTGCAGGTGTTGGATGATGGACGCCTAACCGACTCGCAAGGTCGCGTGGTGGACTTTAAGAACACTGTAATTGTGATGACTTCTAACTTGGGTTCACACGAAGTACGTGAATTGGGTGACAATCCAACACGTGAAGAAGTGCGTACCGTAGTCATGGCCGCAGTTTCACAACATTTCCGCCCTGAGTTTATTAACCGTATTGATGAGTTGGTGGTGTTCCATTCACTGGAAAAAGCACAAATTCGTGGCATTGCCGATATTCAATTGGATCGTTTACGTGCGCGTTTAAGCGAACGTGACTTGAGCTTGTCGATAGACGATACTGCATTTGATCAATTGATTGAAGCAGGTTTTGACCCAGTCTACGGTGCGCGTCCATTGAAACGTGCAATTCAGCAACAAGTGGAAAACACATTGGCGCAAAAAATCCTCGCAGGTGACTTTGTTGCAGGTGATACGATTTTAATTAAAGCTGAAAATGGTCATTTGCTGTTTGAAAAAATGAAACTCAGCTAATTGGCTATGTGTAAGCAACTTTTAAGAAACCCAGCTTCGGCTGGGTTTTTTATGACTGACAATTTAGGTCACATAAGTAAAATTTTTGGTAAAAAATGACAGCTATTTTTAATATTTTGTGATGAATATTGTATTTAAGTGATTTATTTGCAAAACAATTATCTTTTTTAAAGAAGATTAATTATAATTTATTGTTCAATAAGAATAGATAAATTCTGAGCAGAATCTATGTCAAAAATAGTATGGGGTGGAATGGGGGTTGCAGTGTTGGCAGGAGCTGTCACTGCAGGAAATTTATATGCAGATAAGAGCCTGCGTGAGCATTATCAACAAAATTTAAATCCTGTACCCAATGTGAGCGTCCAATATACGGACTACGACATGGGGACTTTAACAGGTACTGCCAAATGGAAAATGACCATTATTGCAGACCCATGTAATGCTAAAGAAAAACTGGTGTTTCACGGACAAGATCAAATTCAGCGGACATGGAAAGGTTACCAAATTGATTCTAAAATGAATCTGGAACAAGGGCAGGGACAATTTTCCGAGTTCTTTCAGCAGCCTCTAAATGTGACAACGCAAGTGAATTGGTTGGGTGTATCGACCACGAAATTGAGCATACCTGCTATAGAGAAAAAAGAAGCAGGACTTGAAGCTAAATTTTCTCCTATGCAGATTGAGTTTCAGGCGAAACAAAGTCAGGGGCAGCAGAAAATTGTAAATATGAGTTTTGATGTGCCTCAATTGACGGTGCTGGATCAATTTGGACATCTTCAAGTAAAAGGCATGCAGTTTAAAACCAATCAGGCTTTGAATGTGCAGTCTTTAGAGCCGGGCTATTTCCAATTCAGTATTGCAGAAATGCAGCGTCAAGACCCAAAAGCAGTGGGTTCAGGCAAAATGAAAGACTTCAGTTGGCGTATGGATACTCAACTGCATGAGCGCACGGTAGATATTCAATCGAAATTTAAAATTGCCGAGTTAGGTTTAAATAATGTGCCTGCCATGCAAGACCTGCAAGTGAATTGGGATGTTAAAAACTTGCAGCGCAGTAAAATGCAGACGTTTCTTGATATTGTGCAAAAACAAAACAACTCATGCCTAGAAGCGGAAAACTTTGAGAAAGAAGTTCAACAAGCCTTGTTGGCTGTGATTAATGAGGGCTTTCAGTTCGAATCCAAGAAGAATCAGTTGAAATTAGGCACAGGCAGTATTCGGGCAGATTTGGTTGGTAAAGTGATGCCAGGGCATCAAACCACTGTAGAAGGCTTAGCGAAAATGTTCCCAAGTTTATTGGAAATGCAAACCGATGTGAGTTTTAACAAGCAAGTGGTCAAAACCATTATGAATAATTATATGAATGCTGCAGGTAAAAGCATGTCTGATCAAGAGTTGGAACAGATACTCAGTGCGATGCAAAGCAATCAGCAAATTCAACGTGATGGTGATGAATTTAAACTGTCGATGCATTATCAATATGGTGAAAAGAAGTTTTTAACTGGTCAATAATCTAGATACTGATCTACGATAAAACAAAGCCTGTTCAAATGAACAGGCTTTGTTGTATTGCCATATCGTTTATTTAAACAGGCGGGTGTTGAATTTTCCAAGCACGGTGGATTTTGGTGTTGCGTTTGAAATCTTGCCCAATGGTTTCATGGCTAATTTCCTGCACATCAAACATGGCTTCAATTTCTTCATCCATTTCAAAACCACGGTAGTTGTTGGAGAAGTACAGCGTTCCGCCTGTGGTTAAGCGGTTCATGGCACGCTTAATTAAAGAAACGTGGTCGCGTTGTACGTCAAATGTTCCGTAGAACTTTTTAGAGTTTGAGAAAGTTGGTGGGTCAATAAAGATCAGATCATATTGTTCATGACCTTCTTTGAGCCATTCAAAACAATCACTGGCAAAGAATTGATGTTGTTCATCGGCATGGTCTACCGTTAAACCATTCAATACAAAGTTTTCTTTAGACCAATTCAAATAAGTATTGGATAAATCGACGCTGGTGGTACTTGCTGCACCGCCAAGCGCGGCATGTAAACTTGCAGTTGAGGTATAACTGTATAAATTCAGGAAGTGCTTGCCACGTGCTTCTTTGGCAATACGTAAACGCATTTGACGATGGTCAAGGAACAAGCCTGTATCTAGGTAGTCGGTGAGGTTAACCAAAATTTTAGCCTGACCTTCTTGCACAATAAAACGCTTCGAGGCGGTACTTTGTTTGGTGTACTGGTTTTTACCTTCCTGACGGGCACGGGTTTTAATAAATACCGCATCGCGCCCTAAACCTGTGACAGCGCGAATGGCTTGTAAGGCAAGGTTAAAACGCTTTTTGGCTTTTTCAGGATCAATTTTTTTCGGCGGCGCATATTCCTGCACGTGCAAACGGTCGCCGTATAAATCGACTGCGACATTAAAGTCAGGTAAGTCTGCATCGTATAAACGCAGGCAATGCACATTTTCTTTCACCGCCCATTTTTTCAGGCTCTGCATGTTTTTTTGCAAACGGTTGGTGAAATCTTCTGCGCCTTCAATGGGTTCAAACTGTTGCGGTTGCCAATCTGCTAAGAATGGACGCGCGACTGTTGCAGGTTTGATCGTACCAAAACGGACATAAATTGGCAGTTTACCGTTCATCAAACGTAAAATTTGTGGGTCATTGAAAGCCAGCACATCGGCTTGTTCAACTTGGGCTGCAATGACGGCTGCTTTTTGATTTGGGAAATGCTTTTGCAAAAGGGCAGACAGACCCAAATATAAGGCACGGTTTGAGGCTTTATCGCCCAAACGTTCACCATAAGGTGGGTTGGTTACAATAAAGGCCTTTTTACCTTCGGCTTGAAAGTCGGGCCAGTCAGCCAAAGTACGTTCTTCAATTTGAATCTGATCGAGCAGACTTTCAAAACCTGCCGCAATAATATTTTGCTTGGTGGCTTTGACTGCTTCCCAGTCGGCATCGAAAGCATAGAATTTTGGCAAGGGCTGTTGTAATGCAGTTTGATGGCGTTCTGCCGCTTCTGCTTTAATGCTCATCCACAATTCATGGTCGTGACCTTGCCAACCGTTAAAACCAAAACGACGTACCAAACCCGGTGCACGGTCAGTCAGCATCATCAATGCTTCAATAATAAACGTGCCCGAACCACACATTGGGTCTAAAATAATGTCGGGTTGAATTTGTTGTAATTGACCTTTTTGCAGAATCGCTGCGGCAAGGTTTTCTTTAATTGGGGCATCGGTCATAAAACGACGATAGCCGCGTTTATGCAGTGAATCGCCAGATAAATCTAGGCAGTATGTATGTTCTTTTTTACCTGCCAACACGTATAAGGTAATTTCAGGCTGTTTGATGTCAATGCTTGGACGTTTGCCCACTGCATCCATAAATGAATCGACCACACCATCTTTAACGCGCAAGGTCGCAAATTGGCTGTTCACTTTAATGTCACGCTCTATATGCAAACGCACTGCAAAAGTACTTTGTGGCGCAAAAATCAGTGACCAGTCAAAGCTCAGCGCACCTTCATAAAGCTCTTCGGCTACATCGCGCGCGTCGTGACTAAATTCAATTTCGTGTGTGTGAATTGGTGTAAGGACACGTGAGGCTAAACGTGACCACATGCAGACACGATAGGCATTTTCGAGTGTGCCTTTGAAAATTAAACGACCCGGTAAACGTTCGATATTTTGAATACCTAAACCTTGCATTTCTTCTTGCAATAAGGTTTCAAGTCCATCTGCACAGGTGACCCAATATGTAGAAAGACGGGGTTTCGAATTCATGAAAATTTCCAAAAGCAATTCAGCAATCGGCTATTTTACCGTATTTTGTGCTAGAAAACTTAGTGATTTAGCGTGAATCGTGCAGAATTTTAAAGGTCTAGGTTTGAAGAGCTTCAGGGCATTTTTTACTGTTTTTTTCTAAAAAGGCAATGAGGATGTAATGACATCTCTAAAAAATTTTGAGTGATTGTATTGCGGAAAAATAAAAACCTGAATATTCACATGATTGGTATGTATTTTGCTCATACATTGTTGTGATGGTGAACATTTTGCAGATGAGCATCAAACACTGCAAAACAACAATGAAGCGATAAGGGGAATATTTAAATGACCACGGCTACTTTAAACACGGCACAGGCTTTAACAGCAAATAACGAGATTTTTTCAGTTGCCACTTTAATTTATACGCGATTAAGACGGGTCAGTGGACGTGTGATTGATGTCATGTATCTGGTTGAAAATTCAGACTATGCACGTGCTGTGCTGCAATTGGCGCTCGCTACACACGATGAGGAATTGTGCCGTTATGCGCTGCGCTTAAACAGTATATTGGCTAACTTAATGGATGCTGATGCAGAAATAACGTCGCCACAGACTGAAGCGCAGCAATTAGATGCAGTAGAAAATATAGAAAATATAGATGACTTGACTGAACCTACAGCTGAAGAAATTTATCGGGCGCAGGTGTCCCATCATTATATAGGGGCATTGCGTTAAACGGTGAATTGTACAGACTATGCCTACATAGCCTGAAGGTTGCGTAGGCAGTTGTAGGCGAAGATTGACCCACCAGATGTTCATCAAGCTCATATCAAGATGATTGGCTAGCAGAGCAGTTAAATATAAATGCCATCCTTTCACATCGCTTTGTAGAGTATTAAGCATGAAAGAAAGTGTAGATGAGTCTGCATGACTTAATTTTTAAAATCATAAGTTTCTTTTGACTAAATCATGCCAAGTTACACTGCTTTGCCAAATCAATTTCTGTATAATGCGTTAACTTAACGTATAAGGAATCTCTCATGCATTTGGCGGCATTGCATACTCCGAGCCAGATTCAATTGAATAAAGATGGGCATTTAAAACACTTTTTAACCATCGAAGGTCTTTCCAAAGAAACCCTCACCCAAATTCTGGACACAGCACAGTCCTTTTTCAATGAACAAAACCAACTGATCACCAATAATTTGCTCGAAGGGCGCACGGTGATGAATTTGTTCTTCGAAAACTCTACTCGTACCCGCACCACATTTGAAGCCGCAGCCAAGCGTCTTTCTGCCAATGTACTCAATATTGATATTGCCCGTTCAAGTACCTCTAAAGGTGAAACTTTGCGTGACACTTTGTGGAACTTAGAGGCGATGGCTGCTGACATTTTTGTGGTGCGTCATTCATCTTCAGGTGCAGCACATTTTATTGCTAAAACGGTTTGCCCAAAGGTTGCCATTATTAATGCGGGTGATGGCCGTCATGCACATCCAACGCAAGCGATGTTGGATATGCTGACCATTCGCCGTGAAACCCAACGACCTTATGAAGAATTAAGTGTTGCGATTATTGGTGATATCAAACATTCACGCGTGGCGCGTTCCGATGTGGCTGCCTTGCAAACACTGGGCTGTAAAGACATTCGCGTGATTGCACCGAACACCTTGTTGCCCTACGGTTTTGATGAATATGGCGCAGGCGTGCGTTTATTTAACAAAATGGAAGAAGGCATTAAAGATTGCGACGTGATTATCACCCTGCGTATTCAAAATGAACGTATTGATTCGCCAGCACTTGCCTCACAAGCCGAATTCTACAAAATGTACGGTTTAAACAAAGAGCGTTTGGCGCTTGCAAAACCAAACTGTATTGTGATGCATCCTGGTCCAATGAACCGTGGTGTCGAAATTGATTCAAGCATTGCCGATGGGCCTCAATCGGTGATTTTAAATCAAGTAACCAACGGTATTGCGGTACGTATGGCGGTATTGGCCTTGGCGATGCAAGGTCAATTGCAAGAACAAGGTTTGATTGACGCGATTGCGGTATAAGGAAAAAGTCATGGCGATTGTAAAAATTGAAAATGTACGTGTGCTTGACCCAATCCAGCAAATTGACCGCGTACAAACGGTATATCTTGAAAATGGCAAGTTGGTTGCAGAAAGTGCAGATATTAGCGAAAGCATAGATGCCCAAGGTCAATGGCTCATGCCAACTATGGTCGATTTATGCGCACGTTTACGTGAACCTGGTCAGCAACAACATGGCACGCTCAAATCTGAAGGCAAGGCCGCACGTGAAAACGGAATTCTGCACTTATTTACGCCACCCGATTCTAAACCAATCGTGCAAGACAACGGTGCACTCATTCATGGTTTGGTCGAAAAAGCCATGTTGGATGGTGGCATTTATTTAGAAGTGATTGGTGCACAAACTCAAGGTTTAAACGGCAAGCAGCCTGCCAATATGGCGGGACTGAAAAAAGGCGGCTGTAGTGCAGTGTCCAATGCCAATGCACCTTTTGAAGATGATGATGTCGTGATTCGCACACTGGAATATGCTGCAGGTTTGGACATGACCGTGGTGTTCTATGCCGAAGAACCGCAAATTGCTAAAGATGGCTGTGTGCATGAAGGTTTTATTGCATCGCGTCAGGGCTTGCCTATGATTCCAACTTTGGCAGAAACCGTAGCGATTGCCAAATATTTGCTGATGATTGAAGCCACAGGTGTACGTGCGCATTTTGGCTTATTGTCTTGTGGTGCATCAGTTGAATTGATTCAACAAGCTAAAGCCAAAGGTTTGCCTGTCACTTGCGATGTGGCGATGCATCAACTGCATTTAACCGATCAAATTATTGATGGTTTTAACTCGTTAGCGCATGTACGTCCGCCACTGCGCTCAGAGCAAGACAAAGCATTACTGCGTCAAGGTGTAAAAGATGGTGTGATTGATGCGATTTGTACTCATCATGAGCCGTTAAATAGCTCTGCAAAAATGGCACCATTTGCAGATACTTTGTCAGGTTTTACTGCATTTGATACTTATATTCCATTTGGGATTCAACTGATTCAGGAAGGTCTGTTCAGTCCATTGGAATGGGTAGAAAAAGTGACACTTGCACCTGCGCGTGTGGCAAAAATGCAAAGTCGTTGGGAACAGGAAGCGGGTTGGGTCTTGGTTGATCCAGAAGTGGAATGGACACTGAACAAAGAAACGATTGTGTCACAAGGCAAAAATACGCCTTTGATTAATCAAGTTGTAAAAGGCAAAGCAGTACGCGTCTTTACTGCTTAATATGCTCTGATTGATATTTTATTTTCAAGTTTAAATAAGAGTCAGCTTCGGCTGGCTTTTTTATTGAATTTTAACAATCCCCAAATAGAAAATCGAAGAAGAGACTCTACATTCCGTTGACTCAAATTTCACAACAAAATCAAAACACCACAATTTATTACATTTGTTTAAATTTTAAGCATATACACTAAAAAACAACTTGAAAACAAAGACAAAAAAGAGGGCATATATATGCAAACAGATTTTATAGACTTGCTCAAACAAAGTGTGTCATCCATTGTATTGGAAGGGGAAACCCAGCATTTGCTTGAAAAAAATCAGGCATTAAATAGTTTTTATCCCATTTTATTGTCTATTTTAAATTCACGACCTGAACTGATTGACAATCTGCTGCGACAACTGAATCCACGTGTGGGCGATGTATTTGGTTCAAATCTATCTTTAAAACAGCAGTTTTTAGATTTGGTCAGCGGCACAGCACCGCAAACCGAAATTGAAAACACCCTGAATCGTTCAATTGCACCAAGTTTAAACTTTTTGGAAAATCAGGCAGGTTCATCTGACCCAGTTGCAATTCAGCATTTACTGCAAAACAATTTAGATTCAATTCAGGCGGCTTTACCGCAGTGGGCAACAGCATTATTGGCTGCTTTGGTGGTAAATAATGCTGCGGGCCAAACCGTACATCAAGCACCTGAAGTCATTGTGACTGAGCCCGTAGAAGAACGCCGTTCGTGGTTATTGCCAATTTTAGCTTTAATTATTTTAATTGGTTTATTGGCATTTTTATTCCGTGCATGTAGTGACCGCAACCAAGCGCCTGCAACCACACAGACCCAAGTGGCAGCGAATCAGGCTGCAATGTTGCAAGTCAGTACAGGCAGTGATGGTAATTTGGTGACCTGTCAAATTTTGCTGAATAATCCAAGCTATATGGAAATTCTGCAGAATGAAGTGAAGCAAATTTTCAATCATCCAACAGGTTGTGGTGCAGAAAATTTTGCCAACTATCATTTGGAATTTATTGATCAGGACGTGATTCCAAGCGTTTTAAAAATGCTGAAAGGTGTACCGAATGTCAATTTAAACTGGGTGGGTAATCAACTGTCTATTCAAGCCGCGAACCCTGCCGATGCAGAGCGTTTAGCCAGTCAAATTCGTCCATTGGCTAAAAACATGACTGTAGTGACTCAGCAACCTGCAGAAACTACAGTAACCGATGTGAATCAGGCTGTAACCAGCAGTATTAGCAATGCCGAGCAGGCTTTGGCTGCAATTAATCCTGACAATATTCAAGCTTTGGATATTGCGACGGCACTCAATATGCAAATCATTAATTTTGATTCTGCATCGACTGAAATTCCAGCAGCCAATAAGTCTATTTTAGATCAGGCTGCGGTATTGATGCAGCGCGCGCCACAAGTGCAATTAACCGTGAAAGGGCATACCGATGCCGTAGGTGATGCCAATGCCAACAAAACTTTGTCACAACAACGTGCGCAAGCAGTGGTCGATTATTTAGTATCACGTGGTGTAAATCCGGGTCAATTGCAAGCCATTGGTTTTGGTTCAGAGCAGCCGATTGCGGCAAATGCAACGCCAGAAGGTCAATTTAAAAACCGCCGTATTGAGTTTGAAGTCTTGAATGTAGATACAGGCACGGTGCGTAGTGTGGAAGATGCTGGCGTGGTAGAGCAAAAGGCGCCTCAATCTTAAAATAGGTCTATTTTCTTGTAAGCCTTCACTTTGCAAAGTGAAGGCTTTTTTATTGTGGATCAATCCCGAAGTATTGTGCAAATATCGAAATTGAAAGTAATTTTTGGATGCTCTTTGGTTTGAGGAATAGTTTTATAAATTAGTGATTTGTTGAGTAGATTGAATAAGTTGAGTGGGAAAGTATGAAAGTCAAAACAAACCCTCTCCCTTGTATTAAGTTTTAAAGCAGTGCATCAAAACTTGCAAAGGAGAGGGTTATTCACTCGAGATAAATTCATCAAGCTGCGACTTTTTGTAAGGCAACACCTGTGACTTTTTGAATTTCATCAAAACTGACATCGGGTGCAAGTTCAATCAACTTTACGCCTTGTGGAGTAATATCAAGCACGCCTAAGTCGGTAATAATACGATGCACCACCGCTTTACCTGTGAGTGGCAAACTGCACTGCGATACAATTTTAGGCGTACCATCTTTGGCACAATGTTCCATCAGCACTACAACTTTTTGTACGCCTGCAACCAAATCCATTGCACCGCCCATACCTTTAACTTTCTTGCCGGGAATCATCCAGTTGGCAAGATCGCCTTGTTCAGAAACTTCCATTGCCCCTAAAATAGCGATATTGACATGCCCGCCACGAATCATGGCAAAGGAATCTGCGCTAGAGAAAAAAGCCGCACCTTTACGCGCTGTCACAGTTTGTTTACCTGCATTGATCAGGTCGGCATCTACAGTTTCGGCAGTTGGGAACTCACCAATGCCAAGCAAGCCATTTTCGGACTGTAACCAGACATTGATATGTTCAGGAATATAATTGGCGACCAGTGTGGGTAAGCCAATGCCTAAATTGACATAAAAACCATCTTCTAATTCTTGTGCAGCGCGCTGCGCCATTTGATTACGCGTCCAAGCCATGTCTTAAGCCTCCGCCTTTAAAGTCATTTGTTCAATCCGTTTTTCTGGGCTTGCATTGAGGACAATGCGGTTCACATAAATACCAGCTAAGTGGATTTCGTCGGGGTCTAAATCGCCAATTTCAACGATTTGTTCAACTTCGGCAATGGTGATTTTGCCTGCCATAGCACAAACAGGATTAAAGTTTTGTGCTGTTTTACGGAAAATAAGATTACCCGCTTTATCTGCTTTGTAGGCTTTGACCAAAGCGACATCTGCAGTCAAAGATTCTTCTAAAATATAATCTTTGCCGTTAAATTCACGGACTTCTTTGCCTTCTGCAATGACAGTGCCTACACCTGTTGGGGTGAAAAATGCAGGAATACCCGCACCGCCTGCGCGTAATTTTTCTGCCAGTGTGCCTTGCGGGGTAAGTTCAACTTCCAGTTCACCGCTTAAAAACTGGCGTTCAAATTCTTTATTTTCGCCGACATAAGATGAAATCATTTTTTTAATTTGTTTGGTTTCAAGCAATAAGCCTAAACCAAAACCATCGACCCCTGCGTTGTTGGAAATACAAGTCAGCTGTTTCACACCTGTATCTTTTAACGCAGCAATCAAGGCTTCAGGAATACCGCATAAACCAAAACCACCCACCGCCAAGGTATGCCCATCTTGAACCACGCCATTTAATGCAGCTTGTGCGCTGTCATATACTTTATTGGACATTTGTCACCTCTTTATTCTCTGCACGGCATTCACTTGCCATGTTGTGTTGTTGCCATCCTTATTGCTTATGTTCCAATGCTATTGAGGATGAAATGGGTTTTAAGCACAAACCTTTTGCCAGTAGGCATTGGCATAGTGAGATGGATTATCACGCTGTAAGATATTGCTGATGTTGCGACTGGCTTGCATCAGCGGCTCTAACCGCACACCTGTTTCAAAACCCATCTTGGACAGTAAATAGTACAAGTCTTCGGTAGACACATTGCCCGATGCACCTTTGGCATACGGACAGCCACCCAAACCAGCAATGGATGAATCAAATACACGAATGCCTTGTAAGAGCGATTGATAAATATTGGCAATCGCCATGCCGTAAGTATTGTGAAAATGACCTGCTAAAACTTTGGCATCGACCTCTGCCAAACATGCATCCCAGACTTTTTGCACACGGTCAGGGGTTGCTGTACCAATGGTTTCACCCAAAGACACTTCATAGCAGCCCATGTCCAATAATTGCTGTGTGACTTTTGCGACTTGTTTCGGGTCAATTGCGCCTTCATAAGGACAGTCCACCATACAAGATACATAACCACGCACGCGAATGTTGTGCGCTTTGGCTTGACGCATGACATCGCTAAATTTTTCCAAACTTTCTTCAATTGAACAGTTGATATTTTTTCGGGTAAAGCTTTCAGAAGCGGCGGTAAACACGGCAACTTCTTTGCAACCCACCGCCAAAGCCGACTCAAAACCTTTTGAGTTTGGGGTCAGTAAACTGAATTGAATGTTTGGGTTTTGTGGCAGGCTGGCAAACAGCACATCGCTGTCTGCCATTTGCGGTACCCATTTGGCCGATACGCAAGAACCGACCTCAATGCTGCTTAAACCTGTTTGCATTAAATCCAAAATCAGGTTTTTACGGTCTGCCAAAGTGAGTGGCGTTTTCTCATTTTGCAGACCATCTCGTGGGCCAACCTCTACAATTTTGACAAATTCAGTCATGCAACTTCCTCCGTCAAGGCTTCAAATTCAACCAGTTCATCGCCTGCTTTGACCTGATCGCCCGCTTGGAAGTACGAACTTGCCACAATGCCATCGAAAGGCGCACGAATTGAATATTCAATTTTCATGGCTTCCAGTGTCATCAGTACATCATCTTTTTTCACACGGGCATTGGCTGCCACCAAAACTTGGGTGATTACACCCGGCATTGGTGCAGTCAGATTGTTGGCATTGTCTTGTTGATCATCGCTGTTAAAGTTTGCTTGTACATAGCTAAACACATGACGCTGACCGTTTTGGAACAGGGTGATGCCTTGCGCATGTTGGTTAAATGCTATTTTTTGTTGCTGACCATTGATACAAACCTGTAGACGATGTGCATCCAAAAGCTCGCCTTGAACGCTCAGCGTTTGCCCATTGTAGTGAGCCTCAAAACCAGAAGTGCATGGTTTTAACTGGATTTTGAGTGTTTGGTCATTGCACTGTAATTGCACTGTGTGGGCGCTTTGCTGATTTAAGCGCCAGAAGTGGTCTTTTTGCCAAACCGCGTTGTTTGCCGCTTTGTTGTTTTGAATACGAGAAAGTACATCAATTAACGCAGCTGCAACGACAGTTTCTGTAGCGACTTCAGGTTTTGCGTTAAGTAAAAATGCTTCCTCACGTTGAATAAGCCCTGTATCCAAATTGGCATGTTTAAAGGAATCACACAGCACCAAACGATCCAAGAATGCAATGTTGTTGCCTAAACCATCGACGTGGAACTGACCTAAAGCATGGTGCATTTGCGTTAATGCTGCTTCACGGTTTTTACCCCAAACAATCAGTTTGGCAATCATTGGGTCGTAGTAGGTGCTGATTTCATCATCTTCGACAATCCCGCTATCGACACGTACGGCATCATTTTGCTCTGGATAATGCAGATAGCTGATTTGACCAATGGCAGGAATAAAGCCTTTTTCTGGTTCTTCGGCATACACACGCGCTTCAAGGGCATGACCATGAATTTGCAATTCATGTTGCTGTTTTGGCAATGGCTCACCAAAAGCAACTCGCAATTGCCACTCAACCAAGTCTTGCCCTGTAATCATTTCTGTGACGGGGTGTTCGACCTGCAAGCGGGTATTCATTTCCATGAAATAAGCAGTACCGTCTTGCTCGACAATAAACTCTACCGTACCTGCGCCCACGTAATTTACAGCACGTGCGGCATCAATTGCGGCTTGGCGCATAGTTTCGAGTTTATCTTCTGGCATTTTTGGTGCAGGTGCTTCTTCAAGCACTTTTTGGTGGCGACGTTGTACCGAGCAATCACGTTCAAACAAATGCACGTAGTTGCCGTGAGTATCGCCAAAAACCTGTACTTCAATATGACGTGGTTGAATCACATAGCGTTCAATCAGCACATCTTCATTACCAAAGCTAGAACGTGCTTCACTTTTACATGAAGCGAGTGAGCTGAGAAAGTCTTCACTGCGTTCTACTAAACGCATGCCTTTACCGCCACCGCCTGCACTGGCTTTAATGAGCACAGGATAACCAATGCTGTCGGCTTGTTGCTTTAAAAATGCCGCATCTTGATTGCTGCCGTGGTAGCCCGGAGTTAGTGGCACACCTGCTTTTTCCATCAAGGCTTTAGAGGTTGCTTTTAGACCCATCGCCAAAATGGCTTCAACTGGCGGGCCAATAAAAACAATATTGTTGTCTTTACAGGCAAGTGCGAATTGGTCATTTTCAGATAAGAAACCATAACCCGGGTGAATCGCTTGTGCACCTGTGCTTTTGGCTGCCTGAATAATACGTTCAACTTGCAAATAACTTTGTGCCGCAGGCGATTCACCAATATAAATGGCTTCGTCTGCCAGTTTAACGTGTTGTGATTGCGCATCGGCATCTGAATACACCGCGACAGTCGCAATCCCAAGTTTTTTTGCGGTACGAATTACACGGCAGGCAATTTCACCACGGTTGGCAATTAAAATCTTTTCAAACATCGTGCGATCCTTCTTTTATTCTGCCGTGGTCTTGATCCAAGCCGGGCTTTGTTTATTTAAAAAAGCATTTAAGCCATTTTTCGCCTCAGTTCCTTGGCGAACATGTGCAATATGCTGTGCAGTTTGTTGGAGTAAATCTTCGGTCAAAACTTGATGATTAACCATCTGAATCAGTTGTTTAGAAGCATGTTGCGCTTCTGGGCCACCAAGCAATAAGGCTTGCACAATTTCATCAATTTTGCTGTCTAAGTCTTCGGCTGAAGTGACTTCATGCGCTAAACCAATTTGCTGTGCCTGTTCTGCAGAAATACGCTCTGCCGTTAAAAAGTAACGTGATGCCTGACGTGCGCCAATCGCACGAATGACGTAAGGGCTAATGGTAGATGGTGCTAAACCTAAACGTACTTCAGAGGTCGCAAACTTGGCATCGGTGCTGGCAACGCAAATATCACAGGCAGCTGCCAAACCCATACCACCACCAAAGGCAATACCATGCACACGGGCAATAGTCGGTTGTTTTAACGTCGCTAAACTTTGCAGCATTTTTGCCAGTTTTAGGGCATCGGCTTGATTTTCTGCTGTAGAAGCTTGACCTGCCTGTTTCATCCAGTTCAAATCTGCACCTGCAGAAAAGCTTTTGCCGCGTCCTGCCAAAATCACCACTCGAATATCATCACGGCTATTCAGTGTCTGAAAGCAGGCGTGTAATTCTTCAATCACCTCTGTATTGAAAGCGTTATGCAATTCCGCACGATTAATCCAAACCGTAGCCACTTGGTTGTTCTGTTCGAGCTGTAAAAACTGATAATCCATTTTGTCACCTCTTACATGCGGAACACGCCAAATTTGGTCGGTTGGATGGGTGCATTGAGGGCAGCGGCTAAACTTAATGCCAAAACTTCACGCGACTGTGCTGGATCAATCACACCATCATCCCATAAGCGTGCAGACGCATAATATGGATGACCCTGACGTTCGTATTGTTCACGAATTGGCTGTTTGAACTGATCTTCTTCTTCTGCAGACCAGCTACCACCTTTGGCTTCAATCTGATCACGCTTTAAGGTAGACAATACGCTCGATGCTTGTTCGCCACCCATCACTGAAATACGTGAGTTTGGCCATGTCCACATAAAACGTGGTGAATAAGCACGACCACACATCCCGTAGTTACCTGCACCAAAAGAACCGCCAATCACCAAAGTCAGTTTAGGCACATTGGCTGTGGCAACCGCCATCACCAGTTTGGCACCATTTTTGGCAATGCCTTCATTTTCATATTGGCGTCCAACCATGAAGCCTGTGATATTTTGAATAAATAACAGGGGAATGTTGCGTTGGGTGCATAGTTCAATAAAGTGTGCGCCTTTTTGTGCCGACTCGGAAAATAAAATACCGTTGTTGGCAATAATCCCGACAGGCATACCATATAGTTTGGCAAAACCTGTAATTAATGTGGTGCCAAAGCGCGCTTTAAATTCATCAAAACGTGAACCATCGACAATACGGGCAATCACTTCACGTACATCAAACGGTTTACGCGCGTCAGTCGGAACAATGCCATACAGTTCAGAGGCATCGAATAATGGTGCTTCTATATGCTCAGGCTGCGGGTTTGGCTTTTTATTTAAATTGGCAACGATGTTGCGGGCAATTGCCAAGGCATGTTCATCATTTTCTGCCAAATGATCGGCTACACCTGAAAGGCGAGTGTGTACATCGCCACCACCCAAGTCTTCGCTGCTAACCACTTCACCTGTTGCGGCTTTAACCAGCGGTGGGCCGCCCAAGAAAATTGTCCCCTGATTACGCACAATGATGGTTTCATCTGACATGGCAGGGACATACGCACCGCCTGCGGTACAACTTCCCATCACAACGGCAATTTGGGCAATGCCCATGCTCGACATACGCGCTTGGTTATAGAAAATGCGTCCGAAATGATCACGGTCTGGAAAGACTTCATCTTGTAGCGGCAAATATGCACCGCCAGAATCGACCAAATAAATACAAGTCAGGTGATTCTGTTCGGCAATTTCCTGTGCGCGTAAATGCTTTTTCACAGTCAGTGGATAGTACGTTCCACCTTTTACTGTGGCATCGTTGGCAATGATCATGCAGGTCACGCCATTCACTTGACCGACACCCGCCACTACACCCGCAGCAGGGACATCATCCTGATAGACCTGATAAGCGGCCAACTGACCAATTTCAATAAATGCAGTACCCGGATCGATCAGGTGGTCAATCCGTTCACGTGGCAGTAATTTGCCACGGTCTAAATGTTTTTGGCGTGCAGTTTCGCCACCACCCAAAGCAATTTTTTGGACTTTTTCTCTGAGGTCATCGACTAGGCTTTGCATCGCAGCTTGGTTGTTTTTAAACTCGTCGCTGCGAATATTAATTTTGCTCTGTAATTGATTCATGCCAACATCCTTGTCTATTCTTGTGATTTATTTTTAGGCAGTTTCGTTAAACAATTCACGGCCAATCAACATACGGCGAATTTCTGAAGTACCCGCACCAATTTCATAGAGTTTGGCATCACGCCATAAACGTCCTGCAGAGAACTCATTGATATAGCCATTACCGCCCAAGGTTTGAATGGTTTCACCTGCCATCCATGTGGCTTTTTCGGCAGCGTATAAAATGGCACTGGCTGCATCTTTACGTAAACTACGGCTGTGTTCAGCTTTGTCACATTCTGCGCCAACGGCATAGACCAGTGCTTTACATGCCAACCAAGTCGAATACATATCGGCAATTTTGCCTTGCATAAGCTGGAATTCACCCAATGCCTGACCAAACTGTTTACGCTCATGAATATAAGGAATCACGGTATCCATGCAGGCATCCATAATGCCTAGCGGCCCTGCACTTAAAACTGCACGTTCATAGTCCAGTCCACTCATTAGTACTTTTGTACCATTGCCCACACCGCCCAAGACGTTTTCTTTTGGTACTTCAACATTGTCAAAGAACAATGGATAGGTATTTGAGCCGCGCATCCCGAGTTTGTCTAAATGGCTGCCATGGCTAAAACCTGACATGGTTTTTTCAATTAAGAAAGCAGTCATACCTTTGGCGCCTGCCTGTAAGTCAGTTTTGGCATACACCACCAAAACATCGGCATCACCGCCATTGGTAATCCACATTTTTGAGCCGTTGAGCAAGTAATGATCGCCTTTATCTTCAGCTTTCAGTTTCATGCTAACCACGTCTGAGCCTGCATTTGGTTCAGACATTGCCAAAGCGCCGACGTAATCGCCTGAAATCAGTTTTGGTAAATAGCGTTGCTTCTGTTCTTCTGTCCCATTTCGCTTAATTTGGTTCACACATAGGTTAGAATGAGCACCGTAAGACAAACCAATGGATGCTGATGCACGAGAAATTTCTTGCATGGCAATGATGTGAGCTAAATAGCCTAAGTTAGTGCCGCCGTATTCTTCACTCACGGTTAAGCCAAGTAAGCCCATATCGCCAAATTTTTTCCAAAGCTGGGCAGGGAATTCGTTATCACGATCAACCTGTTGAGCAATGGGTGCAATTTCCTTTGCACAAAAAGCAGCGATTGAATCGCGCAGGGCGATTAAGGTTTCATCTAAGCCGAAGTCTAAGCTTTGTAAAATCATGTGTTCATCCATCCTGTGGTTATATTTGTTGTTCCTAAAACAAGCATTGTTGTTGTGCTTAGGTTCTAACATACATCGAAAATTTAAAAAAGTGAACTAAAATTCACAAAATGATTTACAATTCATTTTATCTGGTTGAGAATAAGATATGAGTTATAAAAGATCATCATTGATGCAGGAACGTATGGAACAAAATCGCATGGCGATTTTAGATTCTGCTCGTGAACTTATTGCTCATGGGGGCTTTAAAGAAGCGTCTATCCAAGCCATTGCAGAACGCGCAGGCGTATCTACAGGTTTGGTGTATCGCTACTTTGAAAATAAAAGTCAGATTTTGATTGAAGTTTTATCGGATGCGATTCGTCGTGAGGTCGAAATTTTGGACCACATTGCGAAGTCAGATTTAAGTGCAAAACAAAAATTGCAAAAATCTGTCACCACTTTTGTGAAGCGTGCGATGAACAGCCCTCAATTGGCGTATTCGTTAATGTTCGAGCCTGTAGACCCAGAAATGGAACATGAGCGTTTTCGCAGTAAACAACTGATCAAACAGAGCATCAAGGAAATTTTGGCTGAAGGAAAAGTCAATGGTGAGTTTGATTTTGAAGATTTGAACACTGCTGCTTTAGGTGTGGTTGGCTCCATGACCTTTGTAGTGATTGAACCTTTAAACCCGTCTCGCAATGTGATGTTTGATCAAAATTATAAAGATTACTTTGTCAAACAAATTGCCGACTTTTGTGTAAATGCAGTGCGAAAACAGCAGGGAGGGTAGTAAAAACAACGCACAAAACAGGCAAAAAGTAATCGTCGTCATAATGGAAAACAGAATTACAAAGAATCAAGGAGATCGATTCAATGACACAAGTACGGTTAAGTTATGCCTATGGCACCAGTAATCAGCCTTTGTTAGGCATGACCATTGGTGAAAAGTTTGATCAGGCTTGCCAGCAATATGCAGATCAGGATGCTTTGGTAAGCGTGCATCAAAATGTGCGTCTGACCTATAAGCAACTGCAGCAACAGGTCAATGCCTTTGCCTGTAGTTTATTAAAACTCGGTTTTAAAAAAGGTGACCGCCTTGCCATTTGGTCTCCGAATTGTGTGGAATGGACGATCACTCAATTCGCAGCCTTTAAGGCAGGGGTGATTTTGGTGAATTTAAACCCAGCCTATAAAAGCAATGAACTGGAATTTGTGCTCAACAAAGTTTCCTGTAAAGGTTTGGTAATTGCATCGCAGTTTAAAAGTACCAACTATCAGGACATCTTAACGAAAATTGCCCCAGAGCTGTGTCAGGCAGACAATAAAGTCCTCAACGCCAAGCGTTTACCGCATTTAAAGCATGTGATTAAAATTGATGATCAAGCACATACAGGAATGCATCGTTTTCAGGATTTATTGACAGCTCCAACCACACACATGCTGAAAAAACTGCAACACATTGCTAGTGAGTTGCAGTTCGATGAAACCATTAATATTCAATTTACCTCAGGCACGACGGGCAATCCGAAAGGCACTATGCTGACCCACAACAACATTTTAAATAATGGTTACTTTGTAGGAGAAGCAATTCATTTAAGTCCACAAGACCGTGTTTGTATTTCCGTGCCGCTGTTTCACTGCTTTGGTATGGTGATGGGCAATTTAGCTTGTATCACACATGGTTCAACCATGGTCTATCCATCGGCAGTGTTTAACCCGCTCGATACCTTAAAAGCCATTCAGCAAGAAAAATGTACAGCTGCTTACGGCGTACCGACCATGTTTATTGCCATTTTAGAGCATGAACAGTTTGATGAATTTGATTTATCTAGCTTGCGTACAGGCATCATGGCAGGCAGTCCGTGTCCGCAAGAAATTATGCAACGCGTCATCGACCGTATGCACATGGCGCAAATCACCATTTGTTATGGCATGACCGAAACAGCGCCTGTGAGCGCACAAAGTTCGACTGAAGATTCGGTGGAACGTCGAGTCAGTACGGTGGGGCGTGTACATCCACATCTGGAAGTAAAAATTGTCGATGAAGAAGGCAAAGTCGTGCCGCGCGGACAGTTAGGAGAATTGTGTGTGCGTGGTTATTCAGTCATGCTGGGTTACTGGGATGAACATGACAAAACCCAAGAAGTCATTGATGTTGCACGTTGGATGCACACAGGCGACATTGCAGAAATGGATGATGAAGGCTTTGTAAAAATCAAAGGTCGCATTAAAGATGTGGTGATTCGTGGCGGTGAAAACCTGTTCCCGAAAGAAATTGAAGATTTCTTATATACTCACGATGCGGTCTGCGATGTGCAAGTAATTGGCGTGCCAGATCATCGTTATGGTGAAGAACTATGTGCCTGTATTATTTTGCATGAACACCATGAATGTACCGAAGAGGTAATTCGCCAATACTGTGCAGAACACATTTCACACAATAAAGTCCCACGTTATGTGCGCTTCTTTAGTGAATTTCCAATGACCGCTTCAGGCAAGGCACAGAAATTTAAATTACGTGAATTTATGCGTGAAGAATTAAATTTAAAGGAAATTGCTTAAGGCATTATTTCAGCTATTTACTGCTGCAAGATCGACCTTTTAATTTTGTCAGCACACACCCTTTATTTCTCACGCAGAGATAAAGGGATACTCTATACAGGAATAATCACACTAAAAATATATCGCATGCTTGGCTTAATAAAAGATGGCACAAGTTTAAGCATGATGCGTGATAATCAAGGATGAAAATAATGACCGTACGCAATGATTGGACTCGAGAAGAAATTCAGCAGTTATATGAACAACCTTTTCTGGATTTAGTCTTTGAAGCACAGCGTGTGCATCGCCAACATTTTGCTGCCAATACCGTACAAGTCAGTACCTTATTGTCTATTAAAACAGGCAAATGCCCTGAGGACTGCAAATATTGCTCGCAATCTGCGCATTATGATTCACAGCTTGAAGCTGAAAAACGTATTGCAGTTGATAAAGTCATTCAGGAAGCCAAAGAAGCTTTAGCATCAGGTTCTTCACGTTTTTGTATGGGCGCTGCTTGGCGTAATCCGCATGAACGCGATATGCCCTATGTTCTGGAAATGGTGCGTGAAGTCAAAGCTCTGGGCTTAGAAACTTGCATGACTTTAGGGATGTTAAACCAATCGCAGGCAGAACGCTTAAAAGATGCAGGCTTAGATTATTACAACCATAACCTAGACACATCGCGTGAGTATTATCCTAATGTGATTAGTACCCGCTGTTTTGATGATCGCTTAAACACTTTGGATATTGTGCGTCAAACAGGTATGAAAGTATGTAGTGGCGGTATTGTCGGTTTAGGTGAAGATACCCAAGACCGTATTGGTTTATTACATGAATTAGCGACTTTACCGTTACATCCTGAATCTGTGCCGATCAATATGTTAGTACCGATTAAAGGCACACCACTGGCTGAAGTAGAAAAACTGGATGTGATTGAGTGGATTCGTACCATTGCAGTTGCACGTATTATCATGCCAAACAGCTATATTCGTTTATCTGCAGGGCGTGAATCGTTATCCGATTCAGATCAGGCGTTGGCATTTATGGCAGGTGCGAACTCGTTATTCTCAGGTGAAAAGCTTTTGACCACACCAAACGCAGGCGAAGGCAAAGACAAACAATTGTTCCAAAAATTAGGCTTAGTGCCTGAACGTGCCAAGCCAACCGTTTCGGAATTGTCGGTAGATGCAATGGCTGTGGCTTAAGCAGATCTTGAAAAAGACTCAGATATTTAATGTCAGTAAATTAAAGAAGAATCATGTGATATGGCAAAAGATTTTCACAGTGCAACTGTGGTTGCAGGCTATGACAGTCATATTCGGAAACTCATTCCCGGATATGAATTGGTACATCAACACATCAATGCAATTTTAAGTAGTCATTTGCCCGAAACAGCACAAGTTTTAGTGGTGGGGTGTGGCACAGGCTATGAGTTGCAGTATTTACTGCAGCAACATCCACAGTGGCAATTTACGGCCATCGACCCATCTTTAAGCATGTTACAGCAGGCAGAAAAAAACATTCAGTCTGTGGCAGGGCATGAGCGAGTACGTTTTATACAGGCAGATACCCACCAATTTGCCCAACAAGCGCAGGTTGAAAATTTGCAGTTTGATGCGGCATTGGCGATTTTGGTGGCGCATTTTGTGCCAGTCGCAGAAAAAACATTATTTTTTCAAGATATTTACCAAACATTAAAACCTACAGCGATTTTATTAAGCTATGATCTGATGCAGCAGACTGAAAATATAGAACTGCGCTGGATGCAGAATTTGGCTTTGGATTGTGGTTTAACTACGACTCAAGCGGAAAAAATGCTTGCACGACTGGCCGATGATTTTCATTTAATTATGGCAGATGCGCAGGCAGCATTGCTTACTCAAGTGGGTTTTCGTCAGTGTAAAACATATTGTCAACTTATGAATTATTATGGTTTTTTTGCAGAGAAATAGTTGATCAATAACATTATTTAGTCAGTAATCTTTGTAGTAAAAGTATCCGCACAAGAAAAGTTAGATCAGGGAAAGAGAAAAAATGTCAGCATATTACACTTTACTCAAACGTGAACAACATGCCGATGGTGGCTGTACTGCGCACTATCGTTGCAACATTCATGCACAAGGCGCGTGGAATCCGCATGAACAACACATGGCACCTGCAACGGGTATTTTGTGTGCAGAACTTGAGCAATTTATGCCGCGTGATGATATGCGAATTGGTCGGGTCGGTTTAGATATTTTTGGCTTAATTGCCTTTGGTGAATTTAGTATCACCACCCGTATGATTCGACCGGGTAAAACCATTGAGCTGATTGAAGCGGAAATGTGTGCTGAAGGAAAAACCTGTATTGTGGCGCGTGCATGGAAAATGAAAACCTCAGATACACGCGCAATTGCAGGATTGGAAGATTTACCGATAGAAAACCCTGAATATTTGCCCGATTGGGATGGCATGCGTTGTTGGCCGGGCGGCTATATTCAAAGCATTGAAACCCGTGCGCATTTAGATCGTCGTGCAGGTAAGGGCATCGTTTGGTTAAGAAACCAATTGGATATGGTTGAAAATCAAAGCACATCTAGTTTTGTGCGTTTATTGGGGATGGTGGATACCGCCAATGGCGTAGTGCCACGTTTAGACCCGAATGCGGGTTGGGGTTTTCCAAATTTAGATTTGCAAATGCATTTACACCGTTTACCGCAAGGCGAATGGCTAGGCTTGGAAGTAACACAACAATATGGTGAAGATGGTATTGGCTTAACGAGTGCAGTTTTGCATGATACTCAAGGGCCATTTGGACGTAGTGAGCAGATTTTAACTTTGCGTCAATTCTAAATCTATTCAATATCAAACAAAAAACATCAGGACGAATTGCTTCGTCCTTTTTTTATTGGCATGCTGTGTGCAGATTATTTCATCTTATTTTATCTGAAAATATTATGCGAATTAGTTTGATTGGTGCAGGGCGCGTTGCACATCATTTGGCTCATGTTTTAAACGCACAGCATCAAATTGTGCAAATTTATAGCCGCAGTCTGGACAAGGCACAGCAGTTGGCTGCACAGGTTGGCGCAGAAGCAATTGCAGAAGTAGAACAATTTCATTCAGATCTAGATTTAGTGATTATTGCAGTGAGTGATCAGGGCATTGCACAGGTGATTCAGGAAGTTCATCGTGATTTAAATCATGTGTTGATTGTGCATACCTCAGGCAGTACTAAATTAGATGTATTGCAACAGCATCATGCGCGTTCAGGGGTATTTTATCCCTTGCAAACCTTTAGTTTAGAGCGTGAAATTGATTGGTCAGAAACGCCTTTATTTATAGAAGCTGCATTTGCTGAAGATCAGCAGCTTTTAATGACTTTGGCAAATAGCCTAAGCAAAAGGGTTTATGCCTATACTTCAGCACAGCGTTTGAGTTTGCATTTGGCTGCGGTATTTGCCTGTAATTTTAGTAATTATTGTTATGACATGGCCAAGCAAGTGGTCGATGCTCAGAAAGTAGATTTCAGTCTGCTGTATCCTCTTATTTTGGAAACTGCGCATAAAGCAACCCAAAATGATCCGCGTCAAATGCAAACAGGGCCTGCCATGCGGGGCGATCACAATATTTTAAAAATGCATCAGGACTTATTGGCAGTAGGGCAGCAACATGAACTTGCCAAAGTTTATGCGATGATGAGTCAACAGATTTTAAAGCGGCATCAATCTTAGCCATTTGATGAGATAAAACGAGTTCACATAAAAAATGCTTCCCAGTGGAAGCATTCTTTTCTAGCAGAAATTAGTTAATTTTCTTGAAGATAAAATCATTAATCTTATGACCTGCTTCAATTCCGCGACGTTCAAACTTAGTTTGTGGACGCCATTCAGGACGAGGGTAGCTATTGCCTTTACCCGCCAAGTTTTCTAAACGTGGACGGTTGTCCAATACATCCAGCATCCATTCTGCATACGGTTCCCAGTCGGTTGCTGCATGGAACGTACCACCTAACACTAATTTTTGCTCTACCAATTCCATGCGTTCATGAGCAACAAAACGGCGTTTGAAGTGACGTTTTTTCTGCCATGGGTCTGGGAAATATAACTGCACCGTATCAATGCTATTGTCTGGCATTTCACGCAGTACTTGAATTGCATCGGCATCTAAGACACGTAAGTTGCTTAAACCTGCTGTACCTGCTTCATAAACGCACTGTGCAATCCCTGGAATATGGACTTCAATCCCGACAAAGTTACGTTCAGGATTGGCCTGCGCCATAAGTACCAAAGAACGCCCCATCCCAAAACCAATTTCTACTGTAAGCGGGCGTTCAGGGTGTTCAAAATGTTGACGTAAATCGCCAACAGGATATTCCAAAATTAAGTCGCCGTATTGTTCCAAGGCGCTACGTTGTGACGTATTCAATGGTGAAGAACGGCGCATGAACGTTACAATTTCACGATGCTCGTTGAGGTTGTCCAGCTCGACAACGTGCTGGTCTAATTGATCGTTCGACATAATTTTGGCAAATCTAATAAATTCGAATGCGGTATTTTAAGTCCTGAGCCATTGAAGTCAAATTTTTTCGCTCTTTTTCGCAGCGCCGTGCAAGATTGCGATACATCTGCATCTTTTGAGCATAAAAAATGCCGAATCATTAAGATTCAGCATTTAACATCATCAACGGTATTTTAATACAATAATTACGAATGGGTACTGTATTGATCAATTAAGGTATGACTGGCCTCATTCAATCCAATAATATGCACTTTAATTTGTTGGGCTTTAAATTTGTTCACCACGCTATTCAGCATATTTACAGAGGTAATATCCCAAATATGCGCATGCGTTAAGTCGATGGTGACATTGCTAATATCTTCTGAAAAATCAAAAAACTGATAAAACTTTTCTGAACTGCTAAAGAAAATTTGCCCTGAAATCACATATTGGCGGGTATGTTCGCCCAATAAAAACGAACTGACTTTAACTTCACTTTCCAGTTTATTCACCAAAAATAAAGCAGAAAGCAGTACGCCAACAAAAACACCCAAAGCAAGGTTATGGGTAGCTAACACCACAATCACCACAGCTAACATGACTATATTGCTTTGTTTCGGATGCTTTTTAAAATTACGGATGGAATCCCAGTTAAAAGTCGTGAATGACACCATAATCATAATCGCAACCAAGGCTGCTATAGGAATATATGCCAACCAATCTTTGAGAAAAACCACCAAGCACAGCAAAAATACGCCTGCTGTAAGTGTAGATAGCCGTGTACGCGCCCCAGAACTGACGTTGATAATAGATTGCCCAATCATGGCACAGCCTGCCATACCGCCCATAAAGCCACTAACAATATTGGCATAACCCTGACCACGACATTCCTGATGCCGATCTGCTTCTGTGCCTGTGGCTTCATTGACAATCGTAGTGGTCATCATGGTTTCGAGTAAACCGACTGTGGCTAAGGTCATGGCATAAGGAAAAATAATAAATAAAGTTTCAAAATTCAGTGGAATGTCAGGCACTAGAAAAATAGGCAGCGTGTCGGGAAATTGTCCCAAATCGCTTACGGTACGCATATCTGCACCAAGTAATAAAGCAACCACACTCAGCACAATAATGCAGACCAAAGGCGAGGGAATGCTTTTACCAATTTTAGGAATGTATGGAAACAGATAGACTACCGCTAAACCTAATCCTACAAATAAATAGCCTAAGCCATCCATTTTCGATAATTCAGGCAGTTGCGCCACAAAAATTAAAATCGCCAAAGCATTTACAAAGCCATAAACCACCGATTGCGAAACAAAACGCATCAGTTTGGCAACTTTAAAATAACCTGCCACAACCTGAATCAGCCCTGTGAGTACTGTTGCAGCCAATAAATATTGCAAACCATGTTCTTTGACGAGGGTAATCATCAGTAATGCCATAGCGCCTGTCGCGGCAGAAATCATGGCAGTACGCCCACCAAAAAAAGAAATCGTGACCGCAATACAGAACGATGCATATAAGCCGACTTGCGGATCGACGCCTGCTATAGCCGAAAAGGCAATTGATTCAGGAATTAATGCCAAACCCACCACTAAACCTGCCAAAACATCGGTGCGGATATTGGAAAACCATTCTTCTTTTTTCAGGCTAATCACAATCTCAATTTCATGAAACTTTAAAGGGCTGTATGTTAAAACATCTAGAGATAAAAAAGCAGGCAAAACAGACTTGAAAAAGCCTGTCTTTTGCAGGATAGTCAAAGCGTAAGGGCTTTTTAAGACATTTACGCTTTTTTGCAATTTATAGGTTCAATCACTTGCAAGTTTGTGACAAGCGATTTACAACAGAGATAGTTATATAACAAGGATCAAATATGAAGCTTTATTATTCACCTGGCGCATGCTCTTTGGCAGCACATATTATTTTAAATGAAGTGAATGTCGATTTTGATATTGAGCGTGTAGATTTAAAAACCCATAAAACAGAAAAGGGTGCCGATTATTATGAAATTAACCCTAAAGGTTATGTACCTGCTTTAGAAATTAACCCAGGTTTAATTTTGACGGAAAACGTAGCGCTATTGCCATTTTTAGCGCAGCAAGACCCTAAACAGGATTTAATTCCGCCATCTGGTTTAGGTCGTGCTAAAGTATTGGAATGGTTGGGTTATTTAAACTCTGAATTACATGACGCTTACTCAGTATTTTTTGGCGCGCCTTTAGATGCAGAAGCCAAAGAAAAAGCCTATGCAGAAATTGATCGCTTGTTGACTTATATTGATCAAGCGATTGCATCATCAGACCATGAATATTTGGTGGATGATAACTTTGGTCCAGCCGATGCGTATTTGTTTGTTATCACTAATTGGTCAAACTATATTGAGCATGATTTAACTCCGTATAGCCATGTGGTTGAAATCCGTAATAAAGTTGCTGCGCGTCAGTCGGTACAAATTGCTATGCGTGATGAAGGCTTGATTCCTTAATCGGCTTTTACTTGCCAGAATCAGATAATAAAAAAGACGTTGAGTTAACACTTAACGTCTTTTTATTTGAGTTGTCGGACTTGGAAAAGACCCTAATGATTATTTAAAGAAATAACCCGTTTCAGGTGAGCTGGCATTCGCCATACGCTTACGTGGCATACGTCCTGCCAAATAAGCTTCACGTCCTGCTTCTACTGCTTTACGCATCGCAGATGCCATTAGCACTGGGTTTTGTGCTGCTGCAATTGCAGTATTCATCAGCACACCATCGCAACCTAATTCCATTGCAATCGCAGCATCACTGGCAGTACCCACACCTGCATCTACCAATACAGGTACTTTGGCATTTTCTTTAATAATCGAAATGGTATGCGGGTTAAGAATACCTAAGCCTGAACCAATTAAACTACCTAATGGCATAATTGCCACGCAGCCCATACTTTCCAATTCTTGCGCCACAATCGGGTCATCGGAAGTGTAGACCATGATCTCAAAACCATCGTCAATTAGCGTGCGCGCAGCTTTTAAAGTTTCGGTGATATTTGGGTAGAGGGTTTTTTCATCGCCCAAAACTTCTAGTTTGACGAGGTTGTGACCATCTAGCAATTCACGCGCCAACATGCAGGTGCGCACGGCACTGTTGGCATCAAAACAGCCTGCTGTATTTGGCAAAATGGTGTATTTTTCTGGTGGAATTACGGAAAGTAAGTTTGGCTGATCTGGATGTTGCCCAATGTTTACACGACGAATGGCAACCGTAACAATTTCTGCGCCACTGGCTTGAATCGCCAAATCTGTTTCGGTTAAATCTTTGTATTTGCCCGTACCCACCAATAAACGTGAATTAAAGGTACGTGAACCGATTTTAAAGGTATCTTGCATGGGTGCTCCGAGTTTAGCCGCCACCAACGGCATGAATAATTTCAATGCGGTCTTGATCGCAAATAGGGGTTTCGGCAAGTTTGCTTTTGGCAATAATTTTTTCGTTTTGCTCCACAGCAAAACGTTTGCCTTCTAAATCTAATGCCTGAATCAGTTGTAACAGGGTCGTGTGAGTGGTCTGTTGTGCTTCGCCATTCAGATAAATTTGCATGACCGAGAATCCATCTTCAAAATTACAAAATATAATTGAGCTTTATTTGGCATATTTCATGGCTTGCCACGCTAAGCTTAGCCAGCCTGCAATCATGAGTGCTCCATCAATTGGGGTAATCATGCCCAAGCCACGGGCTAAATCCAATGCCATGATATACAGTGAACCGCAGAAAAATAAAATACCCAGTTGAATCAGAATAAAACTGGCTTTAATAGGAAGTTGTGGAATTACTTTGGCCAATATGCCCAATGCTAAAAGTCCAAGGGCATGATAGAAAAAATAATCTGTTGCAGTTTGCCACCAAAGCAATTGCGCTTCAGTTGCACGGGCCTTTAAGCCATGTGCACCAAATGCACCGAGCATGACTGCTATAGCTAAATTCAGGGCAGAAATTGCAATCCACATACGCAAATTGACCTATTTAATTTTGCGCTTAACCTTAGCACATTTTTAGGGGCGGGAAAATCTGAGATTTGCCTGCCTGTATGTAGCTGTACCAATTAAAGACAATAAAAAAGGGCAGTTTGCCCAATTTTATTTTTCGATGTGTCTGCATCAATTTGGAGAATGTCAGTTTAGTTTGATGACATTGCCACTTTAATTTTTTCCATGGCATTTTTTTCGAGCTGACGAATACGTTCTGCTGAAACATTATATTCTGCTGCCAATTCATGCAGGGTCGATTTATCATCATCTAACCAGCGACGCTGCAAAATATTACGTGAACGATCATCCAACTGCTCCATAGCTTCATGCAGAGCAGAAGTGCTTTGTTCTTCGTAGTCTTCGTTTTCGACTAAACGTGCAGGGTCGTAACGGTTATCTTCCAAATACAATGCAGGTGCAACATAAGTTGAACCTTCATCGTCATCATCGCCCTGTGCTTCAAAAGCTGCGTCATAAGCGGTTAAACGACCTTCCATTTCCAAGACTTGTTCTGCAGTTACATTTAAGTCATTGGCAATAGATTGTGCTTCTTCAAGCGTCAGTTTTTTGCTAGATTTTTTGAGGCTACGCAAATTAAAGAACAATTTACGCTGCGCCTTGGTGGTGGCAATTTTAACAATACGCCAGTTACGAATCACATATTCGTGAATTTCAGCTTTAATCCAGTGCACGGCAAATGACACCAAACGCACGCCCATATTCGGGTCAAAGCGTTTCACGGCTTTCATTAAGCCCAAGTTGCCTTCCTGAATTAAATCGCCCTGCGGTAAACCATAGCCCGCATAACTTCGTGCAATATGCACCACAAAACGTAAATGCGACATGACCAACATTTTGGCCGCGTCTAAATCTTGATCGTAATAATAACGCTCGGCTAACTCTTTTTCTTGTTCAGCCGTTAAAATAGGAATTTGGTTAACAGTACTAATATAAGCCCCGAGGTTTACCCCTGGTGCAGATAATGACAGGGGCATCAACTGATTGCTGCTGTCACTCATGAGATCTCCTTATAGGATTAGGTAGGTAAAATAACCGATGTCTTTATCTTAATGCCAATATTCTACTTAAATAAGTAAAATTGGTGTAGATATGTAAATCTTTATAGCAATAAGCGGCGAATATTAAGTCATTAAAACAAATGAACAATCAAATAGATGCACTTATTGCGATGATTTTGGCTTGGCAACATCAATCACATAATGAAACTCTGTTGCCGAAATCTGACTTGCTTCACAGCTATATTGATGTAACTGACAATAACGCGCCACATCTTGCTGGCTATGCGGATCAGATGACTTCAATAAAAACCGTGCAGAATCTGATTGTTTAAGGGCACGTTTTAGCATCAATAAAGGCATAGGACAAGGTTGTCCCATGGCATCAATCACTATGATAGGTTGTTCAGCATCACACAGCATTGAAGTAAAAATTCGCCTTAAAAAACAGAATGATCATACTAGCAAATTCGCTCACAAATCCCAAATAAATTTCATCTGAAGCATCGGGGCTATTCATTGCGCGGCTTACTGCGCATAAGGGCAAGAGAATTGGCTTATTTTGTGAGATATTTGCAATAAAATTTATAGATCAAAATTGTGCTAAGTCACTTAACAGAAATAAAAATTTTCTATTTGTTCAACTCGTTTCAAACTGAACAAGATAAATCAAAAAAAATCTATTAATTGTCATAAAGCCGTGTTAAGCTCGATGCGTATTTAGGATTTTAGATAGACAATCGTTGTTTGTCGCCCTATTACAAATGGATGTAACCGGGATTTTGTTAATAGTTATACAGAATGATTACAAGCTTAGAAATAAAAATATTTTTAAACTTTGTTTGCTCTGCTGTTTGCAACACCGGGTGGTCCTTCTTTTTAATCAATGAGGATTAACTTATGACAGCTCGTGAACAAGGCGTAGTTAAATGGTTCAACGACACTAAAGGCTTTGGCTTTATCCAACGCAATGGCGGCGACGATGTATTCGTTCACTTCCGTGCGATCCAAGGTGACGGCCACCGTTCACTTCGTGACGGCCAACGTGTTGAATTCAGCGTAGTAAAAGGCCAAAAAGGCTTCCAAGCTGAAGAAGTACAGCCACTAGACTAATCACTCGATTATTCTAAAAAAACGCTCCAATCCTGATTGGGGCGTTTTTTATTTGTATTTCTGTTTATAATAGGTCAGTTTTTTGTCTGTATAAGTTCGAGCACATATTTATGTCATCTGGTTTTGAAACCTTAAATTTACATCCGCAATTGAAACAGGCTATTGATGCTTTGGGTTTCAAGGAAATGACGCCAATTCAGCAAAAGGTTTTAAAATTTACTTTGGCTGGACATGATGCCATTGGTCGTGCGCAAACAGGTACAGGAAAAACTGCTGCCTTTTTAATTAGTGTCATCAACGATTTATTGAATAACCCAATTCAAGGGCAGCGTTATCGTGGTGAACCACGTGCATTGGTTTTAGCGCCTACGCGTGAATTGGCTTTGCAAATCGAAAGTGATGCAAAAGACTTAACCAAATTTACCGACTTAAATGTGGTGACTTTGTTGGGTGGTGTAGATTTTGATAAGCAAAAGTCACAACTCAATAAAAACTTTGTCGATATTATTGTTGCGACACCAGGGCGCTTGATTGATTTTGTAGAACAAAAAGAAGTTTGGCTAGATCAGATTGAGTTTTTAGTGATTGATGAAGCAGACCGCTTGCTGGATATGGGCTTTATTCCATCGGTAAAACGTATTGTGCGTTATTCACCGCGTAAGGAACAGCGTCAGACGTTAATGTTCTCGGCAACTTTTAGTTATGATGTGTTGAACTTGGCTCAACAGTGGTTATTTGAACCTGTTACAGTCGAAATTGAACCTGAAAAGAAAACCAATGCCGATGTTGAGCAACGGGTATATATGGTTGCCAAAACCGATAAATACAAATTGCTTGAAGAAATTTTACGTGATGAGCCGATTGAAAAAGTCATGATTTTTGCCAATCGGCGTGATCAGGTGCGTAAGCTTTATGATCATTTAAAGCGTGATGGCTATAAAGTGGTGATGTTGTCAGGTGAAATTGCCCAAGACAAACGCTTAAAAATGCTGGATCAGTTTAAAAATGGCAAACATAACATCATGATTGCAACAGACGTTGCAGGGCGTGGTATTCATGTCGATGGTGTTTCGCATGTGGTGAATTTCACTTTGCCTGAACAGTCAGATGATTATGTGCACCGTATTGGTCGTACAGGTCGTGCAGGTACACGTGGTGTGAGTATTAGCTTCTTGTCGGAAGATGATGCGTTCTATTTACCAGAAATTGAAAAAGCCATTGGTCAAAAATTGCCATTAACACGTTTAGATGGTTATTGCTAATTACTCATTTAAGCTATTTTTTAGTTTAAATCCTGCTGTTCTTAGTTTAAAAGTCGCTCTCAGTGGAGCGACTTTTTTGTATTTGCTTCTTATGTCGTGCTGTAATAATTTACTTTGCCTGACATCTAAAGGTCAGCACAGTTTGATAATCATCATCACGGGCAATATCAGTATTACGTCCCGCAATTGTACCTAAAACAGTTGCTGCCGCCTGAATCATTTGTCCCGTTTGCTCATCGACTACACCTTTGAGTGCGCCGTTATAAGATGTTTTTTCATCAACCAAGACTGGAGCGGCACGAGTACCACAGGTTTTATTGGCAGCTGTAATTGCATTATTTTTGGCAATAATATTACTTTTACCTAAACCTGTGACTTCATATAGGTTGTTTTCTTTTTGAATGGCAAGAGAATTATTTGGCGTGGTGGCACATGCGGTTAAAAGTGCAAAAACGGCAAGGCTAGAAAAGGCGACTATTTTTTTCATATCTACCTCGGGGCTAAAACGCTGTAGCGCGTATTGTTTGTTGATGATATTTCAATTCAAATGTGTAGAGATTGAAAATAACAATTTGATCTAGTTGAACATAATTTGGATGGTTTTAGATGTAGACACTGTATAGGCTGTGTTGATAATTCGTCATTCATTTATACACATCAAACCCAATCCATAATGTATTTTCATGCTCTTAAACTATAGATGAATGCGTCAAAGCATCATTGTTTAGATGTGCTGAGCAGGTTCATCTTAAAAGTGCAGACATATAGACCCTAATCAGAATCTTGCAAATAAGCATACGGAAATAGCGCAATTTTTTGAGTTTATGCTAATCTTAACCGAGCTTTTTGAAATAGTTATATAAGTCAATGACGGATACAGCGGTAGAAATCGTTCATCAAAATATTCATCAACGTCAGTCTACGGGGCAGTTAGTTGAACCTGCACCAAATACTGAGCAGCTAGAAATGGCTTTTCAGGCAGCTTTAACCGCGCCAGATCATCATCGTTTAAAACCTACGCGCTTTGTGGTGATTACTGCCGAGCAACGTGCAGCATTTGGTGAGTTACTTTCTCAAGCCTTGGCAGACATGGGCGAAACCGATGCGGTTCAGTTGGAGCGAGTGAAACAGCATCCATTTCGTGCGCCACTTTTAGTGTTGGCGTTAACGCAATTTCAGGATCATCCAAAAGTGCCACGTTTTGAGCAGACTTTAAGTACAGGCGCTGCGGTACAGAACTTTTTACTGTCTTTGCAGGCGCAGGGCTTTGCAAGTATGTGGCGTAGTGGGGCAGTCGTTGAGTCGAACTTGCTGAAACAAGCTTTAAACTTAAATGCATATGATTTAATTTCAGGCATTATTTATGTGGGAACAGCGGCTAAAGCCATTCCTGCACGCGCTGAGTTGGATACGCAAGCTTATGTTCGTTATTGGAACGCATAAGTCTTTATTTTTAGGATATAACAATAATGTCAGAGTTAAATTTTGCCGATTTGGTTGAACCTGTTGCAATAGATCGAAAAACTGCGTTACGTATTACAGTGCTAGGTGGTGGCAGTTTTGGTACAGCAATGGCCAATACAGCAGTACGTAATGGCTGCGACACGATGATTTGGATTCGTGATGAAGCAACTGCCAAAGAAATTAATGAAACGCATATTAATCGACGTTATTTGCCAGATTTTCAGTTGGAGCAGGGTTTAAGAGCCGTTTCAGATTTGGAAACTGCAGTTCGTGACCGTGACATTATTTTAGTGGCTATTCCAAGTCATTCTTTCCGTGATGTGTTGCGTCAAATTAAACCTTTTATTAGTGCGCAAGCAGTGGTGTCTTTAACCAAGGGTATTGAAGCCAAAACCTTTAGTTTTATGAGCGATATTATCCGCGAAGAATTGCCTGAAGTGCCGTATGGCGTATTGTCTGGCCCAAACCTTGCTAAAGAAATTGTGGCGGGGCAGCCTGCAGGTACGGTCATTGCCAGTCATTCTGAATTGGTGCGTTATGCAGTGCAGCAAGCTTTACACAGTGCATTATTCCGTGTTTTTGCCAGCGATGATGTGAATGGTGTGGAATTAGGCGGTGCGCTAAAAAATATTTATGCTGTGGCGATGGGCATGGCAGCCGCTTATAACGTGGGTGAAAATACTAAGAGTATGATTTTAACCCGCGCTTTGGCAGAAATGAGTCGTTTTGCGGTTAAGCTTGGTGCAAATCCATTGACCTTCTTAGGGTTGTCTGGTGTCGGTGACTTATTTGCAACGTGTAGCAGTCCATTGAGTCGTAACTATCAAGTGGGTTATGCATTGGGCAAAGGCAAAACTTTGGAACAAGCCACAGAAGAATTGGGGCAAACAGCCGAAGGGATTAATACCATCGTGCAAGTGCGGGCGCGCTCGAATGAATTAGATGTGTATATGCCAATCACTTGTGCGCTTTATGAAGTGATTTTTGAAGGTGCGCCGCCTATGAATATTGCACTGTCTTTAATGAAAAATGGACATCGCAGTGATGTGGAATTTGTCTTGCCGCATCATCAAGTTTAGTTTTACATCCATAAAACTGCGCCACAGTAGGTAAAAACTTGCATGGAATATGACAGTTTGGTGAACTGAATTGTCATATTCTCAGGTTATACTGAGCGCATAATTTGAGTTAAATTGACACAACTTAATGTGTATCATCCTATAAGGAAATTCTATGCAACTGACTCTTGTTCGTCATGGTGAAGCCGCTCCTGCGATTATGGGCAATGATCATCAGCGTCCTTTGACTGAGCGTGGTCATATACAAGCACAAGAAACGGCAGACTATTTAAAAAATATCATTCAGCCCGATGTGTTTGTGGTTAGTCCTTTATTGCGTGCACAAGAAACCTTGGCACATTTGCAGCAATATTTTAAAGATGTGCCTGTGGTGGTCTGCAATACCATTAAACCTGAAGATGATGCAAAAGTTGCGGTGGAATGGTTGTCACAATTGCCGTATGAGTCAATTGCGGTGGTGTGTCACATGAATGTGGTGGCACACATGGCAGAAATTTTGACTTCAGAATCTTTCCATCCCTATCATTTGGCAGAAGCACGTATTTATGAGCAGGCAGTAATTGCTGCGGGACTTTCAACCCAAATCAAAAGTTTTATTCCAAACGCATAAAATAAATGTATAAAGTTAAATACAATTCAACGGTAGAACGATAATAATGCTGTATTTATGGATGCCAGAAGCCAATGGGGTTTGGCAATGGTCAAATGGGGAACACTGGACACAGGCAGATAATCTTGATGCCTTGATTCAGGCATTGCAATCTTTTCAAGGAAAAGATGCTGTGGTGTTTTTCCCAAGCCGTGATGTGCAAATTATGCAACAAACTTTACCTAAAGCCCAATATAAACAATTGGGTACCGATGGTGTGAAGTATTTATTAGAAGAATATACCGTATTGCCAATTGATGCGATGCAGGTGGTTCATCATTTTCAGCCACCTGAGCAAATAACCGTGCTGGGAGTTGCCAAGCATAGTATTGAAACCTATTTGCATGTATTAAGTTTGTTGCCAGTTAAAATCAGTGCATTGTTACCTGATTTTTTAATTTTGCCGCAACCTGAACCAGGGCAAACGGTGATTGGAAATATTTGCGGACGCTTGTTGGTACGTGAAAGTGAATTTTTAGGTTATTCAGTTGATGATCTGGCACTTTATCTAGATTATCAAACTGCAGAACGAAACTATAAAATCACCAACTTTAGTGCAGAACAAATGCAAAGTATTGAAGCATTTGCAACACAAGAACAATTAGAAAGCTTTCATTATGTAGTACCTGCATTAGTGAAAGCCAAACAGCATCCATTCAATATGCTGCCAAAATCCAAGCAAGACACGGGTGTTTCAGGTTATTGGAAAGCCTGTGCAGCAGTATTTCTTGGGATTTTAATTGTACAGTTTAGCTATGATGCACTGCGTTGGAGCAAACTTAAAAAAGTAGCAGATCAAACAGCGGTTCAAGCCATAGAACAATATCAATATTGGTTTGGTGCAAATAGTCGTATTACCGAACAAAATATTCAAAGCCAGTTTGAAAGTCAGGTACGCATGAGTAAAAATGCAGATACTCAAGCGCTGCAATTGCTCAGTCGTGTTGGCCCTGTGTTGATGCAAAATCAAATTGTGGCCAATCGTGTGAGTTTTGATGCCAATATGTTGAACATGGAATTGAATGCCAACTCGGCAGCGACCTTACAAGCGCTCACTCAGCAATTGAATCAGCAGGGTTTTAAGGTCGAGCTGGGTAATATTCAGCCGAGCGCGTCAGGTGCAGTAGGATTGGTGAAAATACAATAATGAAAGCCATGGAAAAAATGTCAACTTGGTTCGATCAACGTATTGAACTGATACAAGATTATCTAGATCGTTTAAATACACGTGAACGTGTTTTGGTGGTATTTACCACAATCTTTGTGATCGTTGCTGCTGTGGGTTCTGCGTTGTGGTATATGCATGCCGCAGCCGAAAAACAGCAAAAACGGGTAAATGACCTTAAAGATTTGGTGGTGGTGATGCAAAGTCATGCAGTCACCATGAAACCTGCCAATGATGCACAACTCAGTGCAGCCGATAAAATTCAGCGTGTGGCTCAGCAACAGGGTTTATCGGTTGCTTCGCAGCAAAGTGGTGACAAGATGCTACTGGTGGCGAGTCATGCCAATTATGCTGTGTTGGCAAATTTTTTAACCCAATTGGCGCAAATGGGTTTAAGTATCGAAAAAATGGAATTAATTTCTGAAGCAGGGCAGATTAAATTAACAGCGACAGTCCAGTAAAGGTTAAAAATAAAGTCCGAAACTCGGAAAATAAACCCATGTCAAGCATAGCGTTTTGACTGGGCTAAGCCTATAATATGGCGACTTAGAAAGCAGTAGACTTTTGCAGATATGTTGTATTCTCTAGCCCGCCCGTTGTTATTTTCTTTAGCACCAGAGCGTGCACATGAGCTGACACTATCACTATTGAAATCGAGCCATAAAATGGGCTTGATGCGTCAAAAGACTGTAGCGAAACCTGTGACTTGTATGGGAATTGAATTCCCTAATCCAGTAGGTTTGGCAGCAGGTCTAGACAAAAATGGTGCATATATTGATGCCTTGGCTGGTTTAGGCTTTGGGTTTATTGAAATTGGCACCATTACGCCACGTCCTCAAGCGGGCAATCCGCATCCACGTTTATTCCGTATTCCACAGGCCAAAGCCATTATTAACCGTATGGGTTTTAATAATGATGGGGTCGATCAGCTGATTGAAAACGTCAAAGCGGCAAAATTTAAAGGTATTTTAGGGATTAATATTGGTAAAAATGCCGATACGCCTGTTGAAAATGCGGTAGATGATTATCTGATTTGTCTAGAAAAAGTCTATAACTATGCCTCTTATATTACTGTAAATATTTCATCACCCAATACCAAAAATTTGCGCAGTTTGCAAAGTGGTGATGCGCTGACTGAATTATTGCAAACCCTCAAACAGCGTCAGTTGGAGTTGGCAGAAGAACATCAACATTATGTGCCGTTGGTCTTAAAAGTTGCTCCAGATTTAGACCCTGAAGATATTCAGTTTATTGCCAAGCAATTATTGCAATTCAAAATTGATGGCCTGATTGTGACCAATACCACTTTGTCGCGTGAAGGCGTAGAAAACTTGCCGCATGGCGATGAAGCTGGTGGTTTATCGGGCGCGCCTGTGTTTGAAAAAAGTACTGCATGTTTGGCAGCATTTTCAGCAGCACTGAAAGGTGAAATTCCTTTAATTGGTGTCGGTGGCATTTTGTCGGGCGAACAAGCGGTTGCCAAAAAAAATGCAGGTGCAAGCTTGGTTCAGGTGTATAGTGGTTTAATCTATGCAGGTCCTGAGTTGGTTCAAGATTGTGTGAACGCCTTATAACTTATGAATACCATTGATATCGTTATTCTGATTCTCTTGCTTATTGGAGGGTTGAACGGTTTGCGACAAGGATTTATTAAAGCCTTTGCGAACTTGGTAGGATGGATTTTTGCCCTAATTGTTGCGGCAAAATATGCAGTTGTCCTAGCACCTTCGATGACAGCACTCAGTAGCGATCCTGTGGTACAAAAAATTGCAGCCTTTGCATTTATTGTCTTGGTAATTGTGGTACTGACCTGGATTGTAACCGCTGTTCTAAATGGTGTTTTAAAGAGCTTGAAGCTTGGCCCATTAAATCGTTTGGCAGGCGGTGCATTTGGTACCTTGAAAGGCTTACTCATTGTCCTTATTACCATTCAAGGCATTGGTCCTTGGGTCGAAAGCTCGCCTTATTGGAAACAGTCTAAATTTGTACAAACTTTATTGCCGTATGCACCGTGGGCAACAGAACTGTCCAAAGACGCTGCCAATGAGGCTTTACAGCACATCAAGTCGAAAGATGCCGCGCCATCTTCCGACATCGCATCTGACGCAAAAGAAAATCGCTCTGGCGCAGATGGCTCAACGAATAATCCTTTTTATTAATCCCTAGCTGGTCTGCGAGGTTGCTATGTGTGGAGTTGTTGGTATAGCTGGTAAATCACCTGTTAACCAAATGTTGTTTGATGCATTAACGATGTTACAACATCGTGGACAGGATGCAGCTGGGATCGTAACTTGCCACAATGGGCGTTTGTTCTTGCGTAAAGATAACGGTATGGTGCGTGATGTATTCCATACACGTCACATGCGTGCGTTGCAAGGTAATTATGGTATTGGGCACGTGCGTTATCCAACTGCAGGTTCATCAAGCAGTGCCGAAGCGCAGCCATTTTATGTGAACTCGCCGTACGGGATTACTTTGGCACACAATGGTAATTTGACCAATGCCGAAGAAATTCACGAAGATCTGTTTAAAACAGATTTACGTCACATGAACACCGATTCTGACTCAGAAGTGTTATTGAACGTATTTGCACATGAATTGCAAAAACGTGGCAAATTAAACCCAACTTCAGAAGATATTTTTCATGTGATCAGCCGTGTGCATGAGCGTTGTAAGGGTGCTTATGGCGTTGTTGCTATGATTACAGGTCAAGGATTGGTTGGCTTCCGTGATCCAAATGGTATCCGTCCATTGATTTACGGTTCACGTGAAACTGAACAGGGCATGGAATATATTATTGCATCAGAATCTGTGGCAATTACTGCACTTGGCTTTAAAGTTGAACGTGATATTGCGCCGGGTGAAGCGATCTTTATTAATGACGCAGGTGAATTATTTACCCAGCAATGTGCCGCTAAACCTGAATATCGCCCATGTATTTTTGAGTATGTATATTTTGCTCGTCCAGATGCGACCATTGATGGTATTTCAGTGTATAAAGCGCGTTTGAAAATGGGTGAAAAACTGGCGCATAAAATTACCCAAGAGTGGGGCGAGCAACACGATATTGATGTCGTTATTCCAATTCCAGATACATCACGTACATCAGCTTTAGAATTGGCAAATACTTTAGGGGTTAAATTCCGTGAAGGTTTTATGAAAAACCGCTATATCGGACGTACCTTTATTATGCCAGGTCAGCAATTGCGTAAAAAATCAGTGCGCCAAAAACTGAACCCTGTAGAGCTTGAGTTTAAAGGCAAAAATGTACTGTTGGTGGATGACTCGATTGTCCGTGGTACGACCTGTAACGAAATTATTCAAATGGCACGTGATGCTGGGGCGAAAAAAGTATTCTTTGCTTCTGCAGCGCCAATGGTGAAATATCCAAACGTGTATGGTATTGATATGCCAGCCAAAGATGAATTAATCGCGTCTAACCGTAATGTCGAAGAAATTCGTGAAATTATTGGTGCAGACCGTTTAATTTTCCAAGATTTAGAAGATTTAAAACAAGCCGTTCGTACCCATAAAGTACCGCATTTAACTGAATTCGATTGTTCAGTATTTGATGGCGTGTATGTAGCTGGCGGAATTGACGAAGCTTATCTGAATGATCTTGAGCAAAAGCGCAACGACTTGGCTAAAAAAGGCAAAGATGGTTATATTGATGTCAATATTGATGCCGCGTCAGTAGACTTAACTGGTGTAAAAGAGAGTTAATTTTTTTTCTGATCAGCTCAGTGAGAAAAGCGGGAAATTCCCGCTTTTTTCATTTATGATGGTGGCTCAAATACAATGTAATTCAGGATGTTTACATTGAGGTCTGTGAGTAGTTACTTGATTAAAAACAAAAATATGATTTGGTCTGCAATTTTATGTTTGGTTGCAGTCGCTTTGACCCTGTTTATCTTAAACACAGTTTTGGGTCTGTTGGTCTATTATGTCGATTCAAGCCAATCCATCTATTGGCACAGTCTAAGCCCATACTGGATTACGGTCTTGGTGCTGATTATGACGGTATCCGTCATTTTGGAATTTTACGTTTTTCGCTCAGGTGGTCATTCTTTGGCAAAACAATTGGGTGCGCGTCGTTTAACCCAGTTCGAAAGTACCCCAGAAGAAAGTACCGCACTTAAACTGACCGAACAATTGGCCGATACCTTTCAAATCCCAGCGCCTACTGTATATGTATTGCCCGATGAAATTGGGGTAAATGCCCTCACTGCAGGCTTTAGTCATAAAGATATTGTGATTATTTTGACTTGGGGTGCTTTGCAAAACTTGGATGAGCAAGAGCTTTATGGACTACTCAGCCATGAGTTTAACCATATTTTAAGTGGTGAAACCATTGATAATACCAAGCTTAAAATCCTCTACAGTAGCCTAACCACGTTTAGTAAGTGGGGCAGTAGCATCGCCAAACTTGGCTTTGGACAACATCGTGATGCACCGCCACATAAGTTAGCGACTTTTTTTGTTGCTGTAGGTGGTGGTATCTGGTTGTTTGGTAGCTTGGGCGTGTTGATTACCCGCTTAATTAAATATATTAGTCTAAGCGGACGTACCTTTAAAAATGATTTAAAAACCAAACGTTTGATTCAAAATAATGCCAATATTCAAACTTTGCTGCGAATTTATGTGCATCATGCAGGGTCGCAAATTCATAGTGAATATTCAGAATCTATTTCCCACATGTGCTTTGCTAACTCGCTCAGTCCGCAAAGCTGGATGAACATTCATCCAAGTATTGAAGCCCGTATTTTTGAGCTTGATCCAACCTTGGTACAAGACTTACAGCTAGAAAATTTGAAGCGTTTACGCAATCAGCCTTTGTTTAGCCTATTTCGTTCGTTAGAAGAAATGAATGCTGAATATTATGCGCCGTGGAGTTCACCACAACCTTTGCCTTTGCTGCGCTTATCGCCAATTAGCTTTGCAATTAATGATGCAATTAAGCCCCTCAAGCCTGAAATTCGTAATAACATGCCGCGCCCAGAGTTGATTCAGCGTGCCTTACAAACGTCAACGGGTTCGCGTGAGGTGATTGTTGCTATTTTAATGATTCGCCAATATCGTGAATTTATTCCTGCTGAAGCAGAAGTCAGCCGTGCAATTGTAGATGCTTTATTAAATTTGGATGGGCGAGTACATATCTCGATTTTCCATGAAGCATGTAAAAATATTGGTGGTATGCCGCTGAGTATCGCACGGCAGTTTTTAACCAAATTGGCAAAAATCATTCAGGAAGATGGTGAAATTGGTTTGTTAGATGCTTTGCTGCTTGAACGAATCAAGTTTGAATTAAACTTACTGCCTTTACATACACCTGCAGCGTTACACGAAGTTAAACCGCAAATTGTACGTTTAATCGATGCTTTATTGCATGTGCAGCAAATTAATAGTGTTAATCAGTTAGATGTACGTGAACGTATTTTAGAACGTGTTTTAACTGCAGATGAATTGATTGATTATGAAGAAATTTCAGATGAACCGATTGATTTATCAGAAATTTTAAATGATATGGCAGGTTTGCTGCTGCGTGATCGACTGATGGTGTTAGGCATTGCTGAAATTTGTTTGTGGAATGACCGTATTATCACCCAAGATGAATTGGATGTTTTGGAGTTGCTCTATTGGCGTTTAGGTTTTAAAACCGAAGAAATTGTCGAGCAAATGCAAAAACAAAACAGTTTGATGATTGTGTGACACTGATTGACTAGGTGTGTTTAAAGCAGATTTTGAAAAAATACGAATAGGTCAGATTGGGTGAAAGAAAGCACAGCATTGTGCAGCCTTTCTAGGTAGAATAGGTGCTATCTTGCATGTTGTTCTGTGATAAATACGTGCAGCGAAAAATTAGATGGGTGATGATAAACATGATGGGGCATCAGCGTGACATTTTAGCCAGTTTGGGAATCGATATTTGGGTTTCCAGAATGGCTGTGTCTCAAACTTTGCCACAATCATCGGTTTGGCGCGACCAAGCTGCACCTGAAATACACAGCGAAATTATTGTTCCTGCTGCAGTACCTCAACAATTAAAACAACAACAGCCGATTATTCACGAAAAGCCTAAGCAAGAACCATCTCCGCAACATACGACAGTTGAAGCGGCCGCGCCAGAAGTTGTTCCTGAAGCGCGTGTCATGCTGCAAATTGAAGCATTTAGTATTGAAGCTTTGCAGTTGCCACATTGTGTCATTTTGGTAGAAAGCACTACCTTGAGTCAGGAACAGCAACAATTGTGGCGTAATATTCAACATGCGCTACAGGCCGAATATCACGTATTGCAATGGCCTTTTGCTTTAGAAGTATTACAAGACGGCATCGGGGTAGAAAATTATGTGCAAGGTTTTGTTGATGTCTTGAGCACAGATAAAAACATGCTGATTTTAGGTCAATTACCACATTTTAAATCTGAACAATGTTTGCATTTAGCCAGCTTGCAAGAGATGTTAGATCAACCGCTGTTGAAAAAAAGTCTGTGGGATGCGATACAAATCACATCGTTACAGCCTAAAGCCTAAGTCAATTCAGATATTTAAAACTCTACATATACAAGCAATTGTAGACACGAAACAGGGATAATCATGCGTAAAAAAGTGGTAGTGTTTAGTCAAATTGATGCAGAAATTTTAAGTAAGCTAGAGCAAGATTATCAGGTGGTGCAGGTCAGCCCGAAGTTGGGTGACGTGAATCAACAGTTGCTTGAGCATGTGCAAGATGCCGATGGCATGATTGGTGCAGGGCGCTTGCTTAATCAAAGTAACTTACATACTGCGACTAAACTCAAAGTGATTTCGAGTGTAAGTGTCGGTTATGACAACTATGATGTAGATTATTTAACCCAGCAAAAGATTAGTCTTTGCCATACACCGCATGTCTTGACTGAAACCACAGCGGATTTAGCCTTTACCTTGCTAATGAGTGCCGCACGGCAAGTTCCGTATTTAGATCGATGGACCAAACAAGGGCAGTGGAAACGTACCGTAGGTGCAGCGCAGTTTGGACGGGATATTTATGGTAAAACCATTGGTATTGTAGGTTTGGGGCATATTGGTGCTGCTATCGCACGTCGAGCATTTCATGGTTTTAATATGAAGGTGGTGTACCACAATCGTCGTGAAAAAATGGAAGTGGCGAAGGCATTTAATGCAGAATATTTAAGTCTGGATGAATTGCTGCAACAGTCTGATTTTGTGGTACTGGCAGTCGATTTAAATGCAGACTCTAAAGCCTTAATTGGTCAGCGTGAACTTGATTTAATGCCGTCTCATGCAATTTTGGTCAATATTTCGCGTGGTTCGGTCATTGATGAGCAGGCACTTATTCAGACCTTACAAGCAGGCAAAATTTTTGCCGCAGCTTTGGATGTCTATGACAAAGAACCACTGCAAGAATCACCATTATTTGAGTTAGATAATGTCGTGACTTTGCCGCACATTGGTTCAGCAACTGCAGCAACTCGTCGACAAATGGCAAACTTAGCCTATAAAAATTTAGTTGATGCGCTGGAAGGACGTCGCCCGCAATATGTTGTTAATCCTGCTTGTTATACGTCTTAAAGTTAAAGATGATTTGGTAAAAATTGATAACACATCATTGCAAATGCGTTCATTTTTCAATGTTATAGTGAATCATTATGCAAAATATGTATTTGAGATCATCCATTGAAACATCTATTACTGATCTGCGGTTTGAGTTTTGCCAGTATTGCGACAACCCAAAGTGCCAATCTAACCACCACACCACAATTTAATGTGCCTGAAATAGGCAGTGGTGTGGGATTAATTGATCAGCAAAAAGAACGCAGTATTGGTGAAAAAGTCTATCGGGAAGTGCAGCGTAAAATGCCTGTCACGCAAAACCCGTGGCTGGAAGATCAATTAATCAATACGTTTTCGCATCTACTCAGCCAAACTCAATTGGGGCAACCCATTGGGCTACTCATTATCAATGATCCACAAATTAATGCTTTTGCTGTGCCGGGTGGTTTATTTGCGTTAAACACAGGTCTTATTAATTCTGCCCGTAATATGGATGAAGTTGCGGGCGTGATGGCGCATGAAATTGCGCATGTGTCGCAACGTCATTACAGTCGCTCTCAAGAGGCATTTAAAGGACAGGGTTTGTTGGCACTCGCTGGGGTTGTGGTTGGGGCATTGGTTGCCTCACAAGCCGATGGTGATGCAGGCGCAGCGGTGATGATGGGTTCTCAAGCCGCTTTAATGGATCAGCAATTGACTTATAGCCGTAATCAGGAACGTGAAGCAGACCGTATTGGCATGCAATATATGTATAGCGCAGGCTATAACCCACAAAGCATGGCAGACTTTTTTGAGGTGATGCACCGTACTACGAGTCGAGTGAGCTTCTTACCTGACTTTTGGTTTACCCATCCCTTAACCACAGAGCGGATGAGTGAGGCGCGTTTACGTGCCAATCAATTGCCACCAGTGCCAACCTCGCTGCGTGATGAAGACTTTGAGATTTTAAAGTTATATAGTTTGGTGGTTTCGCAGCAGGCGACAGAACAGCAGCTTAAAGCATTTGCAACCCGTAACCATTTTGCGGCGAATTTGGCTTTGGCGTATTTTTATAGTCAACAGGGCGATTTTGTTCTGGCACAGCAGAGTATTGATCAGGCTAAAAGTCATAATCGTTTACATAATTTATTGACACTTATTCAAACTGACATTTATTTAGGGCAAAATAAAATTGATTTAGCGCATAAGACCATTAGTTCACCTGCGCGCATTATGCCAGAAAATCGTGCCCTAAATTTTAAGTGGGCTGAAGTGTTGATTCGTCAGAATCAGTCAGCACAGGCGCAAACGATTCTGCAAGGTTTTTTAAAGAAAAATCCACGTGATTTATCGGCATGGAATTTAATGCAGCAAGCAGCAAATGTAGATCGGGCATCGCCACTGCGCACGGTAAATGTGCTACGGTATCGCGCAGAGGTGCAATATTGGTCGGGCTGGGAAGAAGAGGCGATTAAATCGTTATTACATGCACAACGCTTAGCTAAAGATAATCAAGCTATGTCGGCAAATATAAAAAACCGCGTGACCGAAATGCAAAGAGAACGACAGTTAAAAATATAACTTAAAAGGTGTAAGTTGAACCAATAACAATAAATACAAGGAGTTTAAAATGATTGAGGGACAATGTTTATGCGGTGCGGTGTATTATCGTTACCATGCCGAAATTGAAAAAACAGTATTGTGCTTTTGCCAGCATTGTCGTCGTGCACAAGGGGGGATTTTAGGTTGGAATAGCCCAGTTTCCCGTGAAAAATTTGAAGTGGTACGCGGCTTAAAATATCTGAAAGAATATTTTCATAGCCCCAATAAGGCGCGAGTATTTTGTCAGGAATGTGGGAGTCCAATTTATTCCTATCGACTCGATTTACCCGATATTATTCGCTTGCGTTTAGGGACTGTGACGCAGGGTCAAATCCCCGAACCTTCTGAGCAGGTTTTCACACAATACAAACCAAACTTTCTGACAATTGCATCGTGTGAGTAGTACTTGACGGAGCATACAGTGCTAGAATGAAACCGAAATTGCGTGATGTTGTTGTTGAATGAAAATGAAAAAATATATTTATTTATGCCTAACTTTGGGGATGTTATTACCGACAGTCTATGCTGCGAGTGCGGAGCAATATGTGATGGCGGTTGAAGAAATTAATGCACAATATAAGCAAGATACCCGACAATTTTTACGTGGCCTAAACCCACAGCAGCAAGGCTTTAGTGCGCAGCAACAACAGCAGTTTTGTGGTATTGTGAGCCGTTATGTAGATCGTTTATATCAGGCAGCGGATGAAAATCGTGCTTATTTAGACCATCGTTATCAAAATATTAATAAACAGGACGTCATTCAGCAGGTGAGTTCATCTAAAGAAATGCAATTACTTAACAAGTATCAGGTAAAGTGTGATTTAAAATGAGCTGTTTTGGAGGTGAGTGCAAAAGCATATCAACCTTCAACATAAACTTTATCCAGCCAATGATAGAGATAGATAAGCAAAAAGATCAAACAATGTTGATGGGAAAATATAGCTATTCACTATGCAATTTAAAGATCAGCTCAGAGAACCTGAGAGACAGAATGTTTCAGCATAACTATACTAATTAAATTCAATCAATATTTTGAAGAATATGGTTTAGGTCATTTAGCTTAATTTAGCTTTAATTTTTGCAGATACTTGTGCAGGATCGGCGCGCCCGGCTATGAGCGGACGCAGAGAGTTCATCACCTTACCCATATCTTTCATGCTAGTAGCTTGTTGCGCTTCAATTGTTTGCGCAATCATGGAATCAAGTTCTTCCTCAGTCATAGCTTCTGGTAGAAATTGAGATAAAACCTCAATTTCGGCTTGTTCCTTACTAGCTAAATCTTCTCGGCTAGCGCCTTCAAAGGCTTTAACCGATTCTTTACGTTGTTTAATTTGTTTCTCAATGACCGCAAGAACCTGAGTATCGTCAAGCTCTTTGCGCTCATCAACTTCAATTTGCTTAATTGCCGCCTGTAGACTACGAATTACCGTTAACTTATCCATTTCTTTCGCGCGCATAGTCGCTTTTAAAACGTCAGTGATTTGGTTTTTTAAAGTCGTCATTATTTAATCCAGACAGGCAATCACAAATTAATTAGTAAAGGCGAGTAGTACGTACTGATTCACGCGCCAATTTCTTTTGGTAGCGTTTAACAGCAGCAGCTTTTTTGCGCTTACGTTCTTGAGTTGGTTTTTCGTAGAATTCACGCTTACGTACGTCAGCTAAAACACCTGCTTTTTCGCAAGAACGTTTGAAACGACGGATAGCTACGTCTACTGGTTCGCCTTCTTTCAATTTAACTTGTGGCATGAAGAATCCTCATTAAGTTATGGATAAGACCTGGGCGAAATTGCCCACGATCACAAGTGAAGGTCAGTATTTTACTCATTTACATCTCATATCACAAGTCTATAATAGGTTTCGCAATAGAATTGATACAGGTTATAGGCAATTTAATGATCGTTTTAGGCTTAGAAACATCTTGTGATGAAACAGGACTCGCCCTGTATGACAGTGAGTTAGGTTTACGTGGACAAGTGCTGTACAGCCAAATTAAATTGCATGCTGAATATGGCGGAGTGGTACCTGAACTGGCTTCACGTGACCATGTGCGTAAACTTATTCCATTAATGAATCAATTGCTTGAGCAAAGTCAGGTCAAAAAATCTGAAATTGATGCAGTGGCTTATACTCGTGGACCTGGCTTGATGGGGGCACTCATGACAGGCGCATTATTTGGGCGCACTTTGGCATTTGCCTTAAATAAACCTGCAATTGGGGTGCATCACATGGAAGGGCACATGCTTGCGCCATTGTTGTCTGCCACACCGCCAGAATTTCCTTTTGTAGCGTTATTGGTTTCGGGTGGTCATACTCAGCTCATGGCCGCCTATGGTATTGGGCAATATGAACTGTTAGGCGAGTCGATTGATGATGCTGCGGGCGAAGCCTTTGACAAAGTCGCAAAAATGATGGGCTTGCCGTATCCAGGCGGGCCAAATATTGCCAAACTGGCGGAACAAGGTAATCCATTGGCATTTGAGTTTCCACGGCCAATGTTGCACCAAGGTTTGGAGTTTTCATTTAGTGGTTTAAAAACTGCAGTTTCAGTGCAAATGAAAAAACTAGGTGATGAAAACCGTGATGCGGATATTGCAGCAAGTTTTCAGGAAGCTGTGGTGGATACGCTAGTCAAAAAATCAGTGAAAGCCTTAAAACAAACACGTTTAAAACGCTTAGTGATTGCAGGTGGAGTAAGTGCAAATACGCGTTTACGTGAGCGTTTAGAAGCAGATTTAGCTAAAATTCGTGCAACGGTTTATTATGCAGAACCTGCATTGTGCACCGACAATGGTGCAATGATTGCTTTTGCGGGCTATCAGCGTTTAAAAGCAGGGCAGCAAGATGGTTTATCGGTTACGACTACACCACGTTGGCCAATGACGGAGCTTACCAATCCAACTGCGGGTTAAGTTGTTCGTAGCATAAAATCAATCAGAGGCAATAATCTGCCTCTGACTTTTATGCTAAGTTTTTACATTAATATTAGAAACGAATACTTAAAACTTAGCGAATTGCGTCCATTAAACCTTTGGTAAGATCTTTCATCATGCCTTGCATCACAGCATTCCCCGCATTGTTGCAGTTTTCTAATTTTTTACCTTCTAGTGATTTACCTTGATTGGCTATTTCTTCGCACTTCTGCAAAACTTTTTTAGCCTCATCTAAGTTCTCGGCATAATATTCTTGCGTTTTCACTTGTGTACATGCTGTAAGCGTTGTGATTAAACTTACCGTTATTAACAAATTTTTAAATTTAAACATTATTTTTTAACCGTTGTTTGTTTTAAAGAGATTACATCTTAAGCGAATAATGGGTTCAGAAAATAATACAATGGACTAAAGTTGATCTTGTTAACTAAAATTAAATAATTGTAATATAACCCCAGTTACGGATAAGCCAAAGATTTAATCACATGAATTTTAGGCTTATTCTTTTGGCAAAGTTGATACGCACATAGTGCAGAAAATACGCCTGCTAAAAAACCAGCAATCGAACGATGTTTACTCGTAACTAAGTGATATTTTTCTTTCAATAATCCTATCAATGTTTCAATTTTTTTACGTTGTCGTAGATGAAATTCATCAGAAAATGGCAATAAGGTCACTCTCATATTTTTTCTTGGATAAGTAATTAAATCAATGCCTTGCTCTTTAAGTGTTTCTTTCAATGGTTGGCTAATGTA